>JALGVI010000037.1 GCA_029838215.1 Candidatus Helarchaeota archaeon | reverse complement strand
GCTGGAGAAGATAGTATGTTTTATGACGTTTATGCATTAAAAAAAGGCGGTCAATTATTGTTTCATAAGAATATAAACGACAATGAAATTAGCTCTTTAGATTCTGATTTAATACCGTAATACCGGGCTTTTTTTCCACAATTTTCATGAAAGGATAGGATTGCAATTTCAAATTACAGGCAAAACTTTTTTTAATGTAGATAATTGGAATGAGAATAGATCTCTATAATCATCTTGAATTGAACTTTCCTTTTGTAGATATTGATTATCTAAAAGACTTTTATCTTCAGATTTTGGACTTATTTTTCATTATGCTCTTGTTTAAAAATAATATAACAATTGACATGGCAGATCTATGGACAAAGAGGAAATTCTTTCATCTTTTTGCAGACGAGACGTAATGGGAAGAAAAAAAATTTCATCATTCGTTAGCAATTCTCTTTTTTCATAAAAAAGAATGACCTGCAGTTGATTCAAGGCAGGATCCAAAAGTATATGAAGTGTTCTTGGACATTTTTGAAACAATTTAATGTAATGGTTTAAATCATTGATATACTTCAATCGCATGCTGATGCTAACGATCTCTTGTGAAATAAATTTTTTATTTTATTAATACTTTCAATTTATATTTAGTCATGATATTTATAATCACATCAACTTGAAGGTGAAGTTTGCACGATAGATTTCCACATGTATTCGTCTCGAGGTCGAAATAATGGATTCTTATGAAGTTTCTCTTAAAAATGACATCGTTCCGGCTATTGCTGAAAAATTAAACAGGCAGGTTGATCCTCGGAAATTATTTACTCTCTCTGTTGATGCTTTAGATTTGATTTTTGGGTATTTATTTCAAGATTCCAACGTGCCACCGTCAGATATTGTAGAAATATTGAATTCTACGGATAATCAGGATGAAATATTGCGAAAATTACAAGAAGCGGCGGCTAGCGTTTCTGTAATGCCTGATGCTTATGATGAGAGAGAAGACATCATTGCCGGGATAATGGCAGGAATAATCGGAGATTTCATCGGTCATGACTTGAGAAATGAAATCGAGAAACGACTTAGAGACGAAAAAGACATAAATAAACTAATTGAATATAGTCAGATGTCGCTAAATCATTTAGAAATTGCACTTGGAATAAGACCTCCCCCATACATTCCACCTGAAGAAAGTAATAGGGTGGTTGCCGTTCCATCCCCAAGAACAATTCATCCAGATATTCCCGATGAGCCAGTCCCTCCTGTCACGCCCATGAATGGGATTTCCGAACCTGAACCAGTCCCTTTTCTTCCATCTGCTCCCCCTGATACTGAAGAAGACACTCAAGAACAACCCGAACGGGTTTCGACTGACGAAGCACTTCGTGAGGCCAGCGAGCTCCTGAAAAAACGTAAGGAAGAAGCAAAGAAATTCTTAGGAATCATTCGTAAAAAGTTGGAAAAGGTGAAAATAAATCCTGATGATCTGGCTGAAGAGCTTGACATTATCGAAAGAATACATCCTGAACGACTCGATCGCATTACCAAAATAATGGAAAAAGCAAAGAAAAAAGTCCGCATTAAACAGCTATTCGATTGGCTGGTAATCTCGCAACAAATTGAAGAAATTGATGTTTTGGTAACTCATTGGCAAGGGATCGTTGGCGGATCAGGAGCGTTTCGGGCTGCCATTCCATTTGCCAGGTATGATGCAATGCTTACTGACATTCATCCCAAATTACTGGAAGAATTTATTTCAAGAGCAAAAAAGGCCGTATATGAGATTCATAATGCAACAGACGTGAATGATCGATATATCGCTGTCGAAGAAATCAAAGAACTAGCTGCAGACTTGATGAGAAAGGCGTTGTATGGCTAAATATTTGCTTAATAAACCTTTAAACATTTATCTGCATTCTTGGAATGTTTTTTATTGTCTTTTTTATTAATTCTCGTTCGGAATTGGAAATATCATAAAGATCAAAAACTGCTTGATTAATTTCTTCGTCCAATTCTATCTTAGACTTCAAGATTATTGTTTTTTCATCATTAAAGCCTGTTTTATATTCTTCTTGACAAATAGTCATCATCTCCTGAACCATCCGGCTAAGGTGCATTTCTTGTTCACGATTAGGTAAAACAATGGGAAGGTCAAAGAGGTGCGAGCTATTTATTGAAAAAAAGTTACCTCTTATGCGTATCGAAGGATTCCTATCAAAAAAATATGCATTTATTAACCGCGAATTTAATATTCCGATTAAATATCGAGGGTCAAATTCTCGTTGAATCATGCCATACATGCCAATGAATACTGAACCTTCGTCATCGAGTGCAGCGGTAATGCGCGTGTCGTTTCCTCGAATAAGGATTTTTGGGACTGTTTTAAATTTTTTCCATCGGTCTGTTGTCATGGAATCTTCACTAAAGATGAAATAGGGTGTTGAATATTTTTGATGAAAAGCATTAATAGGAATTCCAAAATTAATGGCATATGGGGTTATGTTCCTGCAGACCAAAAATCTCAATGATGGCTGTTTTACTGTTGGTTTTTCAACTATGTTTTTCTTCCAGCCATGATAATCTTTCGCGCGGGGTGTACCACAATATAACTGTTGTTTTTGAACGACTTTTTTCAACTTTGGAAATGAATCAATCTTATCATTCATCAAGCTTGTAAGTGGTCCGAAATTCAATCTAAATTCCATGTTTGGATTCTCATAAAATAATTCCTGATTTATTGTTCCACTACTGATGTCTCCTGTTCCAATTTTATCTTTTAAAGCCCTTAAACCACTTTCTGCTGAATTTTTCACGCAATGTATCAAGATCTCGTTATTATAAACCGAAACGATATTTGACGTTTTGATTATTTCACCGGTCATTTTCTTCAGTCGAAAGATGATGGGATAGGTATTTACCGTAAAGCTATCGGGACATCGAGAAATGTCCACGAATTCTTGCAAGATCGCATTATTTAAGATTAGAGTTCTTAACTTCTTTCCATACCGCCGGGAAAGGAATTTATCTGAGGTAATAAAAGATAAAATTCCGTGTTGTTTCAACAGATGCAAGGATAACTCAATAAAACAAACATAAATATCAAAATCATATTTCGCAACGAAGTAATTTTTTTGCAAGAAGCTCTTTGTGCGCTTATCTTGTTTATGAACGCGAATGTAGGGCGGGTTGCCAACAATAAAATCAAAACCACCGCTATTTATTATCTCCGGAAATTCAAGATTCCAAAAAAAAGGATTAAAAGAAGTTTCTGCATCAAATTCATCCTTTAAAACCCGAGAAATCAATTTTTTTTTCATGATCTTCTTGTTTTTCAATAATTCATCGTGGATTTTTATGAAATCATCGAATTGGTTGTGGATCTGGACGTTTTTCAACTGTTTTCTCAGAATAATGACCGATTTTCCTTCATTGGGAAGATCGGAAATATTCAAGCCATTAATGCCGGGAATTAAAGAATGACCCTGTTTTATATTCATCTCCAGGATTTTCTCTACAATCGCTTCAGGAACATTTCCTGCCTCGAATATTTTAAATCTTTTTTTGCATTCTATTACCGCGTCGGGATCATTGTCTATACCGTGAATATTATTAACAAGTGCCGTTAAATACGGAAATTCTATTGGCATCAAAGAAGAAAATCTACCATTTTCAAGAATTCGATTGTAGGTTTGATAGAATTTTTGAAAAGATGCCAAGCATCTTTCTAAAAAAACACCATCACCACAGGCGGGGTCCAAGATCTTAACGTTCAACACGGTTTCAAGCGTTTTTCCCATATTTTTTACATTATTTTTTCTTGCATGTTGCTTCAAAAGATGGGCTTGATTGTTTATACACGCATCAACAGTATTTTGCACGATGAAATCTACTACATGAGGCTTAGTATAAAACTCTCCTTTGAGTTTTCGTGTCCATCTCTTCGAATTCATTGATGACAAGTAGATTGGTTGGCAATTAAAAGATTCTCTAAAAACCGAATGATCATGAAAGACTAAAAAAAAGAAGGGAAAGTTAGAAACGAAGAGTCGTCGTAACGGGTAGGTGATCAGAACCAAATTCCGCTGCCGTGTGGATGCCGGGTATGAAATCCGACAGGACTCTGCTGTTCACAATGGCTGAATACCCACTTGCAAAGATGTAGTCAATTCTATTGCCTGCTTCTGGAGCAGGAAATGATGGGAATGTATCTCCCAATGTCGTGGAAGAATTTCCCGCCCATTGAGCTGCAGTATCGTCAAATTTTAACGTTACATTCCCGATTTGATTCGTAGTATCATTGAGATTAAAATCTCCCATGAGGACTTTTGGTCCTGTAACGGAATCTGTTACTGCAAGAATCTCTTGAATCTGTCTCGTCGTATTTTCGTCCTCAAGACCAAGATGTACCACGAATACGTTCACCGTTAATGTTGAATTGGCACGTATGACTCCGTGCACCATTACACGTTCCAATTCCTCGCTTGTCAAGTCGTATCCCTTTACAGCAACGATGGGATACTTGCTCAGAAGTGCCACGCCAAATGCCTCTTCATTGACTGCCGGATAATAATAGTAGTACATTCCTAGACGCTTGGCGAACCAGTATGCCATGTCAATGCCTTGGGATGTTATACGCCCGTTCTCAACTTCTTGGAGTCCCACGATATCAGGATTGGCTGTAAGGATGTTCTGCGCGAGTCTCTCCAGATCTAGGCGATCATCCATTCCTACACCAAAGTGGAGATTATATGTTAAGAAGACGATCGTTCCATCCGACTCTTGCGGTGGCGGAGAAAGCATCAGTACTGTTGATACAGAAATCGTTGAGATGATCGGTATCCCTAATATGATCAATAAGACCAAGATCAGCTTAAAATTCCTGTTCATGATGATTTCTCCTCCTTGTTGAGATAGATTATTAAAATGCTCAAAGCAACCATGAAAATGCCTCCAATGGTCAGGAGATGAGGACCCAGGTATCGAAAGGCAGAAATTGTAAAAGCATGGTCCGTCGTGAAATCATATAGAAAATCAAACAGTATCATGATACCAATGTTAAGCGCGTAGGCGTTAGAAATCGCTTTTATCTTGTTCCATCGAAATTGATACGTTCCGAGAAATCGAATGACGAGATAGAAATCAATGAAGAAAAATACCTGTGAAATGGCAATGAAAATCGCTCCTCCGTATGATAAAAGAGAACCCACGAATAGCATCAACACGAGAGCGACCAATAGAATGGCATTGATCACGATGATGAAAATCTTATTGAGAATGATCTTGTCCGAAACGAAAAGAAGAAGAATCAGGCTTACTGCTGTTGCGATGATGACGATTGGGTTAATCATGGCATAATTGGTACCAGTGTACTGGGCAATCGTGTTTGGATATAACAAGAGGTTTGTTTCGAGATAGAGGAAAAATGCCAGGCTCAACGAAAGCACTATCATGAGATTTTTACTTCGTCCCGTAGACTTGTCATCAGGAGGGATCTCTTGATTCTCAAAAGAAAGATCTAAATACTTCCACGCAATGAACAAAACAACGAGTGCAAGAGGGATTTGGATGACGATGCCCAAATATTGAAATATGAACCATAATGAAGGAATGAGTGGCCAAGTGAGTAACGTTGGATCCAACGTGACACCAAAAGTTCGCAGGATCATGTCCGTGAGAAATGCTCCAATCATAGCGATCGAAAAGAAGTTAAGTTGAGTTTTTCCCGTTAAAGATGAATTTGTTTGGACACCATTTCCAAGAAAAGCTCCCAAGAAAAAGCCATAGAACATGATGATGAGCGAAGCCAAAACTGTCTCGAATGTCGCAGGGAAACCCGGAGCAACGAGATCAAATGGAAGAGAAGGCAACGGAATTGCCATTAGAACGCGCAGGATAACGATGGCAATGATAGAAATCAATGCTATTTTCTTTGGTGAGAACTTCTTGCATAGGAAATTCGTGATGCACGGAATGAAGAAGAAAACAATGGTCACGAGAATGAATAGCGATGACATCCAACCCGGATCTTGAAAAACGACGTGGAAGATCGAAATATAGACACCCGGCACGTAGACACGAAGTGCCTGAATGAAAAACAGCGTTAAGATCAAAGGCAAGAGAAGATGAACTCCAAATGATTTGAAATCTGTCATTTTCTCGTCGAGGTCGTCAAAAATCATGTCATTTGTCAAATAACCAACTCCCAAAAATAAATGAATATAATATATTCTAGACTTTAGATTTTTTAAATATTTGACTTGCGACAATCAATGATAAGCTGTTCGATAAATCAAGATATATTTTTTAAATGAGATTTGATAGAATTCTGCAAAATTAAGTTTGAAATCTGACAAGTAAATGATGAGATTTTAAAAAAAGGAAAAAATCTTGCTCTTTAGATTATTTTGTCATCATGAATTAAAAGGAGATTGATGCATTGGTAGATGATATCATTTCAAAGTTAAAATCCATTTTTAAAGATGAAAATGTTTCAAATGAACCAGCAATTCTGGAGCAGTATAAATCGGACGCAAGTTTGGGATTTTGCGAGCCGATGATGCCTAGATGCGTAGTTTGGCCCGAAAATATCAAAGAAGTTCAGCAATTGGTTCAATTGGCAAACAATTTGTCATTATCTTTGGTTCCTACAAGTTCTGAACCTCCGCGATTTCACGGAACGAGTGTTCCAAAAAAGGAAGGCACTATCATCGTTGATTTTACGAAAATGAAGAAGATCTTGAATATAGATGTCAAGAATCGAGGTGTCATGTTAGAATCTGGTGTGAATTTTGCGGAGTTTATAGACGCTGTCAAAAAAGCGGGTTTACGACCTCATTTACCCTTATATCCTTATGCGAAAAAATCTGTCGTGGGTGCGGCTTTAGATCGGGAACCGGTGATAATTCCCAAGCATCATTGGGACATTTCTGATCCCCTTCTATGCTTAGAAGTTGTATTTGGAACTGGAAACATGTTCCGAACTGGTGCAGCAGCTGGTCCTGGAAATCTAACTCAGCAAAAGGAAGCAGGTGGTGCACAGAAAAATCCAATGGGACCCGCTCAATTCAGTCCTTATCGGATAGTGCAAGGTGCTCAGGGTTCAATTGCACTCGTTACATGGGCTACTTTGAAAGTCCAACGTGCAATTGATGAACGAAAGACTTTCTTCGTTACTTCTGACACGTTGGAAGCCAATTATGATTTAATTTACGAGCTTCTCAAATTTAGACTTGCAGATGAGATGTTTATCGTGAATAACTTAAATCTTGCAGTCTTACTTGAAGAAGATCAAGCAGGCATTGAAAAATTAAGAGATAAATTGCCTGAATGGATTGGTCTCATTTCGTTAACAGGCATTGGGGAGCTAGCACGAGAAAAGATAGAATGGCAAGAAGGGGATATTTCAGAATATGCTGCAAAGTTCGGAGTCGAATTAAAGACTGAATTATCCGGCATTTCCGACGACAAAGTAAAAGTAATTCTAGAAGAAGCATCTCCTGTTCCTTGGCGTCTGAAATACAAAGGTGGTTGTAGCGATATATTTTTCATTTCAACACTGGATAAAACGCCAAAATATAAGAAGATCACGTGGGATGCTGTTTCAAAAGAGAAATTCAATACATCAGATATGGGTGTTTACATCCAACCAACTGTCCAGGGTTGCAACGTGCATTGTGAGTTTGATCTGTATTTCAATCCTGATGATGCGAGTGCTCGAGAAGTCACTCTGAATTCATTCAAGACTGCCAGTCAAGCATTGATCGAGAATGGTGCATTTTTCAATCGTCCTTATGGAATCTGGGCAGACATGGTCTATCCTAAAATTCAACCACTAATTGTTGATTCAATGAAAAAAGTGAAAAAAATTTTTGACCCCAACGCCGTCTTAAGTCCAGGCGTGCTTTGTTTCAAGGAGGAAGCATGAGAATGGCATCAGAAGGATTAGAAAAATACAGAGATATAATGGAAAGGTGCATCCGCTGCTCATTGTGCAAGTGGATTCCGCAAATTCAAATTAAGAGTCAAAAGTTTGCAAGCATCTGTCCTTCAATCGAGGAATTCAATTTTCATAATTATTCCGGTGGAGGACGATTGATAACTGCCTTGGCTTTGATTTCTGAAAGGATTCCGTATAATGAGAAATTATTGGAAGTTGTCTATGCTTGCACGGAGTGCGGGGGATGTGATGTTTCTTGCAAGTACTTGAACGACTTGGAACCGTTAGAAGTAATTCAAGAGCTAAGGGAAGAACTGGTGAAAAAAGGATACGGACCACTTCCAAATCAGAAGAAATATGTAGAAAATACTTTAAAATGTGACAATCCTTATGGAGAACCTGCTGAAGAGCGCCTAAAATGGCTTCCCAACGATGTGGAAATCCAAGATAGTGCTGATATTGGCTACTTTGTAGGATGTACTTCTTCATACCGGAGGAAGGAACTTGCACAATCGACGGTACGCGTGTTCGACAAGGTTGGCGTAGAGTTCACGCTTTTAAATCCTGAAATTTGTTGTAGCTCTCCAGTTTATAGAGTTGGTGAAGTGGACAAGGCAAGAGAAATCATGAAAAAGAATGTAGAAGAAATCAAGAAGAAAGGAATAAAAACATTGGTGACTAGCTGTGCGGGTTGCTATGCAATGTTCAAGGCTGAATATCCAAAAGTCATGGGTGAAGACTTGCCTTTTAAAGTATTACACACTTCTGAATTACTTGAAAAACTGCTTGATGAAGGAAAGATAAAGTTCTCAAAAGAGGTCAATTTAACGCTGACTTATCACGATCCCTGCCATCTTGGCCGTGGATCAGAACCCTTTCCAAAGTGGGAAGGAAAAGAAGTGGAGGTAATTCCGCGAATAAAGATGGCGATACCACCCAAACCAAAGCGACAAGGAACATACGGCTGTTATGATGCGCCTCGAAATGTATTAAAGCAGATTCCTGGCATAACACTCATTGAGATGGAACGAAACAAGGATTTCGCCTATTGCTGTGGGGCAGGTGGTGGTGTAAAAGCCCAATTTCCCGAGTTTGCAATAAATACTTCCAAACGACGGATTGAAGAAGCCATTGCCACGACTGCATCAACTCTCGTATCCTGTTGTCCCTTCTGTAAGACTAATCTCGTTGAAGGCATTGAAGCCCTGCAATCAAACATGAAATTCTACGACTTGATTGAATTGATAGAGAAAGCAATGTGAGGTCAGGAGTGAGCAAAATGGAATTAAGTAACGAAGTATATGAACAATTCGTAAATATTGTGGGCGAAAAGAACGTATCAAAGGATCCCGTCATAACCAATACTTACGCATTTAATTGGGGAAATGATACTCTCAATTTAAGAGAGGGAAATGAACCCTCTATGTTCACACATGTTCCCATTGCAATTATTTTGCCTGAAAGCACTGAAGAAGTCCAAAAAATCTTGAAGTTGATAAACGAAGTCGGTCTGAAGTTCAAGGCACACAGCACGGGTTTGGGACAATGGAATAACGTATCATCTGATGACGTAATCGTGATAGATTTAAAACGCATGTCCAAGATTCGCAGAATTGACCCAAAAAACATGTATGCTGTAGTCGAACCCTACGTTACTGGAGCCCAGTTACAAGCAGAGCTCATAAAAATGGATCTTAATTGTCATATGCCTGGAGCAGGTCCAATGGTCTCTCCTCTTGCCAGCTCGACTTCGATGTGCGGTCCCGGTTTTACTTCTGAAAGCACGGGATTTTCGGGACGAAATGTTTTGGGCACCGAGTGGGTCCTTCCAAATGGAGAACTTTTAAGACTCGGTTCTTTAGGGTTCGAAACCGATCCTGACTGGTATTGTGGAGATGGACCGGGCATTAGCTTGCGGGGTGTAATGCGTGGACAATCAGGAACAAAAAGTGGTTTAGGTGTATTCACGGCTGTGGCCATCAAGTTATATCCATATCCATGCGAACCTAAATGGAACCTTTCTGGCGTCACGCCTGATTACCAATTTGAAGTTCCCAATTATATGGAATTTTATATTTTGGCTTACAGGGATTTCGATGCTTTAGAAAATGCAATGTATCGCATCTCTGAAGAAGGAATCGCCTTCATGTTATGGAGTACTTCCAACTTGGCATTGGCTGCACTTTTCTCAAAGAATAAAGCCGAATTGATGTCACTTGCAACGAAGACCGTTGCTTTTCGCAAACCGCTTGTCCTATTAATTTGCGGCAGGACAAAACGTGAATTTGAATACAAGAGAAAAGTAATGGCGAAGTTAATTGAAGAAACGAAAGGCAAGGACATGATTGCAAAAAAGAAACTAATACCAGGATCAAGTGCATATAGCGAGGCACTGCGCAACATGATGGGATTTCATGGCTTTTTGGCCAGTGGATCATTCCAAACGACTTTTGGCGGAATCGATTCAATTGGACTAAGTTATCAAATGGTGAAGTTGAACATTCCTGTCAAGAAGAAATACACCAAGAGTCACCTCTTGCCTGAAGATGAAGGAGAAAGCCATTGGATTACAACATATGAACACGGTCATTATGCCCACGCCGAAATGCCAACAATGTATAACGTTAAT
This sequence comes from Candidatus Helarchaeota archaeon, assembly GCA_029838215.1. Lineage (GTDB taxonomy): Archaea > Asgardarchaeota > Lokiarchaeia > Helarchaeales > RDOG01 > JALGVI01. The sequence goes on along the minus strand of JALGVI010000037.1, from coordinate 18,274 downwards.
GACCTCGAATCAGTCCAAGCAATGGTGGACTATTTCAAGGATACTGACGAACTTTCATTAAAAGAATGCTTTAACATACCTTTCTTCATAGAAGGAGACGAATTACACGATGCTTGGGGTCCCCACGTGTGCAATTATAATGTTTGGCTTCGGAAGATCAAGGAAACATTCGATCCTAAAAATACGGCTGATTCTGGTTTTTTCATTTCAACCAGTGAAGAGTTGGCGAAAAAAAAGAAAAAATAAAAAGAAAAAATTAGCCGTGCTTGAAGACGACTCCAGTACCGCCTTTAGGATAATTGAATATAATTGCACCATAATCGCAGACTTGCCAGCAACTTGCACATTCCAAACAAATCTCTTTATATTTTTCTCTAATGTTTGCTTTACCATCGTCCATGTACCATAGGTTGAGTGGACAAGCAATCAAGCATTTCTTGCAAGCGATGCATTTCTCACGCTCTACTTTTATGAAGTCTCCCGGATCTCCTTCCTTATGGATTAATTGCTCATATGGAACTCCCATTAATTTCTCCTCCTGTTACTTTTTTTTGGCATCATTTTTTCCAATAATGGCAATAAGGATGAATAGTCCGATAGTTCTTCCTCGAAAATGCGTGCGAAAAATGGCATTATGAATCTCCGTAGCAATGGTATGTATTCTGATGAATTGTCTCGAAAGTCTTTCACGATCTTGCTAGCCATGTCAACGTGTGAAGTTGCTCCCGTGAACAAATTTAACATGTTGTTTGCGAATGGAATGCTCTTACCCATGTTTACAGGATTGAAGGACATTCCAGCCCAGAATTCTTGAAGTTCTTTTCCTGCGGCGAATTCTTCTCCAAGTGGTGAATCAATCCATGCGTCTTCATATTTTTTCATTTGGGCTTTTGAAAAATCGTTTTTATCAATGGCTTCTGCGGCATTCAAAGCGGCCAGTCGTCCCGAATACATTGCGTGCCAAATTCCTTCCGCTTCTAGTGGACATGGAAAACCTGCAGCATCCCCTATTAACATGACATTTTCTGCATACGTGTTTTTAGGAAATTGTAACCACGGTAATGCGTGAGCGTGAACTTCTCTTGGTTTTGCTTCTAATTTCTTTATCATCCTTGACATTGCAGGAGTTTTAATGGCTGTATTCAGATAAGACAAGAGATTTTTGTCCAGAGCTCCATACCATTGTCCCAATCCAATATGGAATCCATCTTTCTTAAAGAAATTAAATGCTCCTGGATATAAGGGACTAAACCAATTATGCAAGCAATTGTCTCCAATGAACTCATCAATCTTCTTTTCAGGTGCTTCAAAATCATAATTTACAACCAAGGTCGTTTGATTTGGACCGAATTTGGAGCGCAAACCTGATTTATGGGCTATTGTTGAAACCGCACCGTCTGCTGCGATCACCACGCCCTTATATTTATTTCCGTTTTCATCTATGACTCCAATGATCTTGCCATCTCCATCCCTCAGAACGTCCGTGATTAACGTCGAAGTCTTGAGTTCGGCACCTGCTTCTACCGCGATTTCTGACAACCAATGGTCAAATTGGGACCGATATACCATCACGACCATAAACTCACGTCCTTCTTTATAGTCGTTCAATTGGGACGGCGTCCATGCAAACTCTGTTATGATTTCACCTTTCTTATCACAAAGATGAACCGTGCTCATCCTTGAAATTCTCTGACTTGGTAAGTCCATGTTTTTCATGATGTCAGGAAAATCTCGCCATATTTTTGGCACGAGTCCGACGCCTGACGCATTTTTTTCTCCGCATTTTTTACCTCGTTCAAAAATTATGGTTTTTAATCCTTTTTCGGCTGAAACCTTGCCGGCAATTGAACCACCCGGTCCACCGCCGACAACAATTACATCATATTTCTCCAATAATTACACCTACCGTTATAAGTCTTTTTTTAGCAATTCAAAATTGAAGTTGATAAAGTATTTTTGAAATTCGTTTTATTATTTTCTCTTAGTAGCTAATTCCTGATATTTAATGAGATGATGTGTGATACTCAGTAAGTCGTGATGGTAAATTTTTAAAGCATTAATCAAATTAGTTAATGAAGGCTTTTATAGATAGAACGATAATAACATGTCTTGTCGTAATAAATACAAGAAATAATTCGTAATAACTCGAATGAGATAATGGGACTGAAGGGTTTTTCATGCCAACAGTTGCAGAGAAATTGGATACTCTCTTGAAGAATTATATTACTCGAGTTCCTTCGATAATTGCGGTCGCTGTATATGACCATGATGGTTTGCCGATGTCAAGCTCAATGAAAGAAGAAAACGATGAAATGGCCGTAGCTGCTTGTAGTGCCATGCTCAATGATGCCAGCCAGCGGATAAACAAGGAATTTTCTGAGGGGACACAACATCTTGGTGCCGTGATTGAAACTGAAAATGGAAAGTTTATTTTTACATTATGCGGCAAATCTGCCGTTTTAACCACATTGACTGATGTTGATGCCGATACCGATAAAGTTCAGCCTTGGACCTATATCGTTGCTGAGAAGATTCAGCAAATCATAGACTTAGGCAATGAAGATGTTCTTCTAGATCTTCCTTCCATGTCTGAACCTCAAAAATTTCATTTTAAAATGGTAATTTTAGGCGACGGTGCTGTTGGAAAAACAAGTTTAATAAGGCGATTCATTGAAAAAACATTTAAAGAGGACTATAAATCCACGATTGGGGTCGGCATTTTAACAAAGCAATATCAACTTTCCGATGCTGTTTCCGTGACTTTAAACCTTTGGGATCTTGCAGGTCAAAAGATGTTTCTAAAAGTACGGCAGAAATACCTTGGCGGAGCGCAATGTGGATGCTTGGTTTATGACGTGACACGTCGGGATACCTTTGAGAATATTGATTCATGGGTCAGTGAGATCGAGGACATTCGAAAATCAACAAAGAACTTTGCCCTCATTCTCGTGGGAAATAAAATAGACCTACCGAACCGTGTTGTTACAATCGAAGAAGGAAAGGCAAAAGCCGAAGCTTTGAACATCCCATATATAGAAACATCTGCAAAGTCTGGCGAAAATGTCGATAAAACCTTCGGTAGCTTGTGCTATCTGCTCATAAAAGATTCTGTAAAATAGAAACAAGGAAATTTTTTCTTTCTTATTTCTAGCCACTAATTTTGTAAAATTTAGAAAAAATAAATTGAAGTTTTTAGACCTCTAAACTTCAACGGAGATGCGCAGTTTCTTAATGAGTTCCTTGTAGCGGTTCCGAATCGTCACTTCGGTCACGTGTGCAACTTCTGCAATCTTGCGTTGCGTGCGTCGCTCGCCTTCAAGAATTCCAACAATATAAATTGCGGCGGCTGCCAAACCTGTTGGATCTTTTCCAGCAGTTATTCCTTTTTGGGTTGCAAGATCAATAAGTTCACAGGCTTTCTTTTGAATGCGTCCCGAAAGCTCAAGATCTGCTCCAAATCTGGAGATGAAATCCTTAGCGTTTGCAGTTGGAATGCTTATGCCCAATTTTTGTATCATGAGACGATATGAACGTCCCAATTCTTTCTTGCTGACGCGAGTAAATTTTGCAAGTTCATCTAGTGTTCGGGGAACTTTTCGAATTCTACATGCCGCATAAACTGAAGCAGCGACCATCGCTTCAATGCTTCTCCCACGAATTAGTCTCCGTTCAATTGCTCTCCGATACATTACGGCGGAGGTTTCTTTCACGCCTTTTGGAATCCCTAATTGGGAGCTCAGGCGATCTAGTTCTGCCATTGCTTGAGCTAGATTACGTGCGATGCTTGAATGCACTCGCGTGCGAATCTGCCATTTTCGCATTCGATACACAGCAGCTCGGGTCTTTGGAGGTAATTTCTTGCCATAAATGTCCTTGTCGTGCCAATCGATCATTGTCGAAAGACCTTTATCGTGGATCGTATAGCTAGTGGGGGACCCTACTCTACTCCTCTTATCTCGCTCATCTGACGTGAACGCCCTCCATTCAGGACCTTGATCAATCACGCGCTGATCAATCACAATCCCACAATTCCCACAAATTATCTCCCCTCGGTTAACATCGTTCACAATGTCCGTATCATTACCGCATTCTGGACAGACGATACGCTCATTATTCGATACGTCGGTTCTTAATTCTGCCATTTTTATTCAACCTTCTTTACTTGAATTTTTCTTACTTGATATATTTCTCGCCCTAGAGGGGGTTTCTTCAAGTGAATTCTCAAGGGAATGATTCAAATAATCTTTTCTTGTTCCTGAAATTAGTACATTAAATCATACCATTGGATTTGATCCAGTCGTCTATATATATTTTTATTGTAAATAATTTCCAAAAATTATCTACAAAACATGATCATATATTTACATGTAATTCTGATCTACTACTCATGTCTGGTTATTAATATAAATCTCAAAGTGCGAGCAATTCTTGTTTTTTTTTCCGATTTTTGTACTTTTTTCTTCCGAAATCTACCGATCTGAGAACTACACTTTACCAAAATCGCAATTTATTATTTAGATGTCTAAATTATGCTTGCAATTCCTATTTAAATCGTTTGCTCGAAAAACAACAAATTCTGTTACTGAATGAGAATTGAAAAATTACGAGAAAAATCATTCAAGATGTTTTTCCACAAATTCACGGGGTGTCATTACTTGAATTTCTTCTAAATTATAAACTCTATTGTCATTTGTAATTAAATACAATGCGTCAGCTGATTTTACTGTTGCTATAATTATGGCATCAGGAAGTTTGATGTTATTTTCACTTCTTATTCTTGCAGCTTCTCTAGAAATATCTGCAACCACTGGAATGACTTGATAGACTTGCATGAAATGATTCATGAACTTTTCCGCTTCTCTTTTTTCTTTGTTTTTATAAAAGCCTACAAGTACTTCTGCAAGAATTATCGTGGATTCGACGCATTCTATAGAGCCATCATCGATTGCATCAAGAATTCGTTCGCAATATTGAAATCCCTTTTCCCTATTTTTTATTGCAATGAAGATATTGGTGTCGAGGCTTATTTTCATTCCCACTCATCTCTAAGTTTTTTCTGGAATTCTATGCTTGGCTCTAATGGCTTCCCTTCTTTTAATATATCTTTCATATTTTCTCGTGAAACTTCGATGATGATTTTTTCGCCTTCCATTCTAAATAAGAGTACGTCTCCCGCTTTTATATTGTATTTTTCTCTTATTTCACGTGGAATGACTATCTGTCCTTTTTTACTAACCTTACTAATATTCATACTTAAAAGTAAGAGATTCTTACTGATAAATCTTACTTGCAATTTTATCCAATTTGTAACCAAATTGTTTACACACGTGGTATTAGGAGGACTGATTTTAAACCAATATAACAGAATCGTTGTTATTTGACGTTGCAGGTTTGATATCACGCAAGATCGAATTAAAATGTAATTCTTCATCTTATTTTTAAAGATCTGATGTAAATCGAAGAATTTTAAAAATAAATATTCATTCGTTTACCAAGGTTTATGATTAAGAATTGAGTTGAATGTCTGGTTGGAGAGATGGGTCGGAAGATAAAACCCGAGTGTTTGGTTTGCGGAAAACAATTGCAAAAGAGAAGTCAACGGTTTTGCAGTGAAAACTGTGAGAATGCATTTTTGAATTATAGGAATAAATTGGCAAACCTATTAAAGCGTTTTTATCAGTTGGGTGCAACCTGTGAGTGGTTAGCCACGAAATTTAATTTAACTGAAATAGAAGTTCGGGAATTCATCATTCGTGCTTCAACGGTTTTGAATCCTGCCGTGCGTGAAAGTCTCATGCCTCATGATGCTCCTAAGGAGTCTGAAGAGGAATTAGAGAAAAAAAAGCAATTCATATCCTTTTCAAAATTCGAAAAGCTCACGACACACAAGTACGTGAAACCTAAGAAAATTTATGTAGATGGAAAGGAATGGGTCGATTTCGATAAAATATTGGAAAATGAATCTTCCTCGACAATGCCAAAGAAAATTAAAAAGATTTAATTCATCGTTCATTTATTTAGTTTCGTGATCTTTTTATTAGAAGAACATGGGAATGATTTCTGAAAAATCACGTGATCATGAGAACACATCACTCATTGTTAATAAGACACGAACTTTGTCTTCAAATCGATCTGGAATGAAATACCTTTTTGGGATGTTTTCTTCGTGCTGTTCGATGTAATCATAATTCTTCAACCAATCAAGACTCATTGCAACGCGATTGGACAAATAATTGGTAGTGCATTGTTGATATTTTTCAGTTCGTTCTAAGAGACGGCGCAATTTTCGAACCGTCACGAATGAATCGTTCCTTTCTCTGCACTTTAAGAGCAGTCTAATGGTATCCTTCAATATCTGTTTTTTGAGCTTAATGGCATTGGACACCTATATTGTCTCCTTTCATCCATTAAATGCCGTGATCTGATCCTTGATGAGGTCGTGGACGTAAAATTGTAATTCTCTCCTGAAGACCTCAGGAATTATTCTCAAATTTTCAATTAACGTGCTAATGACTTTTTCTTGAACCTCAAAGACATCGGGAAGGGTTTCATTCACGATTGTTTTTATCAGGTGTTCATGTAGAGACGCAGAAGTGATGGAATGAAGAACTGCGGAGATTAAGCTATTAGAATCAATATAATATGGACGAGCCTGATCGTCATGAAGCCTTATAAAATTAATATCCTCCAAAATCCGTTGTACGTACCAGCTAAGGCTTGAAACCTTGATGCCAAATTTCCTTGCATGGCTCTCTTTTGTATGATAATTTGGGTAGCTAAAAGGATGTTTAAGTGCTATGAAATAAGCTGCCGCATATAATACCTCCGTGTCTCGAGGAATGGCAGGCATGATGACCTTAATGTACCGAATCACGTAATCAATGGCAATTACTGAAAAGTTTGGATCTAATTTGTATTTTTCATAATATGCATGAGCAGCTCGGACATGTTCTTTTACGAACTTTTCATTCAAGATTTTGACGTGCATCATTTTACTCCTACCTCGGTTTCCTTTTGCACTGACTTGGAACGATCACGGATTTTTGTCCCTTAAAAAAATGCGACCTATTGCATTTTTGAAGACTTGATCCATGGATCAATCCATGATATTAATTATGTATTGATCTGTGAGTTTTATATATGTTTTGTTCATGAATTCATTTGTGCATTAGTTCATGATTCTCTTTTTTCATTTTCGCAAGTTTTCCCGAAGGCGGTTTATCATGCAAATCAAGTCTTCAAGAAGAGGATCAAAAAGAAAATTACCGCGGATTGTTCGTAGGAACTCCTGCAGTTTCTCATCTTGATATAACAATTCCAAAGGCCAAAAAATTGATGGATTATTCGCTATTTTTTCCGGAATTTTGCCTTCTGATAATATGAAGATTTCAAAACTCATTGCAAGGGGAAAATTCCAGCGGAGTTCAAGCATCTTGTTCATCTTTTGTTCATATCTTTTCTTATAATCCAATTGTTTTTCATTTTTTAACCTTGTATCGATCGTGTAATCGAGAATCGTGTCCAAAACTGCATCTGCGATGATCTGGCGGTTCTCGATGGTTGAATCCAATCCATCTAAAAATCGCTTCTTGTAAAGTTTCAGTTCGGGATGATGGAGTGAATCTTTTACGTGGTAAAGCTCGTGATAAATGTATTCATCGCTTGAGATTATCACGTATTCGTCCAATCTAAGCAAGTAAATGCATTGTGAAATGAGTTTCTGATCTTGAACGATGATTTTTATTGCTTCGGAAGAACTTATCAAATCAATGATCAGCCATTCTTCATAAATATCACAGAGTCCTTTTCCCCATTCTTCAGGAGCCCGCTCGATTCTTCCAAGGCAGTTCAGAGAATAACCATGTCTTGTAAGAAACTTCTCAAGCTGTTCAAAACCATCTTCATCAAAAAATTCAATCTTATTTTTATAATTGATCAAGCCCATTTCTCTCAGAATCTCGTTTTTTTTGGAATTGCCTGTGGAGTTCATGCTTGATTCCCCGATCATTACAGGATGTGGTGGTCATGATAAACTAATGGTGATATTATTAGATATACATGTATAAACCGATGTGAATTTAATGCTTTCTTTTCACGTTTCTTATTCTATTTAATGTCTCATTCGAAATCCATTATTAAACCATAGATTAAAATAGAAAATCTTTCCTGTGATGGCAAATAAGAGCTCCAAGTCAGGTGGAATTTATTGCCGAATCTCGACGATGATAACAAATATCGTGATGAATTATCGAAGCATTTCCTTTATTCCCTATTCTTTCCGAAGAGTATTGCCGTAGTTGGTGCTAGACTTTCTGTGAATTGGGGAATCTCGATTTATTTAGATGCTTATAAGAAGTATGGTTATGGCGTCAAGAGAGATCCGAAAATTTATCCTGTCAATCCTAAACACGAAGGAAAAGTTTTCTGGGACATGTGGACGTGTTACAAGGACGTGAAATCCATTCCCGAACGGGTCGATATTGTTCTTTGTGCAATTCGTGCCAACTTGACACCAGATTTATTACGGGAGTGCATCGAGGCAAAGGCAAGATTCATGGTCATTTATACTTCCGGTTTTTCTGAAGTGGGAAAAAGAGGAATGAAATACTCCGAGGAAATTAAGAAGATACTGGAAGAAGACAAGACAACGCGGGTGATTGGTCCCAATTGTTTTGGTCCATTGAATTCCCAAATTGATTTAAATTTCAACATGACCATAGACCGACTTCACACGGGCGCGCATCCCGGCTTTTCTTTTTTCACGCAATCTGGTGGTTTTGCCCATCGGACGATTGAATATGCAGAAAAACGTGGATTGGGCATAAACTTGGGTGTTAGTGTTGGAAACATGATAGATTTGGACATGAATGACTTCATTAACTTTTTCGAGCTCGATCCAAAAACCCGGGTTATTGGTTTTTACCTGGAGAGTGTCCAAACTCGAGAAAAAGGCCGCAAGTTTCTTGAAAACTTGGAACGAGTTAGCGAGAAAAAGCCCGTGATCATTTTCAAGGGAGGAAGGACTGAGATCGGTGCCATTGAATGTCGTTCTCATACTGGTGCAATGGCTGGAGCGCAGGAGATCTATGATGGTGCCTTTAAGCAGGTAAATGTCATTGCCGTTAAAAACGCACAAGAATTTTTCGACATGTCCCATTTTCTCACAAACTTGACATATTCCGGATTTCCAAAAGGTCGGCGGACGTGCACGGTCGTGCCGGGGGGAGGTATGTCGGTGGAAATGGCGGACATGTTTTCTGCAAGTGGACTCACGTTTCCAGCAATTTCTGAAGAAGCACAACTATCTTTAACTAAGTTTTTGAACGATGTAAACACCATTTTCAGAAACCCAATAGATATTGGTGCGCTCGGCCACATGCCTGAATATCTATTGGACTCGATGAAAATCGCACTTAAAGAAGACCAAATAGACATTGGCATTCCCGTTCTTTTTCTTTCTCGTTTAACAACGGGTTATTATCCGGGCGATTTCACTCCGAGTTTTGGCCGGTCGCTTGCAAGAATCAAGAAAAAGACCGGTAAGACGATCGTGGTGATTCCCATCGTGGATCGTGAAGATAAAAATACCATCTGGCAGTATCAAGGATTGAGAAAATTTCTTGATAAATATGGAATTCCGCACTTTCCTTCCACGAATCGATTAGCAAGATCAATGAAATACTTGCTCCAATATTTGGACCGAAAAAGAGAGAGAAAAAAGCATTTTAGCCAAGTCTCTGCTCCGTGAGATCTCGTGATGAAATATTATGCAGGAAACATTAAGATTTTTTAATATTGAGGATCGTATTTAGTATCGTGAGATAACATGGCATCTGAAGGGTTTCTCCTCAAATTGTTAAAAATATTGGCACCCACTCCTGAGGGTCAAAAGCCCGTATTAAACAAGAAATTAATTTTCGATAAATTAAAAGAGGAATATCCGAATCTCCCTCAGAATGCCTTGACGCCTCAGCTTTTTGACTTGTTAATGGACTTGGGCGTTATTGAAAAATATACAAAAATGTATACCGAGAAAAACAAAGTCTATTGCATTTCAAATGTGGGTGAAACATTCTATGAATTGCTTCTAGATGGCGTAAATCTTGCCGACATCATTGACGGTTACATGAAGCAGCGCGGAAATCAGATCTTGGGCAAAGAAAATGTCGAAGATTGACACGTATTCCAAAAATTTCCGTTTTTTCGCGTGAAATACCGAAACGCAAATATCTTTTGCCATGGAAGTTATCTTTTCTTCTTTTTCTTCCTTTTTGAAGCACGTCTCTTTTTGGGTTTTTTAGCTGTTTTTTTCTTAGATTTTTTCTTTGCTTTTTTCTTTTTCTTCGCCCTTTTTGGCTTTTTGACTTTTTTTGGCTTGGTTTTCAGAATGAGCCGTTCAACGGTTTCAACGATCCCTCGATTTCCCAACGCAATGATTTCGACATCAAACCCGGGGTTGGCATGACCCTCAATTTCACCTTCAGGGAGTTTCAAGTAAAAATCAATTTGCCAACCATATGGATTTTCCTTGCATTCCTGTATTGCTCCCTCCCAGTCATCGTGCTTGAATGTCACGGGAGCCTTCCAGTCTCCTGCATTAATTCCGTGAAGAATATAACATAATTTATCTGGTTTCCGTTTTAAATGCTCGCAAATTACATGGAGTCCTTGAAGAAATTCCACGTAACCTGAATCTGAATTGTCGAAGTTTATCTCTGCTTTAAATGTTTTTTCCTGTTCAACCTGTTCTTCGATTTCTTCAACTTTCGCAGAATGAACCAGTTTAACATCGGGAAGTTCTCTAAAAAGCACGACATCTTCATCGATTTGATCTCTAATTTCTAAATAATCTCCATTTTCCACGCGTGCGTGATAAACTGCATCCTCGGTCTTCACGATGAAAATATTTCCTCTATCTGATGTTGAAAGATCGCAATATGCTATGGGTCTACCCAGTAACACGCCTATGTTCTTACCAATTTCTCGGATTCCTATTCCGCTAATTAGCCCTTTATCAATCTGAGCCGACTTCATGGCTAGATCCTTAAGAATGGAGTGTTCCAATCGCTTTAGAAATATGAACGCTCGTTCCCTAATCCACTCCGGGACATTTATCGCTTGAGTTTCACGTAATAAATTGGCTGCCTCTGTTACCTTGCCAATCTCATAATAATAAACCGCAAGATTTAATTTCGCCTTTGCAAAATTGGGATCACGATGAAGTGCTTCTTGCATGCTTTCAATTGCCTTTCGTTTCAATCCCTTACTATCAAAAATCACACCGCAATTAAAAATACTCTCCGGATCGCCCGGAAAATCTCTTGAAATTCTTTCAAACACTTTAAAAGCACGATCCAAATCGCCCGCCTTGTAAAGCTCAATTCCTTCCTTCATCCGATTATCGCGGTTTTTATGCATTTTAGTTACCATATCGTTCACGAGTGACTTCTCGTTATATGAAACTAAGTATCTTACTTATTTTTTATATTCTTATGCGAAAAAGAATATTGAAGATTTGAAATTCTTAAAACGAACATGGCTCCGAAAATGGACAAAACTTGCATAAAAATTCGCTTGAATTTCTACATTCAATATTTATTAGACGAAGGATATATTCAAGAAATAGGTCCTGACATGTATGAAAAGATAAAGCCGTTTTGATCCGATGAAAATGACGTGTTAGAGACCTGTCGTTGAATGGAGAATGAAGTATCTCAAAGAAAACTTGGGATGAGATGCAAAATGGAAGAAAAGATTTTTTATTTTGAAAAACCCGGACCCAAAAACACGGAAAAAGTGCTTGAGATCGTGCAAGACGTGGCAAAAAGTCGAGGCATTGATCAAATAGTATTCGCAACGACAACGGGAGCCACGGGTGCCAAAATCGCGGAAAAATACCCGAAAGATGAGTTCAAATTAATCGCCGTCACACACGCCAACGGATTCTTAAAGGATATTCCTCAGGAGCTTACAGACGAAAACCGAAAAATAATGAATGACTTCGGAATCGAGATTTTCACGGGAGTTCATGCTCTTTCAGGGATTGGACGAAGTTTCCGAGGTGGTCTATCTCCTCCGATGTGGACGACTGCCGATATCATTGGAAAGATTTTCCGCTCCATACTTGGTGATGGCTTCAAGGTTTGTCTCGAGATTAGCTTGATGGCAGCTGATGCGGGATTGATTGCGATGGACAAGGATGTTATTTGCATTGGTGGAAAAGGGCGCGGTTCCGATACTGCATTAATCCTAAAACCCGCGTATACGAGAACGTTCTTTGATTTGAGCATAAAAGAAATCATATGTAAGCCAAAAGGGTAATTCTCATGGACTTTCAGGAATTAGTCAAGTATAGAAGAAGTTCTAGATACTTATACACCCAAAAACCCATTCCAGATGCCCATTTAAGAAAGATTTTTGAAGCAGCACGTTATGCTCCAACTCCGCACAATTCTCAACCTTTCGAAATCATCGTCGTGAAGGACAAGGATGTCATCAAACAACTCTCAGAAGTGGGTTTCAGGCTTGATAAAAAGGCGGTTGACGGACACTTCTATTGGACGCGCTTTTCAGATGAAGAGTTGGAGAATAAGAGAACAGGTGTCCAGGTGGATGTTTTGCCAAAATTCATTTTGGATCTCAAGGAGAATCCCTCCTTGGTTGACGATGATGTTTTTTGGGACCGAGCAATGAAATTATATTCCTATTTCGTGCAAAATTGTTCATGCTTGCTTTTTGTATTGTATGACAAGAGCCTTCGAGGAGTCGGACCTCTCCACCACGTATGGGGAATTTTAAGCATCGGTGCTGTCATGCAGAATATTTGGCTTGCTGCGAATGATTTGGGAATTAGTGCCGAGTTGATAAGCGGTCAATTGATGGTTCCTGAGTCAGTTCAACAAATATTGCAGATACTGGACATTCCTAAAGATAAATATCGCTTAATGCTCATTTTCCGTCTCGGGTATGAAAAGAAGTTTGGAACGTGGGGTACGAATATTCGCCGAGAACTAAAAGATTTCGTGCACCTTGACCGATTTTCAAATCCTTTTTAATTTTTTTTACAGATTTTCATATTATTAACGTTAGAGCTTGCCTTCCTGCATTAATTTCCATCGTTTTTTTTGCTTTTTGAATTCTTTTGAATTTCCCATCATGATGACTCGCAAGAATCTTAATGCCTTAAAAGCGGAGCCTTTAAAGTTCACGTTTTTCTTTACCATCATTGGCAAGAGTTTCAGGATTCCAAAAATGCTATTCGTGTTGCCCAGAATTGGGCTCATGTCTTCGGTGACATCTTCACCCGTACTTTTCAGCACGAGAGTTGCTGCCGCATCTTCCGAATCGCCGACTGATTCTATGATTCTCCGGTCATAGATCTTGAATAGTACCGATCCACCCAGACTTGGAAATTCGAGAACGATTTCTTCACCATTTAATCCATCAAGGAGTTTCTTTCGTTTATCATCAATGTACATCTCAATATATATTCGCAATAAATTTGCTATTACTCCAAGTCGGATTCGATCTTCAGGTACATCAAATTTTTGTGTTTCTGCCATGCTTTTCAAACTCCTATTTTTCCTTCTCACGACGTATTTCGGACAACTTCCTTTCTCGTGCAATAAGGGCAGCACCAACAGCGCCCATGATTTGTGGGTCGATGGGAAGTGCCTGAAATTTAACATCAAGTAATTTTGATAAATATTTCACGATGCCTTGATTTTTTGCGACGCCCCCTGTAAATGCAACTTCAGGTTGGACGTTCACGCGTTTTGCCATCATGGCAACACGTTCTGCCATTGCAAAATTCACACCCGCAGCGATTTTTTCCGGTTTGATTCCATCATTTATGGCTTGGGCGACTTCTTGCGCTGCATAAATTGAGCATATATTCATGATGTGCAAGGGATGCTTGACTTTTTCGCCAATTGTCCCCAGTTCATCTAAGGATACTTTAAGGAGGTCTGCCATGATTTCCAGGTATCTTCCTGTTCCCGCAGCGCATTTTTCGTTCATGACAAAATCATCAAGCTCACCATCTGGAGTCATCCTGATGACTTTACAGTCTTGTCCTCCAATGTCGATGATGGTTCGAATTTTTTGATTGATCCAAAATGCACCTTTTCCATGGCAGGTTATTTCTGAAATTGTTTTTTGTGCTTGTGGAATTTTTCGACGCCCGTAGCCCGTGCCCACAATGTATTCGACATCTTCCAGCTTAATTCCTGTTTCATCATTAAACACGTGCTTGAACAATTCATCTGTTGTTTCACGAGGCGTGGGTCTTGCAAGAATTATCTTATAATGCTTGATTTTATCGTCTTCAAGCAATACCATTTTGCCCGTCAGAGATCCGATATCTATTCCACCAACTAACACGTTATTTTCCTCCATTCAGTCGATCTCTTGCTAAAAGTGCTGCGCCGTGTGCTCCGACATATTCAGGTCTCTCAACACGAGTTAATTTTATTCCCAGACGATTCGAAAGGCATTTCACGAAATGCTCGTTATTTGCCATTCCTCCCGTTATCACGATGTCGGGATTCAGGTCCAGCTTGCGCACGATGGATAGCGTTCTTCCAGCTATCGAATCGTTTACACCACCTGCGATCTTGACCTTATCATATCCCTCATTTTTTAGATAAATCACTTCTGATTCCGCAAAAATGGAACATTGTGAGGTAATGTGATGAATTTCATTTATTTCAAGAGGTTTCTTTGAAATATCTTCTAACGACATTTCAAGTGCTTTTGAAATGAGTTCCAGAAACATGCCTGATCCCCCTGCGCAACGGTCATTCACGCTATAATCTTTTATTTTTCCCGAACCGTCAGCAAGAGAAATGGCTTTGATGGAAAGCGCACCCACATCAATAATCGTTCTTGCACTAGGGACTTGCGTTACCGTGCCTTTCGTGACACTGACCATGTCGGGATATTGATGCTTTATAAAAGGACATTTTTGAATTCCGATCCCCGTTCCTGCCATGTTTTTACGTATTTTCTTTTCTTTCAGACCGGCTATTTCTGCTGTTTTCTTAATCGCGTTCTTTCCGGCAATCCCTGGATTTCCTTCGATCTTGTCAATCAGGTGCGTTACTACCGCATCATTTTCAAGCAAGACTGTTTTCACGTAAGACGTCCCGACATCTACACCTAAGAAATACGGAATTATAATCATCTCCAATGATTTAAAATAATGTCTTTTTGAATTCAATCATTTTTTGCTTGAGAACGTTAGTTGGTACAAATCTCTTATCTCCAACATCTATGTCCAGCATCAATAGCGGGATTCCACATTCATCTTTGAGTGCTTCTCGTAAAACCTGTGTCAAGCTAATTAATTGCTTGCATCCAATGTGAACTGTAAAGATGGCGCAATCTGCCTTGAATTCCTTTGCAAGCCGCACGTAATCATCAATGTAATCTTCGGCAAGACGAACCGATTGTCGCATCATTGGAAAATTTATGCTCCATTCCGAAAGACCTCTCATTATTCCATCATATGATTGATCTTCAATCGGATCGAACATGTAATAGCCAAAGATGTCAAGAATTATCTCGATTCCTAACTGTCGATCCATCCACTCACAAAAACCAAAATCAAAAAATATTGGCATGTATGGCCAGATAGACCGGATCTTATCTTCCTTTCCCGGATAATCGTTATGTTTTATTCGTCTTTTACCAATATCTATGACTTCTTGATAAAATTGCGGACGTTCGGGCTGTCCTGTCATGAAGAATTGTGAACCAATCAATAGCGGATTGAACATTGATTCAATTGGATTGGGCACGTGCTTTCTTAACGTGTTTATTTCCCGAATCAACATGATAGACTCGTTTGTATTTTGAACGGCGGCTTTTACTTTTTCGAAGTCATAATCTTGCTTGATTATTTCTCCTACTTGTCTGATCATTGCATCCAATTCTTTGGCAAAATATTGATAAGCGCGTTCATTTTGATACATGGGAACGTCCGTGACGATGAGTGGAATGTTTGCCATTTGAGAATAATACTGATAGGCACCGACTCCGTTATCACACGGTGAAGAAGGTGCGACAACGACATCTAAATCAAGTCTCCCTTCATATGAGAGTCCAAGGTGCCCTTTTTGAGCCGAACAGGTGTGGAATGGAATGCCATAAGCGTGCATTTCATCGTATTGTTCTTCCGCACCAAATGAAATTAAAGCAGACATGAAGTAGGGAATGACTTCCATCGCAAGAAGGCTCATGTCATAACCCAAGAAGATCTCTGGTGGGAATACAAAGTGATGACCCAGAACTGGACGCGTTCCTCCCCGCGTGTCGAGATTTCGGATTAGTGAAGGCGTTCCCCATCTTAAAAATGACCGTAATATCTGTAAATCTGATAAAGGTATTACTTGTTTCACGATATCTCGTGTGAAACTAATGGCATCAATTAAATCATCCAAAATTTGTCTTTTTTTTGTTTTTTTCTCGGGGGGCTTTTCAGCATTTTCAGCTGTTTCTTCAACTCCCATGAACGATCACCTCTCAATCCGTTCCAAGAACGCTTCGATGCGAGTCTTGAGACGAGCTATATCACCTGATAAATATTCTTTATCAATGCTTAAAACGGG
This sequence comes from Candidatus Helarchaeota archaeon, assembly GCA_029838215.1. Lineage (GTDB taxonomy): Archaea > Asgardarchaeota > Lokiarchaeia > Helarchaeales > RDOG01 > JALGVI01. The sequence goes on along the minus strand of JALGVI010000037.1, from coordinate 1,664 downwards.
AATTTTATAATCTTCTTCCAACTTGTGTTTTAGCATGGCATTTGCTATTCCGTGTAAGTCACAGAATTCTATTCGCTGCAATACAACTCCATCAAGCTTATACTTCTCCACATTTTGCTTAATATCTACCAAGCGCCTTTGAAATGTATCGTCCATCATCTTCGGGCATTTGCATTCTTCAAAATAAAACTTGGATAATGCCTTGAGCGGATCGCCTGTTTCATCAATAAGCCGATCACAAGTCCGAACTCCAAAACAAAGTTCATCCATGGCAACGTTGGAATTATACTCTTCAAAAATATCAAAGAATTGCGAAGAATCAATGACACTTCCTGCAAGCATCAACCTAGACCGATATTTTTCAATGGGTTTCCTCGTTTGAGCACTTTCCAACAAGTCTGAGGCGTGTTCAAGAAATTTTTCTATTGGAATTTGCGTGTAGGCAATTGAAGCACTGTAAAATTCCTTTGCGGTCAAGCGCGGTTTCTCTTCTGAACGGAGTTCTTGAAGCTTCCAAAGAATGGATCGTGCAGCGTTGAATTTCTTGATGGATGCTTTAATTTGCTCTTCCGTTATTTTATGACCCACGAATTCTTCCAATTTCTTCTTAAACAGCTCGTATTCATCGCGCATCCATTTTTTAGCATGGTCTGATACTTTGTGTGGGGTGGATATATATCCAAGGAAAAAATCTTTCCTGTCTTTCACGACCTTGTAGGACCAAATATCGTATTGTCTTCGGGCGTGGTCACAATTGTTCGTGACAACCAAGCCTGATAAATAATCAAATTTCCCTTCTAAAGCAATATTTAACACGCACCGTATGTAAGGACAGTTGTATTTAGAAACAACGGAGTCTGCCAAAGATGTATCAAGAGCTTCAATCCCTCTTAGGCGTATCGGCATTATCCCTGCTGCATCTAATAATTCTAAAGGTACTGACGTGCAAACGTATCCAAAAAGGTGTTTATACTTCTGTTTTGCTTCTTCCAAGTAATTCGTCATCAAGTCCTCTTTAATGACTAACGATTCCATTTTCAACTCTATCTCGCGACATCTATTTTTAATTACAACAAGTTTTATTATTTGATGAAACAAATATTTAAACGAGCACCGATTTATGACACTGTTATCTCACTTCGAATTAGTTGAGTCTATTGAGAGGTTTAAATGAAGAAGAAAGAGCGCAAAAGAGGAACAAGGACAAGTTCTTTTGGATCTCCCGGGCGAATAAGCCATGATTCTTCGGAATTCTATGCAAGCAAGTTATATGAAGGATCAAAACCTCCTAAAAAAATCGAATACATTGAAAATGAGATGCCATCTTCCTTATTAAACCGAATCTTGTGTAAATCTTCTGAAAAAATGGGAGATATTCCTGATAATAGCGTTCATTTAATGATAACGTCCCCTCCGTACAATGTTGGCAAGGATTATGACCGGAATTACACTCTTTCTGAATATCTACAATTTTTAAAGAGTGTCTGGACGGAAACAAAACGCGTTCTCGTGCCTGGAGGTAGAGCCTGCATAAACGTGGCAAACCTAGGTCGGAAGCCATACATTCCTTTGGATTCATTCATTGCCAAGGACATGCTTGATCTTGGTTTCTTAATGCGAGGAGAGATCATCTGGGATAAAGGATCGAGTGCCGGCTCATCCAC
>JALGVI010000036.1 GCA_029838215.1 Candidatus Helarchaeota archaeon | reverse complement strand
ACATGACCGTGGAAGAGCGAGACATCCCTTATGACGAAGTGTTTAAAGCATCAGAATGCTTTTGCACCGGAACTGCCGCAGTAATCACGCCAATCGGCTCAATTGCCTTTGAAGGAAAAGAACACGTATTCAACGATTTCAAAGTAGGTTCTATCACTCAAAAGCTTTATGATTTGTTGACCAAGATTCAGTTATGCGAAGAAACTGACCCCTTTAGATGGGTTGTAAAAGTTTAATCAGCAAAGTAGGCGAACTTTCGACCAATAAATACTTTTTTTTCATTTCTCTCCTAAAAATTTTAAATCCTTGCAATATATTACTTGTTTATAGGCAAATATTTGAGGAAAGAAACGTGCTACTGCTTCATAAAAATGAAATAATAAGGAAAATTTCAGAGGAATATCCTAAAACGGATGAAAATCTAAGTGCGATAATTTTATTCGGGTCAGTTGCGCGTGGAGATTTTTCTCCAATGAGTGATATAGACCTACTTCTAGTAACTAGCAATATAGAAAAGACAAGATATCGATTTTCTGAATTCAAGTATGCTATTTATTTAGATACATCTGTCGTTATTAGTGCAAAATACATCACGCCAAACGATTTGGAACACGTGAAAGAACCGTTTTTTGATAACATAATAAAAGAGGGTAAAAAATTATGGAAAAGGAAATAAAGGAGATTGCAAGACAATTAGTCATGCGAGGAGAAGAAAAATTATTGAGTGCCAAGATACTGTTAGATAAAGACCGTTACGATGATTCAATCAGTAGATCCTATTATGCTGCATTGTTAGCAGCTCGAGGACTATTATATCTTTTGGGACTTTCTCCTAAATCCCATAGTGGAACTGTCACAATGTTCGGTTTGAGAGTCATTAAAGAGGGTCTGATCGACGTAAAGATTGGTAAAAATCTTAATGAGTTATTTGAAGCACGAGAAACAAGTGATTATGCGGTCTTAGTTTTTTATTCGAATGACAAGACAAGAGAATATTATGAAAAAGCAGCTGACTTAATCGAAGCCATCAAAAAAGTGATGACGGCTAAGTTTGAGATAAGCTTCTAAAATCAGATTTCAGATAGCAAAAATGGCAAAATTTATCTTTAATTTTTTTAGAAAAATTTTGTTGGAATTAACGTTTTCGTTTAAAATGAAAGCCGTTGTGAATTGCAAGGGCGCGTGGCTTAGTTTGGATTGACCTTGCTTGCATGCAATTAGATCCCAAAAAGAGCGCCTGCCTGCGGAATCAATCGCTTGAATTGATGGAGAAAGCAGGAGATCCCGAGTTCAAATCTCGGCGTGCCCACCATTTTTTTAATCTGGACGCGTGGCTTAGCTTGGATAGAGCACTTCCCTCCGGGCTTCTTTAAAAAGGCTTCCCTCCGGGCTTCTTTAAAAAGGAGAGAAAGGAAGAAACCGGGTGTTCAAATCACTCCGCGTCCGCCAAAGCCCTTCAATTGTTTTTCATCATTCAGATAATTCAGGGAGGAAGGAAAGGATTCAACCAAAAAATGATGGCAATGGTCACGACAATGGCAACTATGGCAACGGCAATCATTATGATTTTGGTCGAGCCAAGACGCCTATACCACGATTTTTTTTCTTCTTTTTCCTTGATTTTTGCCTTGCACTTCTTACAGACGTGATCGACGCCGGGGTATGATTTATCTTGTGTTGGTATTTCTAAATGTTCTTCTCCCTTCTCAATCATGACATTGCAGTAGATGCAATGATAATGAGGATAAATCAAGATACCCTCAGCGGGCTTTCCTTTTTGATATTTTTTTTGCCATTTCTGAACGCGTTTTTTTCCACGCTCGATTAATTCGTCCGTCAATGCAGGAATCACTTTTTACGTTTTTTAATTTGGCATCCTTTCGATGTAAAAACATTAGTTTAATTTGAATTTCATTTTTTTAAGTAATTCGAGATCATTCTTATTAAATTTCCTGAATGAGAAATGAATGTTTTTAGTTTTTTAAATTAGAAAAGGAAATCGGTTCTCATTTTCCTTGTTTGAAGAAACTCGATAAGCGCTCTAAACCCGCCTTGATCTCATCCATGGGAGGAAGAAAAACCATCCTGAAATGATCCTTTCCATGTTCTCCGAACCCTGAACCGTATACAACGAGTACTCCCGTCTTATTTAATAGATCTAAAGCAAACTCCTTATCGTTTTTCCATCTTCCCTGGTATTTAATCTTCGGAAATAAATAGAAGGCACCCTTGGATTTATGACATTGAATTTGTGGTATGTCTTCTAAAAGATCACAGCAGTAATCTCGTCTTACCAAGAGTTCGGAAATCATCTTGTCGATGTGATCTTGAGGACCTGTCAATGCAGCAATTGCACCCTTCTGCGCAGGAGCATTTGCGCACAATCTGATACGAGCCATCTTTTTTATTGCTTCTTTCATTTCCTCAAGCTTTCCCTCTTGATCGTGATATGCAATGTAACCCAAGCGTAGCCCGGTCATTCGATACGTTTTCGAAAAGCCGCAAAATATGATCACGGGCACGTCCTTTGAAAGGCTCGCAGTGCTGATAAAAGAACCTTCATAAACGAACTTTTCATAAATCTCGTCCGAAATTACCGGTATGTCGTGCTCGCCAGCGATGTTTATGATCGCTTGCAAGTTTTTCTTTGAATACATCGCACCCGTGGGATTATTTGGAGAGATGATGACAATGGCCCTGGTTCGATTTGTTATCAACTTGCGAATCTCATCAGGATCCGGTTGCCACTCTTGGCTGGAGTCAAGTGCATATTCAACAGGACGGCCTCCAAAAAACTTCACGTAGGATGAAAATGGTGGATATGAAGGTCCCGGAATCAGAATTTCATCGTTGGGCTCGACCAATGCAGCGTCCGCAAAAAAAATGCCTTCACTCACGCCTGATGTGATGAGCACGTCATCTGAAGTAAACGTGCTTTTTGCTTTTTGAGATTCTTTTTTAGCCACGAGCTCGCGAAGCTCCGGATCTCCTAAAGAATCGATGTAAAAATTATAGTCTTCACTTATGGCTTTTTTAATAGCAGCCTTAATGTGTTCTGGAGTCGTGAATCCATATGCAGGAGGATCCCCTATCGAAAAATTGTAAATCCTCTTGCCTTTCCGTTCAAGCTCACTTGCAACTGCCTTGATTTCACGAATTGCATACTCAAAGGATTCCAATCGACGTGCTACTCTCATTTCAAAACATCCACACGAACTAGAAAATGAATTATTAAAACAAATAAAAAATCTTTCTCGCTTCTTTGCATGAATGATGGCAATCAAAGGAAATTTTAGAAAATTTTTTCTAAGCAAAAGACATATATCAATTGTTTAATTTTCAATCTCGATTTAATTATTTAATGGGATCACTAAAAAAGAAGAAAAGATGACCAAATTTGACAGAATACGAAGCAGGTCAGATCAAATCGAATGGAAGAACGAAAGGCACGTGGAACGTTAAGAAAGGTTTCCCTCACATGCAGGAAAGAGGTGTCATTATGGATGTAACCACGGTAGAGCAAGCCAAGATCGCCGAGAGAGCGGGTGCTGTCGCCGTAATGTTACTTGACAAGCTTCCTTATGACATCCGAAAGTCTGGGGGTATTGCTAGAACGGCATCATGTGCTCTCTTCGAGGAAATTCGTTCTCACGTTACAATTCCTATCATGATGAAGTGTCGCATAGGTCATGTTGGTGAAGCTCGGATCATAGAAGAAGTAGGAGCCGATTGCATTGATGAATCTGAAGTTCTCACTCCTGCTGATACCGAACATCATATCTGGAAGCACGACTTCCGGACACCCTTCGTGTGTGGTTGCACGGACCTCGGAAGTGCTCTTAGGAGAATTGAAGAAGGGGCATCAATGTTGCGGAGTAAAGGTGAACCCGGCACTGGGGATGTTAAACACGCTATCGTTCACTTCAATCGCATCAAGGAAGAACTCCGAAAAATACACGCCGCAAGGAATGAACCACACGAACTCATGAAATATGCACGTGAGTTCAAGGTGAGTTACGATATCGTGAAAAAAACGGCTGAATTGGGACGTCTCCCCGTGACAATATTTGCCGCTGGAGGAATTGCAACCCCTGCCGATGCTGCATTCATGATGTCTCTCGGATGCGATGGCATTTTTGTTGGTTCTGGTATCTTCAAATCAGAAGACCCTCAAGTACGTGCTCAAGCAGTCGTGCTTGCATGCACGTTCTACGATCATCCAAATATCGTGTTACAAGCTCAAAAAATGGTTAATGAGAAACTCTCAATGGACGGAATCGACATGGATATTTCCGTAGATGAAGCGCGATGGGAAATTCGCGGGAGTAACATATGATCTCGACCGAAGCAAAGAGGCAAAGAAAATGAAAGTAGGCATTCTAGGTTATCAAGGTGACTTTAGATTTCATGCTGAAGCCGTAAAGAAAGCGGCTCGCAATCTCAAGAAAGAGATTGACGTTTCCATCGTGAGATCCAAATCCGAAATCGAACCCCTAACCGGAATCATTATCCCTGGTGGTGAAAGCACTGTCATGGGCTCAATGATGACACAAGCTAAAACATTTGAACTATTAAAGAATAAGATCCAAAACGGCATGGTAGTTCTTGGCACGTGTGCAGGATGCATAATACTGGCAAAAAACATCACTGACGTCAATGTCGGACAAGTTGCCCAAGAAACTCTGGGTGTTTTAGACATTCACGTGGAACGAAATTCATACGGTCCTCAAAAAGAAAGTTTTGAAGCCGACTTGTCCATTCCTTGTCTGGGATCCGAACCATTCCGAGCCACGTTTATTCGCGCACCCGTCATTACAAATATCAACCCTGGAACAGAGATTCTTGCTTCATTCGAGGAAAAACCCGTGTTCATCAAGCAAAATAACGTGCTTGCAGTTACTTTCCATCCCGAACTGCTGGATGATGTCAGGCTGCACGAATACTTTTTAAAAATGATTCAAGCTTGAAAAACCGAAAACCTAAAAAAACCTAAATTAAAGATAATGCAAGTATCAAATTAGTTGTAACTGCAAGTCGTGAAGTCTTAGGTTCCGTGGCTTAGCCTGGTTAAAGCGCCCGGCTGATAACCGGGAGATCGCGGGTCCGAAGCCCGCCGGAACCACCATTTTTTTCTGATAATCTTGCTTCAAGGGGATTAATTAATGACCACTCTTTCGGAAATTCATCAAAAAATGAAAGATTTACAACAGAAACGGACATCACTTATAAAAAAAATGGAAATCTTGAAAGATCAAAGCATCAAGGGAAAGATCGATTCCATCGAATACATCCGCAAGTTCGACTCATATAAAGAAACTCTCGGTAAAATCCAAGATGAAATGAAAAAATTAGAGCAACTCCAAGAAAATCACGCATTGATTAAAAAAATCATCAAATTCACTAATGATAAATACATCAAAGATGAAGAAGTATTGGACTTTTTAACAAAAGACCTATCGATCAGCGTCTTCTCCACATCCGGCTCTATTGAGGACGTTTTAACACAAGTTCCGTCTCCAATTCTTCCTCAATTGCTCGAGCTCTTGCAAGAATTTGCAAAAACCATGGATAAAAAAGAACTAAAACGGCGAAAAGAAGAACGTGAAAAACCTCTTAAAAGCCAAGAAAAACAAATGGAAGAAGAAACACCACGAGAAGAAGAGCTGGATTTCGAAGAAACATTAACTCCTGAAACAATGGCTCCAAAAACCACAACAACGGAACCACCCGATCTTTCATCCAAGGATTCGCTACTAGAAAAATTAAAAGAAATAGAAGACATTGAACCTTACATCCTTGATCGCGTGAAACATCGAAAACCTCCTTCTCCTGATGGCAGGTTACCGGCAAAGGATGTTTCTAAATTATCACGTCTCCCTACTCGATTTCAACTAAAAAACGAGTTTCTGGGTTTCAAGGAAATCATCATCTCATCTCAAGAAAACCCCAATCTAATCCACATGCAAATGATGGACGTGTTAGAGGATCTCGGGTACGGGATCGTGGAGCACGTATACCCGCTCCCTAAAATCATTGAAGTAGAAGGAAATAAAGGATTTATTTATAATTTTCTCGGATTCATAAATGCCTCAATCGAATGCGAGCGGGAACCAAAATTAAAAGGTAAAACGTCCATTTTAGTGCGTGAAGAAGGCATTGCAACCTTTTCCTTTCAGGCTGGAAGCAACCTCATCATTAATGCGAAAAATACGATCATCTTTGCTGGCTCGGTCAGAAACATGAATGAAGATGAACTAATGAGCGATCTTGACGTGTTAGAAGAAAAAATAAAGCAAAAATTTCTGAATTCTAAATCTAAATCTGAAGTTGATAACTCAAATTAAAGAATGGGCTTTTCACCGGGCTTGTAATATAAGATTATACCATCCTTGAATAAGCGGTCCCACTTTTTTAATGCTTTTTTCTCGAATGCTTTCTCTAGAGGAATGCTCACTTTCGCCATGGACTTTCTTATTCTTCTCCTGTTTTTTAAAATCAGCCTGCGTTCCTCTATAATTCGCTGCACTATAATGTCATGTAAATCATCATCTAAATCAAAATCGACCAATCCTTCACGCTGATGATATTTTGAAAGTGAATCTAACAGGTCCTTATCCTGCAGCTCTGCTGCAAAGAATTTCAACCAATTATAAAATTCACGTGATATATAGATCGAATCCATGACATGATCGGAATTATCTGGCGAGGAGTATTGCCCCCAAAGCGCATTTATCACGCCTCCCAATTCCATGCCTGCACGATCAAGTTCTCCTTCATGATAAATGATGATTCTTTTGGCTTTTGTCAATACAGGAAAAGTCTGTAAAATGTCGTATAACGTCATTTTGACGATTTTTGATGGGTGGACGGTTTCTGGTTCGAAATCCAATTGAATTGAGAACTCATTTGGCATGACAATGACCAATGCGTCTATCACTCGAACTTCTTTGAACAATTCGAAAGAATAAACCAATTCTCCAGATTCTTCATCTACAATCGGGATGAAGTAGATTTTTATATAAGACATGCACATCAAGTCATGCGATTTTATTGTCTTTTTTTCTAATGATTGAATTTTAAACATCAATATTATTAAATTCATGAAACATCATGATTTAACTTTGTAAGAAGGTCAATTGCACGTTCCCACTGCCTTTTTAAATATTTTGATCCCGTTTCTTCAATTCGATTCTCAATTAACTGTCGCAATTCCGTCCTATCATGACATTCCTGTATTTCTTTTACATTCTTTTTCCATAATTCTAAATTATGTAACATGCGTCCTACGTTATCTTCATTGAAATTTTTTATCACTTCTTTTTCTGAAAATTGAGAACAAAATGAACAATCGCAACTCCATTCTTTTATCTCGCGGACTTTATGCCCTCGAAAAAACTTGTCGTACACGGTTCCTCTCCCAAGAGCTGAAGTGACTGGTGTCGAACCGTCAATGCTACTCACGCCCAAATAACAGAAAATGGGCATCAAATATGGACTGGCCGTTCCCGATAAATGAAATGGCTTATCTCCCAAGACTGATCTTGCGCCAATGACGATTTCGAATACTTTAAGAAGCCCTTCTTTTCGATATTTCGGCTTGCTCAAAAACTCTGCAACTCCACGGCAGAAATGCGTGTGTCCCCGATCCAATGCTTCTCTGAACCATTTTCTGGCTTCGTCGTGAGTGCAAACCTCAAGAGAGCAATAAATCGGAACCTGATTTTTTACGTGTTCTAAAGCCCAATCTGCATTCTCAAGACACTTTTCGATGGCTTTAATGCGCGCTTTTTGGGGCATGTTCCAATAATCTGCACGCTCGAAGCTCGCAGGAATGTTACATGACATGAAACCAATCGTTTTTCCCTTGATCCATAATTGTTCCTGTTTCTCCAATACGACTTCTCGAGTTCTTGTTTCTGGCTTGATGTTCCACCAATTTCCACTATGAATGAAGGAATCTCCTTTATACTCGTTGAGTAATTTAATCATTTTGGGCGTGCTTTGATTATAACCCACAGTTATCGTGAGATCTGGTTGATTGACCTTTGCATGAAAAGTCGAGATAAATCTAAAATCCATTTTATATTTGCTCGATGACTGATTTTCGGTAATTGATATAGAAAACATCATGTCAAGTGTCTTATTTAAGTTATCTTAATGCCAACGAGTTGAAATTAATGCTCGATAAAAAACCTGCATCTAGAAAGAAAAGATCTGCACGTTAACGAAGTAAATATCGGGCTAATCAAATGAATCCAGCTCGATGGAGATAAATCTTTTATTCTTAAAGAATAGAATTTTTTGTACTTAGAAAAAACGAAACCTTCAATTTGCTTGATTTAAGCTGTAAAAGGGGACACTATCACAACAGATTCAAGCTTATGAGACCGAATAAAATGGATCAATACGAGTTTCAAGATCTTTGCGAGAAATACTTGCCAATTTGTGCCATTTTTTTCAATCCTTTGAAAGAAATATCTGCTCCTGAAGTTGATGACGAACATAACTCGTTGTATATCTACACTCCTAAATATTTCGACAGGAAACGAAAACCCACTCACATGACAATTCGAAATGCCTTCAGGGTCTGCTTTACTGACGGTGATTGGCTACAGATAGGGCAGGATCTATTCGTAACCCGGCGGAAACTAAAGAAAGAACGATTGACATTTCTGAGCAGCGTGTCGACGATCGACCAACTTCGTTTTATCGAGCCAAAAATCGACCAACTAATAAGTCATTTTGATGAAGATTATAACCCTCCTACGAAAAATAGATTCATCCTCAAAGAACGGGAAGCAAAAATCATACTGGGGTCAAAACACGGCATATATATCTACTCGTTTCCTGAGGGTGATGATGATCAAATCATTTTCGGATTTATTGAGTCTTTAAAGAGTTTTAGTCAGGAATATGCTCTTACTGAAATGCTAAATCAAAAGATAGTCTCTCTTGATTCACCAAAACAGTCCGACGAAATTAAGATTTCGAATAAAATTCTTGAGATTCAGGCATCCATTCCGATTAGCGAAAACCTCGTTTTTTCAGTATTTCATTTTAATCCTGATGACATCTACGATGAAATTAACAAGCGGACCGTGGATATAGCACGTTCCTTTTTCCGGGATGTCCTGCGACGGAACAACCTACTTCATACGAAGTTCACGAGTCGAACCGATATTTTCAAGGATGCATTTCAAGCTCCAATATATGGATCTGTCAGTGCCGAGACTCTTCTTAAACGAGTGCAGAAATACGGTGATGAAATCCTTTTCGAACCTCTGTTAAGTGAAGTTTTTCGAGAATTAACCCGAGAACTCCAATTTCCACCTGATTTAGAAATTTTCTTATTAAACGGTTTGAATGCGAACATGGTTGCTGTCGATTTTCATCACTCGACAATAAATGAAGATAATCTAATAGACCTTTCAACTGAACTAATCGAGTCTCTCACGATTTATCGAAGCAAGGTCAATCGTGTCATCTCCTCTAAAAACATAAACTCTGCTCTTTTAGATTTCGGCGAAAAAAGATGTCGCGTCAACCCCATAAAATATGACTATAATATAAGAAACATGGAAATAAGCGCTCCAACTCTCGAAACCTACATCGGTTTTGCAGGAAGCTGGGAAGTAATAACAAAATATGAAGAACCGATTGAGTTCATGATCGGGATTTTAAAACGTGGTGTCATCCCGTTTTCTGATGCCATACATTTGCGCCCATATTTAGATGAAAATGGGCAACGCACTACAAGAAAAGTACGAATAAATAAGGATTTGATTCAGCTTCCCGATTTCTCATTTTTAACTCCTGAAACAAGGTCAAAACTGCGTCAAGTGCTTCATGAAAAAATGCCCGATCTCATCGAGCGCCCGTTAGATACCATGCTTAAAATCATTGACCATGCTAAAAACATGCTAAACTTGCAGCTAAGATGACGACTTGCATGATTGTTTAAATGTCATCAAATTCCCAATTAAACACTTCTGCCCCATCTTTTGTCACGATAAACGAGACTTCTCTTTGTGCAATTACGGCATCTCTTTTATCTTCTGCCAGTGGATGAAATTCATGCAATGCTCGGAGTCTGACTAATTCTCTTAAGCCCAAGTTATAGCCGAACCCGACTTCCTTGGCTAACCATCGCTTGGCAAATGGAAGTGTCTTATACTTATTTCCTATGATCTTGAGGATTTTACGGGCTGGAGCCGAACGTGGGAATCTTCTGATCGGTAATAATTGGTATATGTAACACGTGTTCATGTCATGAATGTTTCCTGAGCCAGTCGTGATAAAAGTCTCCATTGCATAGACTTCATTCTCCTCCAACTTTGTCCCCGATGGTGTTGAAAAATTCGGGATGATTTTTTTACCATGGAGCTCCCACTTCTCAAGTAAATGACCTGACAAGTCAATTATTGTTCGATAACCATTTTCTTTTGCGATTTTTTCAGCAATGGCACCTAATTCATTTGACTTGACGCCCGGCTTTACAGCTGCAATGACGGCCTTTACTGCTTTACTCGCAACTTCAACCATTTTATCATATTCAGGGTTAAACGAGACGGAGAATGCAAAATCCGAGATGTACCCGTCCATGTGAATGCCGTAATCCACTTTAACGAGATCTCCTTCCTTGATCACGGTTTGGTCCCCAGGAGGTGAAGAATAATGTGCTGCAATATTATTCAGAGAAATATTACAGGGAAAAGCCATTCCGCCTTTGGTTCCTGTTTTCTCCAGTATCTTTTCTTCTATTTGGGAACAAATGTCAATCAAATTTGCTCCAACTTTAACTAAAGAACGTGCAAGTGGTTCTATTTCCTTCGAAATCGAACCCGCCAGCCGATGATACTCAAGCTTTTCAGCAAGTTCTTCTTCTTCCGATTTTTCCTCTTTTTCCTCGGCAGATTCTTCCACGTCTTTCTTTTCGTTCTCCGTCATGACAAGTTCACTTTTTAGTAATCTTTTCGTGATTCAGGATAAAGTTCAATCTTTGACTTAAAATACTTATCATCTAGTAAATTTTCGTGGTCTAAATGGACGTGTTGTTTCTTCACCCCCCCCCGACGCTTGATCCAAAGAAAGCAAACCTTTCATTCATGTCCACTATCATCATGGGCTATGGAATGTTGAGCGTGGCTGCATTTCTTAAACGCGAAGGCTTCGACGTTGAATGCTGGAATATGCCTGCCTTTTACATGCATGGTCTGACGACCAAGAACATCATCGACATGATTAAAGGGGCATCTCCTCAAGTCGTTGGAATTGAATTGAATTGGTTGCACTTTTCGAAAGGAGCCATCCAACTCGCAAGTGAAATAAAAAAACTTCTCCCTAACGTCAAAATCCTTTTAGGTGGCGTTCATCAAACCATTTTTGCAGAATATATTTTAAAGAAATATGAGTGCATTGATGGAACCTGTATTGGGGAAGCTGAAAAAACGTTTTTATCCGTGATGGAAAAAAAAGAACGTGGCAAACCCCTGATGGACGTTAAAGGCATTATTGTGCGGGAAAACGGAAGACTTATCAATACAGGACCGCCCGAAATCGTGGAGGACATAGATCAACTACCTCCTTACTCCTTACGAATCGTAAAACCTAAATTAAAGCCACCGTTTGATTTTGGAATGATCAATACCTGCCGCGGTCCCTGCATTTATTCCTGCAAGTATTGCATTGGAAATAGAAACACGTATTCAACGAGTTGTCTATCTCCAAGAACGACTCTGACCGTCCATTCCCCCGACTGGATCATTGCTCAACTCAAATATCTCCTGCGAGATGTATCCAAAATCGCAATACAAGATTACATATATTGCAGACCGAAGGTTCTACACGATTATGCCTTGGAAATACAAAAACATCAGGGCCTAATTGACAAGATCGACATGTTTAACTTGGCAGTGCTTCCTGGAAGCCTATCAGGAACGATACTTCATGATTTATCCCTTGCAGGTGTTGATTCCATTGATTATGGCATAGAAACCGGCTCTGAAAAATTACTAAGGAGCATGAACCGACAGTATTCAAGGCAAACCATTCTCAAGACTCTCTCCACCACGTGCAAAAACGGAATACGCCCTGTGACATACTGGATGGTTGGGCTCCCACGCGAAACTCAAGAAGACATGCAAGAAACAAAACAATTCATCATTAAAACCATCGAAAACGGTGGAATCCCTCGCTGGGTCACGCCTGTTTGCATCTTTCCAACCCTTGAACTCTATGAGCGAGCCTCAGAATACGGAATCACTCCCAAGTTCAAATCATTTGAAGAATTCATGGTTTTTTCCGAAACGACAATTTCTAATAACGGAGATTATACAAGAGCCATCACGCACGAGATGCAAGGAGTTACAAGAAAAGAAATAATGAACCGAGCAAATGAATTGAAAAAACTAATGATACAAAATAGCGACCTAGTTCTCACGATTCAACGGAAATACTATGAAACTTATGCCAAATATCACCCAAAGCTTGCCATCGATCCAATGGAAGAATGGCTAACCAAGGTCTTGAAGTCGTTAAAATCAACTTTTTTCTAAAAAAGCCCCAGATTGAGCGAATTTCTAATCTTTCTCTGAGTCTCCCCAATGGTGCCCTCTGAGGTGATGATAATGTGCTTCTTCTTCCTTGCACGTTCCAAAAAACACTTTCTGACTTCCTTTAAAAGTTCTTTTTTTTCAAACTTTTCATTCATTTCCTTTCTTTGAAAGCTGATTTCCACGGGAATGTCCAAGATGAAAGTCACGTCTGGATTTATGATGTCCTTGTTGATCATCTTGATGAATTCAATATCAAGGTATTGTCCTTGATAACATATATTCGACTCGAGATATCTATCTGAAATTACGGTCTTTCCTTCTTTGAGTGCTGATTTTATTAGATCCTGATGATCTTGTCTGTCTGCTGCAAAAAGCAACGCATCGAATATGGGTCTTGTTTTTTGTTCTTTCTTTTGTAGGATTTGTCGAATGATTTTTCCCACTTTACCATCTGTTGGCTCCCTCGTTAGCAAAACTTCATAATTCATTGAAGAGAACCATTCAGCTAGTAATCTACAATGAGTGGTGGTCCCAGCTCCGTCAATACCATCCAATACGATGAACTTTCCTCGAAACAATCTTCTTCACCAAATACAAATCGTTTTAAATATTTAAATTGGTCAAAGCAACTAAAATGAACTTTCTTCTCCTGATCTGTTCATAAGGCGGATTATTCAAAAATTCAGCAGTAAGCATTAAAAAAATGAGATAATTCATTTTCATTAAGAATTTTATATTATGAGCTACAAATAATATTTACTGGAAATCTTTGAAAAAAGTTTGTTGAATCACTTTAGGATGATTTTGTATGTCTTTGAGAGATGGTGCTTCTTCGGGTGGCAAAACACCGAGCAAGCGGTATATTCGTCATCCATATCTTACTTTTGCTCTTTTATTTTCTTTATGTTTTTCTGGAATAATGATTTTTTCGCTTTTACCTATTCCCTTGTTTCTTAGTTTGAATATGAATATTGGAGATGTTCGATTGGAAGATTTACCTAATGGCTCTATCGTGCCGGAAATTGATCCCAATCGACTTCTTGATTTTTTACAAAATTTTGATGATCTTCTTCTAGATCTTCTTGATAATGTTGATAATTTTGATGATCTTTTAGATTTATTTGATACAGAATATTTTAATGCCACTAAAGGCGTGCCTGAACACTATTGGCGTCAATACATCATGGATGTT
Organism: Candidatus Helarchaeota archaeon; assembly: GCA_029838215.1. Classification (GTDB taxonomy): domain Archaea; phylum Asgardarchaeota; class Lokiarchaeia; order Helarchaeales; family RDOG01; genus JALGVI01. The sequence continues at coordinate 20,933 of JALGVI010000036.1, read as the reverse complement.
TATGATGGCACAAATTCGTGGGCGATAAGTGATTCTTCTTTATCTTATGATACGTTGGCAACGCCTACAGGCACTTCTTATGCTCAAACACTTATCTTTAATAAAAGCAACATCGATAGTGCCGACGTGATTGAACAGACTGTTCCACTTCATGACGAGCCTACAGGTAATTTAGGAATAGACGACATCACGATCTCCTTTAGTAGTGGAGGATATGTTAATCCCGCTCCTGATTATACTGAAATCTTGCAGGAAGATGGATACGGTGCCATTACTGCAACAGCGGGTCCCTTAACAGGACATGAGCTACTCGCAAATTACGAAATTATCTTCGAGGATGTGGATCTGCCTCTTTCTGCTCAAAATTCTTCAGCTTCATTAATTCCTAGTAGTATTATTTCACAGTATACTCAGACCCCAACAACTCCTCTTATTGGTTGGTCATACGTCCAGACTTATGCGGCTCAATTAGATGCCGATCCTGCTTCTGGAACCTCTGTATATGAAAAATCTCAATTTGTTATTGATAACTTGACTCAATCATTCAGTTATGATCCATTTCAATATCTGGGTATTGACCCTTCAGACCCATATAGCAGTACAATTTCCGTATATGAAGTCCCTGCTGGTGTTGATGCTGTATATGATTTCATGTATAATAGGGGATGGGGAATTTTCTACGATTTCGTAGCGGCTCATGCGGTATTATTGCGATTAATGGGTATCCCAACACGCTATATATCGGGCTTCTCCGTGGGAGACCGAAGTGGAACTTATGAAGTTGTTAAATTCATGAATGCACATGCTTGGACTGAAGTATATCTCCCGATAAATTCCTCCTATGGAATGTGGTGGCCATTCGATCCTTCCAGTTCTACGGGATTCACTCCACCAACGAGCGATAACAATACTTGGGGTGATCTTAATGGAGGCGATGGTGATTTAGATGCGAGTCCTCCGGGTAATCCGGGTGGATCGGGCGAATACGGAGGTGGAGCATTTGGCGATGGTGAAGGAACCGTTGCAGGTGCTGGATTTGGAGGTGGCGAAGGTGTGTGGGGCTTTGGTGATTTCGGTCCCAGCGGCACGCACTTTGAAGCAGAACCCGCAACGTCCACGAACCGTTCCTACTGGAAGATGAATTCTTACGATGAATTTGATTCCAGCACGTGGACAAAATCCAACGTTACTTATGCCAACGTTACAAATGTTACCGCTGCACAAGTATATAACATTACTATTGATCTCGTTGCCATTACCAACGGGACGGCGTTATATCCGCTTCCAGTCTTATCTCCAATTGCAAACATGATTGACGGCTCTTTTAATGTTACTAAAATGTCCGGCTCAGGAACAATAAATCAAAGCGATCTACTCTATGACGTGAATTATGGTGCTATATACTGGAACGTGTCAATAGGAGGTTCTGTAAGTTTAACCGATCCAACATGGCTTCAAGTAACCTATAGCGTGCCATACAATGGAAGTTATAATGGTGATTTCGATGCATGGGCAGGCAACATGAATGCGATCGGCTCTCCGGGATCACCAAATGATGGTTCGGGCATTAATTACACGTCTGTATCTTACATTCCGCAATATATACGTGATGAAATTGACCAATTTCGCAATCATCCTGCACTTACCACGGTAAATGATACCGTCTTGGCAGTAATGGAATACTTCAAGACTAACTTTTCCTTCACGCCTGAATTAAACGGAACGGGATATGATCTTGATGCACTATTCCAAAATGGATATGGAACCTCTGCACAAATCTCAACTGCATTTGTCATGTTCTTGAGAGATCTGGGCATATCATCTCGACTTGTATATGGTGGAATTCAATTAGATCCTTCCAATTATAAATGGATTAGTAACGAGCATTTCTGGGCTGAAGTCTGGATTGAAGATGATTTGGGCTTTGGTGACTGGGTACAATTTGATCCCGTTCCCCTTCCAAAATACATGTATAATGAAACCCAAGGTAGTGGAGGCACGTGGTATCCCGCTCGAATCCCTGATGAAAAAGTCAGAACAATGCATTATGATGTCAATGTTACCTTTAATTCTTCAAGTGTTGTATCACGCGGGACGGGGATCGAATTCACGGCTTCCCTATGGCGTGATAATCAAATTCTCAAGACAAATCTCTTGAATCAAAAAATTAACATCAGCTTTTATGATCTCGTGAATGATACTTTTATCATTGTTGATGAACCCGTTAATGATTCCGGTTACGTGCAAGCAAATACGACTTTCACGACTTCGGATGTTGTCGGTCCTCATCCCATTTTGGGTTCTTTTAAAGCAGTCATGAATGCCACGACGATTGGATTAACTGGTGAAACCAATATTACGTTATCAAACGTGGTTCCAGACCCCCTAATTCGTGGAGAGAATTTTACGGCATCAGGATTATTCGAAGATCCCGTCACGCATCAAGCACTTTATCCTCATGGATATTACATTAATATCTCAAGTCCTAATCAAAATTGTACCTTTGAATCTGGAAACCAATATACAACACCAACCGGATTCCAAGGGAATTTTTCCGTGTCTTCTACTCATCCCGCAGGAGCATATTTCAATCTTACGGCTGCATTTTACGGGACATTTTCAATTGAATGGCCTGTTCCTTACAATTATATTTTACCCAATTATCTCTACATTTCTGGAACAGAAAACGTGAGTGGTAACTATACAATCAACCTTTGGGTTGGCTCGACAATTGAAAATAAGACCGTTTATAGCGATATTCCAGGATTCCCAATCGTTGCGGGACATAATACAACCGTGAACGGTACTCTCGTCGAAGATGATGGCGTGACACCTATCGTTGGAGAATATGTTGACCTTCATTGGTCAAACAGCTCTGGTGATTTCAATTTGAGTTCCGTCAAAACTGATGCCAATGGAAATTTTAGTTTCGTTCATGAAGTACCATTAAATGATGTTGGTAATGTTGACGTGTATGTCGTTTATCGTGGAAATAGTAGCCGAGGATCGTGTGTATCCGCTCATGATCCTGCCGTAGCACATCTTGTAGAAATCCACATTCTCTCCGTCACGCCTTCCGTTGCGACGATTGGAACCACATCGATTACAATATCGGGAAACGTCACGTTATTGAATGCAACCCTTCATCCACAAGGTGGGTTTGCTGATTTTAACTACGAAGTGATTTTTAATGATACCGTGATCTCGTCGACTCAAAATACAACAAATGCTAACGGCGAGTTCACTCACACGTTTATCGTCCCTAGAAGTGATATTGACATTGCGGACATGTATAACGTGTCGATATTTAATAGTACAAGTGATCAACCTATCCAAGTGGTTCGCTGGTATAATAAAACAATAGAATTGAATTACACTACTTCCATTGCAAATACACTCGTGAATGGCACGACGAGCAAGATGTATTGCCAATTAAATGAAACTCTTGAAATCACGGGTTCGCTCTTGGATAATACTGGCCATGCATCATCCAACATGATAGTCAACGCTTCCATTTTAGGGCAGGAATTAGGTGGTGGTACCACTGATGCAAATGGTGACTTCACGATCACGTTTGACATGCCTGAAAATGCAACCTTGCTTGGCGACCAACAAATACTGCTCACGTTTTACGGAACAAACTATTACAATTATAGCTCAACTACAGTGGACATTTATGTTTTCAATGGAACGGTATTGAATATTAACGCATCAAGGAGTACACTTGATTGGAACGAACAAGTCACGTTATCGGGATCTCTATTGGATTCGGGGGGTGTCGGTCTTGTCGGTCGAACTGTTCAAATTTACCTGAATTCCACGCTGAATAGGACTGTAATCACCCAAGTAAATGGGTTTTATCAAACGACCTATACTCCATATACTGATTTTGATCCACCCACTTCCGATAAATTGGGATATTTCAACGCAACGGCCCGGTTCATGGGTGCATTTTCAAATACTTCCTATAACGTGACCGAATTTAATGTTACTACTTCATCAAAATTCTTTACATTATTGGTGAATGGAAGCACGAATTTTTACGCACAAATGGGTGAACCCGTGGTTGTTACGGGGTACTTGAAAAATACTGCTGGGACGGCTCCTTTCTCAAATCAAAATATATCAATCCATCTCAATGGGATTACTCTCGGTGCCGCATTTACCGATGCTAACGGTCTTTTTCAAATCACCACGACGGTAACGCCCCTATTTTCCCTAGGAACTAATACAATAACTGTATTGTTCAATGGAACAACTTCCATTGCATCTACATCTGACATTATCACGTTTTTTGTGTTCGATAATAACGTGAATAATCTTACTATTTCTCTTTCTATTGGCGGAAGCACTCGATACAATGCTCAATATCGCGAAAACGGCATAACGATTCAGGGAAACGTGCTTTCAGGAAGTGATCCCATTTATGCTAGATACGTGGATATATACATTACAAACGTGACGTTTGGCAATGGTTCTGAATTCCTGCTTGATTCTCTACTAACTGACGTGTCGGGAACATACAGCAAATCCTTCACGGGCGTCGAGCTGACGAATTACCTCGGTCAATTTAACGTGACTGCCGTGCTTAGGGCAGGCGTGGCAAAGAATTCTTCTCACGCGTATAATTTTAACCTCCAAGTTAATGCTACGACCACTTTTAATAACTTATTGGTAAATTCGAGTTCATATTTAAATGTTCAGCAAGGTGAGAACGTTAATATAACAGGATATCTCTCCATTCTTGGCGGAGATTCATTATATTACAATTCCTCTGGATATAATATATCTGCCCACGTTGGCGGAATTACTATAGGAAGTGCCTTGACTGATGGTAATGGATTCTTCTATATAGAGGCAAATATTCCTGCAGGAGCGACCATAGGTCCGAATAACGTTAATCTGAAATATAACGGCACCGATTTCATCTTGGCAACAAATCAAGATGCTTCAATATTGGTATTTGATATCGCAAACATTGGAATTAATGTCTTGATCAATGGTCAAAATCCCCCATATCAAGCCTCCTACAAGGAGAATATCGTGATCTCCGGGTCAGTAGTCCTATCGGGAATATACAATATTCAATATCGAACCGTGAATTTATACATAAAAAATCTGACCCTTGGCAATAATTCTGAATCTTTCGCTGGTTCCGTTCAGACAAATGCTCAAGGTGCTTTTACATTTCCTTCAAATCCTGCGGAAATGGGTGAATGGCAAGTAATTATAGAATTGGTTGCTTTAAATTCAAAAAATTCGACTCCCGCAAGCCTAGAAGTTAATTACACGTCAACTTATACTCAGTTACAAATTTACAATGATGACTTATCCAATTATCAAAGTCTTGTATCTCAAACTTATTTCTTTCATGTTGGTTGGGAATATATTAACATCACGGGTCGACTCACGGAAAACGGTGGATATGATCACTGGAATGGAAAAAGCATGGAACTCCTGATTGATGATAATCTTACAGTTACTAATGTAACCTATGGAGGCGGCTATTTTCAATTTACGTATAGACCAACTGCAAGCAATGCTTCCCTTGGAACCGAGTTTGATGCCGTCATTCGTTTTAATGATGCAAATCCATACATTAACAACATAACATTTTCGTTCAAGGTTTATTTCTATACAACGCCTCAACTCTCAATTTCGAGTAATAACCCGAGTTACTATTTCACGGATGTAGCCGTGTTTTCGGGGCAATTGGTTGATGCTGCCGCACCAGCGATAGGTATTCCTGGTAAATATTTGACAATAATTGCCAACTTCAGTGGCGTTGATACAACAATTGCCACTCCATTAACTACGGGAACAAATGGTGCATTTTCAGTCACGCAAGTATTATCAAGTCAGATTCCTGATTGGATAAATGTCACGGTAACTTATCATGGAACTTCAAAAGAAGGCGGTTTCGTTAATTTGGGTGTAAGACCATTTGACATCACGCCCATTGTTATTACTTTACTACTTGTTTTAGTAGTAGCTGTAGTGGCTGCCGTAGGTGCGTTCATCGCTTTGAAGTTATATCGACGTCAGCAAGAAATAAAAGCGAAAATTATTGATGTAGTTGGAAATGCTCAAAAGATTCAAACCCTTCTTGATGGAGGACGGATAAATGAAGCAATAATCTTTCTCTTTTCCAATCTGGCATACATCAGTAGGGGATATTTGAAATTGACCCGAAAGACGGGTAAGACAAATCGAGAGTTTATCGAAATGATCACCCGCAGGGTGGAGAAAATTGATGATAAAGATGCTTTTCTACTGCTGGATCTCTATGAAGAAGCTCGATTTTCGAAGCATGGAATGACACGAGCTGATTATGAGAAAGCAGAAAAAGTCTATAATCGATTGGCAAAAACCATCGTTAATTTAACTCATAAAGACGTGTTGAAAGAAAAAGAAGAAGAATCAATTGCCAGCCCGGTTGCCCAAGAACAGGTAGCGGGAGAAGAAATCATGATTTCAGAATAAAAAATTTAATTTAAATTGACAAGAAAATTTGTAAGAAAGAAAAAAAAGAAAAATGATGTAAAAGGATGATATTAAGATGCCTAGAGCAAGAGGACGAGTATTGGTGAACATGAAACAAGTTGAAAAAAACTTGGACCTATTAAAAGAGGGAAACCGCATTCGTGAAGCAATCTGTCTCTGCTATGGAACATTCATAAACCTTGCAGAAGACCATTTTGGAAAAGATCGACCCAGACACAAAACCTATCGCGAATTCGTGATGGATCTCGTGAAGGATGGTCTTGATCCATCCCTGGTTTATCCATTTACTACGCTTTACGAAGAAGTTCGTTTTGGTCTTCGTGAAGGAACTCAGAGTGTCTTCATGGATGCTCACAAGATGATGAAGCGACTTGAAGAAGAAATGCGCTCCAAACCTAGGAGCCGACGTCAGCGCGCTACAGCATAAATCTATTAGAATTAATCGGAGTGAGGAACAATTTCATCAACCCAAGATGAGACAATAGGAAAGGACAAGAAGAGAAAAAAGATTGGCATGGGATCCGTTGCTTTAATGGTTCTATTTGGGATCTGTCTATTGCCGCTGATATTTGCTCCGATGTATTCGCTAGGATCCCTTTTCTCTGCATCTGATCCAAATTTTGGTCAAATCTACAATCAATATTCAATTTTTAATGAGGGAAGCAAGGGACTGTCACAATTTCGTGATGATCTTCAAAATGGAAACGGAGTGCCCCAATTCGAAGTCAAGACTCTTGTTTCTTCACTCTCGGTAACAAATAAGACTGATAAAAAGTCTATTCTTTTTATAATTGCTCCTGCTCATATATATAACCCCATTGAAATTTATGGATTGATTTCATTTCTTGAAGATGGCGGAAAGATCGTGATTGCAGGTGATTTTGGCACTACAAATTGGCTGTGCATCCTAAATGATTTCGATCTCTTGTTTGACTATCTCACGAAAACAATTGTTGGATTATTCGGAATTTCCTGGGGTACTGCAACAATGCCGTTGGGCGCTGAATTAAAACCCGGAATTCTCTATGATGAAGGATTTAACGATGGTAATCCAACTAATGTTCTCATTCAAAATTTTGATCCCGTATTGGGAGCTGGGGTCACGACCGTGAAAGTGAGTCAGGCGGCGGCAATCCAAGTAAATCTATTCGGTGGTTTCTCATTTTTTGGATTCGGATTTACCACGTGGATTCCAATTGCGGCAAGCAGTAGCATGAGCTGGCTGGATTCTAATTATAACGGAGCCCAAGATACAAATGAAAATGGAGAAAGCCATGTTATTGCTGCTTTGGGTCGTAGCGGCAATATAATCATTTTAAGTGACCCTGATATTTTTGTAAATGAAAATTATGGCGATAGCGGCGTTGATAATAAACAATTCGTGCGGAATATTGTCAATTTCCTCGCCGACGCCGATACAACTCAAATATTGTTTGATGAAGGTCATCAAGCCAAATTGGTCCCGCCATTTTTCGGTTTCATTTTGATGTTTGTATATTGTTCTTCCATAGGTGTCTTGTCCGTCATAACTCCTTACTTCATTTTCAGGACAATCAAGAGATTCATTCCGAAAGCAGAAATGCCAAAAATTCAGAAAAGATCCGAGCTCTACAAGAAGAAAGGCAAGACAATATATTACGAACGAATGAAATGGTTCAAGGAAAAGAGACAATTTAACAAGGCTTTAGCTCTTTTGTATCGTAGGTTGAAACGAAGTCTTATCACGGGGCTGGAGCTTAAAGAATTTGATAAAGATTTGATAATTGAAGAAATCCTGAAAGTCAAACCAAGAATAAACATAAATCGAATAAAAGCCAACCTTCGGCGGCTTGAATTAATCGAAAAAAATCAACTTAAAATTAAGGATCCATATGATTTCATGCATTATTTCTATGAAATGAGATGGATCTCTGATTCAATTCTATCATGATAATGAAAATGGTGAATGATAAATGAGCGAATATAAAGTAGAAGACGTGCGAGATCTCGCACAGAAAGTACTCACGGAAGTTCGAAAAGTAGTGGTTGGAAAAGGTGAAGTCCTTCAAAACATATTCATTGCTCTCTTATGCAATGAACACGTGTTATTGGAGGGCGTGCCCGGTGTCGCCAAGACTTTCATGGCGAATGCGTTTGCTACTGCAATCGGTTGCAGCTTTCACAGAATTCAATTCACGCCGGATTTGCTTCCCGCAGATATCATCGGGACAAACATATTGAATCCAAAAACCAATGAATTCGAATTAAGACAAGGACCGATATTCGCCAACATGATCTTGGCGGATGAAATTAATCGTGCACCACCAAAAACACAATCTGCGTTATTGGAATGCATGGCTGAAAAACAGGTCACGATCGAAGGCACGACATACCCGCTTCAAAGTCCATTCATGGTGTTAGCCACGCAAAACCCACTGGAGATGGAAGGAACATATCCATTACCCGAAGCCCAAACGGATCGCTTTTTATTCAAGCTAATCGTGGACTATCCATCTGAAGAGGAAGAAGTAGAATTGATCAAACGCAAGCACAAGAAAATACAAGCCCAAGTCTCTCCAGTTACCGACCCTGAACAACTCGTAGCAATGCAACAGGCTGTGAAGGGTGTCCACGTGGATAAAGACATCATGAAATTCATACGAAATCTTGTATTTAAAACTCGAAATGACCCTCAAATCCTCATTGGTGGTGGACCACGTGTGTCCCTGGCTTTACTGAATAGCTCAAAGGCTCGAGCTGCAATCCTTGGTCGGGATTACGTGATACCTGATGATGTCAAAGTTCTATCCCGATATACGATGTTTCATCGTCTCATTCTAAAACCAGAAGCAGAATTAGGCGGACTGTCCGTGGATAAGGTCATTCAAAGAATACTAGAAGATATTGATGTACCTGTTTAATCGCGAGAGATATTCATGATCACCCAACGAGCCCGATATTTCATCCTTGGAGGAATTCTCTTCCTTTTCATTGGATTTTGGAACTTTCCCGGTAATTACTTCTTGATCCTTTTGGGAGTAATTTTTATTTTGGCCTCGGTAATCAGCATCCCATTCTTCGAAGCTTCTGTCGATGTTTCTAAAGATCTCATCTTGGAACGCACGTATGATAAAGATAAAGTATTCGTGAATGAATTCATTCATATCACGATAAAAATCAAAAACGTGGGGACGAGAGATTACGATTACATTGAAGTGTATGACATTTATCCTCCACAGGCTTTTACCTTAGTGTTAGGCGAAAACTGGATGGGAACGCGCATCGATGCTGGAGGCGAAATCACGTTTTCTTATATCCTTCAGGCAAGACTCCGAGGCGTATATAACCTAGGACCTGCAAAATTAATTGTTCGTGATCGATTGGGTTTTCATGTTGAAGATACTGGAATTGACGTGATTACCGAAACTCTAGTATATCCTGATTTCCAAGACATAAGAAGAATGCAAGCATTTGCAGGAAAACGACGACAGGGTATCATTTATGGTATTCATTCCCATAAGCAAAAAGGATTGGGTGCAGAATTCTACGGAATCCGCCAATATACCTCTGGAGATGAATTTCGCCGAATAGACTGGAAAGCCACGGCTAAAACTCGTAAATTAATGACGCGTGAATTCGAATCTGAAAAGAACATTCGAGTCCTGATACTATTAGATGTTTCAAATACAATGACACGTGGGAAATTCGAAGAAGACAAGCTGGAATATTCCATCCGTGCAACAATTCTGTTAGCAAATCTTGCCTTGGAAAGACGGGATCAAGTCGGGTTGTTGCTTTTTTCGAATAAAACGCACTATTTTGTTGAACCATCCGCAGGAAATCGTCAGGTTTATACGATCATGGAAAATCTTTCACGGGTTCAAGCTAAAGGTAAAAAAGTTTTGATGGAAGCAATAGATTATGCCGTGAAACGTATTCCAAAAGCAAGTTTTTTCTTCATCATCACGGATTGTGAAAACGTGAAAGATGAATTCGTTGAAGCATTAAAAATTGCAAGATCTTACAAGCATCAATGCATCATTATAAGTCCATTTGGACCCTGGTTTGAAGGTCGCCCTGAAGAGCTTTCTAACATCGACATGGCTCTAACGACTGCCGTGAGTGAAGAGTTATGGGAGAAAAGATTAGAACTCAAGAAAAAAGCGGGACAATTCGGCGTAGACATAATAGATGTAGGTCCTGCGGATTTTTTCCCCATTGTCATTACTGAATATCAAAAAGCTAAGAAAAAAGGAACTGGTTTGGTGTAAACGTGGCACTCCTAATAGAAGAAGTTGGAAGACGGTTTCGCAGCGAATTAACAATAAATGTATTTCGAATTATTACCGCTGTCCTGTTCACGATCTCATTGATAGCTGTCTTTCAGAACTTCAATGTCGGAATTTGGAATCCTGTCCTCCTAGGAGCAGGCACGACAAACGTTCAAAATCCTCTACTTACATTGTTTGTTGGCTTATTAACGCTACTAGGACAGATATTCACTAATGCATTTATTCTCATCTACTGGGGTGTTTATGCCGTTTTCTATTATAATCCATACGTGTTTCTAACGCCTCCAAACCTTTTAATTCCTCCATTCGGTTTCGTTCCGATAGGTGTTCCTCCCGATGATTTCTTCGTGGCATTTTATTTCTCATTATTTCCGCTTTTTGTTCTGGGTGCAACACTCTCAATGGCGTATTTCTTGATCAATTGTGACACGAAATGGGCATTTTATTCGTTCATTTTCATGATTCTTCCCATGTTCATAGCCATTTTCACGCCCACGATTGGCACTTTAATAACATACATTACTTTTTATGAGTCTGTCCCTTTTCTAAATATATTTTCATCCGTATTTAACCTGCTGTTTTCCCTGCCATTTGCTCTCGTTGCATTCATATATCTCTTCAAGCTGAGAACTGCCATTTCTAAAAGAAAACTGAAATGGATTCAATATATCTTTATTATTATAATAGCAATGGTGTTCTTCAATTCCTTTTTGAAAGGAGGAAATCTAAATGCCATTGGTTCTGATTTAGAGAGTTTTACGCAATTGGTTAACCCTTTAGTGAATAATAAAACTCTCTTCTATGGAAATCCACTTTTCACGTTTTTCTTTAACCCGGTATTCATGGCGGTATTTTTTTCCTTGATCTATTTGGAAGTTGCATGTCAGACTTCCTATATTTATGAAGTATTCTTACCTTCTGCATATCGCGGTCAACGTTTGGAAGAACAAATGAAACAACTTGAACGCCTTGCAAAATTAAAAGAAGAAAAGAAAAAGCTCTTGGAAGAATCTGAAGAAGAAATTCAAGAAGAGGGAATGATGCAAACACAGTCCGTAACCATTAGAAAATTCTTTTCCTCCGAAGCATTTGATTACATGCGGGAAATGATTGAAAAACGAAAAGAATCGGAAAAAGTATCCGATATTCGCAAAAAGTCAATAACGAAAAGAGAACAAAAAATCCTATCTCTATTAAAAGAGGAAGAAGAAGAAGAAATTTTGGACGTCTCGAAAGTACAACAATTAAATAGTTATGTTGAAGAACGTTATCGTCAAGATAAAAACGCGAGAGCAACTCTTACTGCAAGCGCGGCATTGCCTTCAAAGAAAAAACTTCTAATCACTGCTGGAAAGAATGCTCTCTATCGCATCGTCACGCTGGTTTTGCTCACCTTTCTAATTATGAACGTGTCAAATATTTTTCAATTCTTATTCCTGATTCCTCCACCCGATATTATTTACAGTATTGAATTTCAAACGGCTGAAATGATCACCATTTTATTACTACCCATTGCCCTGGCATTCCCGACAATTGGTTCCATAATCAAGCTTCAAAGACGACCAAAAATATACAGACGCCCTAAACAAGCAACTAAAAAAGCTAAAGCCATGGCGGTTCCGGCAACGGCAAAGACTCCAGTATGATTCAGCCTACTGATTCACGAATAAGGATCTTCAATTTTCCTTATCATCTTATTTATTTCTTTTAGAACTTCTTTTTTACCCAATGCTAAAGCTATACGCCCAATACCACGCAGCTTATGGTTGATTCCATCGAGAAATCTGAGAAGATCTCCCGAATAAATGTCTAATTGATACTCCCTCTTAAAAATATCACTTATTTCTTTTGGAGTCTTTTTATCTTCCATTCGAAGCTCGAGGATTGTCCGATTCGTCTTTATAAAACCGCACAGGCATTCTTCCTTCTTCGGACATTCACAATCAAAAAAGGCATTTTGCCACTTGCCAAATAACTTCTGAACGTGCATGGGTATTTTTTTCTTACTTTTCTTGTAAGAATTGGTTAATTCAGTGATCGTTCCCGCAAAAAATTTCGTGGGAATGTTTGTTTTAAAAATCCTAACTAATTCCGAATGCATCTTGGACGTGATATATATATTATCAAAGAATTCTGAAAGTATGGCAATTTCAAGCGGGTCCACTGCTCTTTTTAATTCTTTAATGATCGTTGATGCCTCTTCAATGCTGAAAAAAGAGAGACTCACCGCTCTACCCAATTCAGTCACCTTGAAGGCTGCATCAACAAGTCCATTTTTCTTGAAGAATTTCAATATGGACGTCAAATCTTCCTCAACATGAAGTAAATTATCATAGAACCTTGGTAAATCCTTGTCATTAGAAATACCCGCACTCAGAGATGCGAGGATTTCAGTAGCGACTTCATCGGGATTCCCTCCCACTTGCAAATCTTCAGGTCCGCTATTCAAGAGTTTTAATGCGATTTGATCTTCAGTATCTTTTGAATGTAATGATTTTCCAATTTCAGCAAGCACGTAAACCTCGCCTTTTTCATGCATTCCATAACGCCCTGCTCGCCCTGACATTTGCAAGAACATGTTAGGACTCAATTCTTCAATTCCCATGAACAAGCTCTCGAATATGACTTGATATGCAGGGGCATCAAAACCTGCTCCCAGCGCATAAGTCGTAACAATGGCTTGAACTTGCCCTCTTTCAAAGGCCTGTTCAATCCTCTTGCGTTCAAAGAACGTGAGTCCTGCATGATAAGCAATCGAACGGATTCCACGCTGGCTTAATTCTCGAGATATTAAATGCGTCCGAAGACGAGCATTTGTAAAAACGATCGTGGTCCCAAAATGCCCGAATTTCCCTTTTTTATATGCGACCTTGATTAAATTCGCAATATTGTAGATCTTTTCAGATTCGCTCTTGCATAAAACCAAGTGTCGATCGATGGGAACGGGGCGATCATCTGATGGAAAGATCACGGGCTTCAACTTCAATTTTTGAGCGATTTCTCGGGCGTTTTTAATTGTAGCTGAGAGCCCTATAATTTGTGCTTTCGGAAAAAAAGTCCTGATGCGTGCTATCAGTCCGTCAAGTATTGGACCCCGCTCGGGATCACCTAAAGTCTGGATTTCATCAATGACGACTGTATTTGGCTCTTTAATTCGTTCTCTAAAATTCCCCTGCCTTAAGACGTAATCAAATCCTTCATAGGTGGCAGTGATGATGTCTGCTTGCTTTAAATCATCATCAATAATTACAAGATCCTCATTTTTCACGTTAATGTGTGACATGCCCACGCGAATGGCCGTGCGAATTTTTAAGGGACCATAACGGGCTTGAAATCGCTGTTTTTCCTGGTTACAAATCGCTCGAAGCGGGTTCAAAAAAATCAACGACTTGTTGGGCAAGTCCTGATGTCGCTCATGCAAAATTTTTGAAACACCCGCCAATTCTCCAATTAACGTCTTACCCGTGCTCGTTGAAGATACAACAAGTAAGTCTTCACTTCTTAATAAGCCACTTTCAATCGCAAGATTTTGAATGGGTAAAAACTCATTTATTCCATTTTTCTCGAGAATTTCTTTTAATTCATTGGGAATTTCTACTTCTTCAACTTTTTTTGATTTGATCTTCTGCGGACGTCCTTCAAGTCGATCATAAAGCGTGAGATCCTTATGTCTTGCTGCATTAAATCGTCCCTGAAAGATCGGGATGACTTTCTGGAGATCCTTGATTCGCTTGATGATGTTTCGCATGACATTCAAGAATTTAGCATTCGGTACGAACCCCGAGTACTTCATTTCACGTTGAAGCTCGTCCATGGCACAATTAATGCAGATAATTTCACCAAAATTATTGCAAGATTGCTCATCAGATAGTCGCGTCAGCTTATTCTCTAACAGGCAAAATCGACAGAACTCGGCATCTCCAAATTTTATTTGATATCTTTTCAAGTGTTTCTTGACAGGAACCGCTTTATCTAATTGTGATTGCACGAAATAGACCATGTTAAGGTCACGCAAGATAGCATAAAACTTTTTATGCTGAATGTAATCCTGAGGACCAACCTTGAATTTATCTGCAACTCTTATCCTTAATGGAACGTACTCTCCATCTTCCCTTGCATCAAACTCCACATCGAATTGGTTCTTGATCGTAATCTTCTTATCACGCGTGAAAGGATCGTAAAACAAGAATGTTCCTTTCTTCTTATCCTTTTGAGACAAAAAAATGACGCAATCATAATCATCCATGGTTTCTGCAGGATCCTGTTATTTTTTTACGCTCTTGTTGCCGATTCTATAATGAATAAGTGCCATCTAAATTGATATTTTACTTAAACGTGCAATGATCAAACCATTTGTCCTTAATTACAATTTCGGTACGGATGCAAAATTAACGAGCAGTCAGTGATTTAAAAAAACATATATATAGATCGCTTCTTTTCTTACATACGATGTTCCGAAAGAAAACCACTTGTTTTATTCTAATCTTTATCATTTTTGGAAGCCTATCCCTTTTTTATCTAGTCTTGATTCCTAACATGTCTTTTCCAAATCGAATTAATGTTATTCCCATTTCAAATAACGGAAATACCCCTGAAACCGATTTATATATCCGATTTGACGAAAAGATTGGTCCCCAACTTCAAGAAATGATACAAGCATTGCCCGAAGATACTTCTGTTTCCATCATAATCACGTTGGATTACCAACCGTCTAGATTCATCGGGGACATGCTGAAACAAGGACATCCAAAGCAATCTAAACAGGTATACTCACAGATTCGCCAACTCATTGAAGAAAAAGTTCGTCCCGGTCAATTAAAATTAATGAAAGAATTGAAAAAGCTTGGCGTTGAAGGCATTCGTCAAATCTTCGTTTCAAACATGCTAACGGGGAGCGTTAACCTAAGAAACATCAATGCAATTGCCAATCTTCCCGGGATTGCACGCGTTGAATATAACTTTCCCATTGAAGCGAGGCTTGATACCAGCGTGCCGTCAATAACCCAACATTTACCCTATTCTCCATGGAACTCTTCATATAACGGCTCTAATATTGTCGTGGCAATCTGCGATACGGGCATAAATGAAGATCATCAAGCCCTCCAAGGTTGCGTGATTGATCGGTACAACGTGCAAGGAGGTTACATTTATGATGATCACAAGCACGGCTCACACGTGGCAGGGATCGTCGCCAGTCGTAATGCTCTTTATACTGGGGTGGCTCCAAATGTTTCACTCTTAAATGTAAAAGTCTTGGATAGTTCTGGAAATGGAATTGCTGCAGATTTAATGATCGGGGCTGAATGGGCGGTTACAAATGCCAAAGAAAAAGCAGATATCATTACGTTTAGTGGAGGGGCAGTTCCAGACCAGACTTCACTCATTAATAATGGACAGAATGCCCTCACCATTTTCATAGATGCACTTACGCATGTCTATGATGTTTTATGGGTATCAGCTGCAGGTAACGAGGGTTCTTACAAGATCAACATCCCGGGTGATTCGTTTAACTGTCTCTGCATTGGAAACATTGACAACGGGGTTGATATTATTAGAAGTACTGATGTCATTGCTAGTAGTAGTTCCACGGGACCGACTTATGATGGTAGAATCAAACCTGATCTGGTTGCTCCCGGGCAGAACATTAGGTCCATTCGTCACGACAATAATGTTTCATTTCGCGAGTTAAGCGGCACGTCAATGGCTACACCACACGTTTCAGGTGCAGCGGCTTGCTTGTTTCAATATTTGGAAGAGGAACAACCTCAAATTTCTCACGATTATTATCCACTCATTGCAAAAGCAGCTCTCATACACACGGCTGAAGACAGAGGGACCGCAGGACCCGATGGAACGTATGGTTACGGATATCTCGACATGGCGCATTTAAACACTTTTCTTGATAATGGAGCCATCACGGTTGGCACTTTGGGATCTGAAAACGTGATTTATTCTCGACCCCTCTATTATCGTTTTACTTTATCATCCCAACAGGATTTCAACTTGACCTTCACGTGGTATAGACACGTGCTTTATTATTCACGATCGTTATACGGTGTTTACGGAGATGGCACGCCCAATAACTTTGATGTTTATCCTTCCTGCAGGAGAATATTTTATAAAAATTGTCCAACCCGAATCCCCGCAATATCTTGGTTCCCACCCGTTTGCAATTGCATCTTCGCACGCACTTACTGCTTTCTCACCTTCTTCTTACCCGACTTTCGGCATTCTTGCTATTGGACCGATGTTGGATGTAAATTATGATTATTTTCTTCCAAGTCTTTTTTATCCGCTTTTTCGAACATCCGGAGTGGGCTTATCATCAGATTTCTTAATTTCACTCATGCAGACCTATTTTTATCCATTTGATAGCTTCGAACGATTAGGAATTTTGGTTCAAGTAATTGATCCCGATGGAATAAAGGAAGCCACTTTGGAATTAGCAGGAAGTCAGGTACAAGAATTTAACATGACTCCAATTGGCGGAGGTTACTATTATATTTATACTGACGTTCTAAGCACGTATATTCCTGCTGAATATTCCATCAACCTGTTCCTTGGTGGCGTTAGTTTGGAAGGTCGCATTTCTTTCACTGACAATAGCATTTTCGAGGCGAGTATTTCCTACGATTTTGTCGTGGCGATTCGTGGATTTCTCATTTCGTTACCCGTTTTTGGCATCATTTTCGTGGCTTTAATCTTTGTTATTGATTACCTGCGAACCCGGAGAGCCAAAAAACTAGGATACATCAAGCCTTTGAAATAGGACTGCCATCAATTCTTCAAAAAAGAAGCTCCTTTTTTCTAATATTTTCCATTTTAAACCAATTTCTTTACCCTTATACCATGTTAATTCTGGTTTCGCAAGTGAAGATTGCAGATAAAGAATCCTTCCATTTCTTGATAAATGCTTCATGACTTGCTTGAAAAAAACATCTATAACTGCTCTACCGTCTGGACCTCCATCCCATGCCCGTTCAATCAACTCGGGTTTTTTTTCCTCATCTGAAATGGGTAGATAAGGTGGGTTAAAAAGAATCAAGTCAAATCTTTCAGGAACGACCGTGAAAAGATTTCCCACTCGAAACTCATGCTTACACGAAACCTCATTGAGAATGAAGTTATTTCGTGCACATTCAATTGCCTTGGGCGATACGTCAACGGATAGGACAAAAGAGGCGCGTTCACCAGCAAAAACCCCTAATATACCCGAACCACATCCCATGTCCAATACGCGATCCCCACGTTGCACCTGTAAGTTATCTACGAGGAGAAAGCTATCATCCGATGGAACATAAACATCTTCAGGGACTAGAAACCTCTTTTGACGATAGACCAATTCTCTCAAGATAATTCAAGTCCTTTAGTTTTTCGAAGAGAATTATTGCTTGCTTTTCTAACTCTTCAGGAGATAATTCCCGGACGACGATCTCAAGATTTGGTAAATCCTTTAAGAGCACTTGAATTTCTTCTTTGTTAAATTTCCATTTTTTCAAGACGAATTTCAATGCATTTTTATAAATTTTATTCTTGTAACTGAAGAGATCTCGAATGAAATTAGAGAAAAGCATCGGAGAAAGTGTAGATTCAAATTTCGGATTTGGTTCGACCCTCAAAAGAATCGAATCCACCTTGGGTTTTGGATAAAACCATCTTCTAGAAATGTGTCTTAATAGTTTTATCCTGGCAAGCCGTGATACATTTACGGATAAACGTCCATATTTTGAATCTCCCGGACGTGCTGCCAGTCGACGTGCAAATTCTTCTTGGAACGTGAATAATCCAAGCCTGTATTGACTGTTTAGAATCCTGAATAATAACGGCGAAGAAATCTTGTATGGCGTATTGGAAATAATTTTTTTTCCTTTAAAGACGCTAATTGGTATCTTTAAAACATCTCCATGCACGATATTGACGTTATCAAATCTCTTTAAACGATCCTGTAGAATCTTGACCATGCGGGAGTCTATCTCGATACAAGTGACGTGTTGTACCGTTTCAGCTATTGCCTCAGTAAGAACCCCAAGTCCCGGACCTATTTCGACAACGTCATCTGTGTTAGAAAGTTCTGCGAATTGGACGTGCCAGTCAATGAGCCGCGGATTGATTAAAAAGTTTTGAGAATAAGCCCTTCGTGGATGTATTCCATGTTGCTTGAGCAGAGATATCGTACGTGAAAATAAATCTTGATTCAAATTAGTCATCAACACGTATTATCTCTTTTTCTGCCTAGAACGAGTCTTGGCTGATTTGTTCAGGATTCTTAATGGATTACCAAATAAAACCCATTCAATTACAGAAATTATCTTTGTATCCTTGATTTCCATTGGTTTTCCTTTTTGTATGTCCATTAGGCATTTTTGGCTTGATGATGAGAGCGTCTCTCGGAGTACCTTAATAACGTGGCTAAACATGTCTCCTGCGGTATGGTGTTTATCGAGTTGATCCAAAATTCCGAATTTAATTCCATCACAAGAATGATCGTTTTCCCAACTCACGTCTGGTTCTTCACCATTATACGTGGTGCAACTCGCTCCAATATAAGTTGCATTTGCTTCGCACATGGCTCGAACGAATGGTCCGAAATTTGCAGTAGTGCACGCTTCACTAAAAATCAACGGATAGTTAATAAACTGAATTCGTCGAAGATCTTTATACGTGAAAAACGCTCGAGCTGGAGTTCCGCCATACCATTCTTTTGCGTTACCACGAACCTTATCCCGGGCCGTTCCATCAGAGTATTGAAAGATCATTTGTGCCTTTTCTATGAGCGGTTCCATGAGTTTAAATGACTGTCCGTTAATTCCACGCCAATGAAACACTTGATAGCCCATTTTTTCCAATTGTTTAATTGCATCTTCTGAACGGGTTGGTTCGGTATCAATGACAATGGTCAAGTTCGAATCTCCACAACAGCATTTCAGATGTTCCGTGATGACTCTTGTTCCTCCAACGACTCGCCCTATCTTTAAATGGCTATCTCCTTGATAAATATAGTCAGTATGCGCAATTATTCCCACGTGCGTGAACTTATACGTGGGAAACTGTTTTTCATCACCAACGATTAATAAATATTCAAAATCATCTGTTCTTCTTCTTATTTGTTTTGCTGCAACTGTCACTTCATTGGTTTTTATCTCTTGCCATTTTAATTGTTTCTTCTTGCAAAACCGCTTGATTATCTCAATTTTCTGTTGAGGAAAATTATCAGGATTCCAAATAATCAATAATTTATCCAATAATTTTTGGCTTGGAAAATGCTTTGGATGTTTTGCATGATTTCCTTTTTCTTGAGGAACCCGTTTTGTCCTTGGCACTAAGGAAGCTCCTTGACTCGTATTAGAAATAAGTCTTTGCTGTATTTGCACAAAAATAATAATCTTTTATGAACCAACCTAATATTTTTAATCAACTATCTCCTCTTAAAGCATTGTGCATGGATTTTATAGGTAAATTTGAATAGATAAATCTTATGATCACAAAAAAGCATGCTAGATAGTTATTTAAATGACGATTTTTCATGCCAACTCATGGAATTGAATAACAAATGAACGTTTTGGACAAGTGTAAAGAATTATTGAAGAATTATACTCTTTGTGACCATTGCTTGGGGAGACAATTTGCTCTCTTGGGATATGGTTTGGATAATGGAACCCGTGGCAAAGCTCTTAAAGGTGCATTATGTCTCCAAATTGATCTTGAACTGAAAGGAGCAAATAACAAGGATGGAATAATCGATCTAGAAAACTTGGCAAAAAACGGAAAATATGAGCCTGCAAGAGCCCTGTTAGAAAAATTAGGAAAAAAAGTAGAAGATGAAATGAAAACATGTTCAATTTGCGGGGACGTGTTCACTAATCTAGATGACTTCATCCAAATAGCACGAAAAAAAATCCAGGAAATTGAATTTAAAACTTTTCTAATTGGAAGCATTGGTGTCGATGAAATAATTGAGAAAGAAGACCAGATGAGAGCAAATCACAAGTTACAACACGGCGAATCGATTAAAGCCGAATTAAATCGGGAAGTTGGCAAGAAAATGCTGAAAGTTCTTTCTCCTGATAAAGAGCCCGATTTCGGCAATCCAAACATGTTCCTCATCATGGATTATAAATCAAAAGACGTTTTTGTTCAACTAAATCCTTTATTTATTTC
>JALGVI010000035.1 GCA_029838215.1 Candidatus Helarchaeota archaeon | reverse complement strand
GTGTCATTGTAAAAGTGTAATTCGAGATGGTCGAATGTTCGGCATATTAAGGCAGATGGTAGTTTGATTTCATCGACAAATTCTTTAGGGATTGCTCCCCCGCATGCTTTATAGCGAGGGAATACTGCTTTATCAATGAGAGCAATCTTTAATCCGCGTTGGGCAGCGATTTTTGCAGCCATTGCTCCTGCAGGTCCAGCGCCACAAATTGCCACGTCAAATTGATCTTTTGAATTCATTTTCCTCACTAAGTTTCTCAGGTGGCAGAATATAAATTGCATCTTTAAAAAAGAATCCTTTAATTTTCGAATTATTAGATGGGATTTTAAAAAGAGTTGGAGGAGTCAGATCATATATTTGAAATTGAGCGTCCATGATTTGAAGAACATCTTGATATTGAGAGATGATCGAAAATTCTTCAAGATCATCATGAGAATACAAGAGTTTAGCTTTAAATAGGGAGTTAGTGGGAAATTTCTTGCTCGTGTTCTTGAAAAAATCAAGACATTCAACTTGTTTTTCGAATATTTTTAGGATTAAGAGAGGAGTATTTTCATGAAGAAGAACATCACCAATTTCAAATGGGAGGAGGCGGATGAGGATGGATATTTTTTTCCGGGTTTCACGAGATTTTTCTTGGTCTTCGTGTTTATAGGACTCTCTAACAAGAGCTCCGAATTTACTCCTGAAGCTGGATGCAAGTTTTTTAGCGAGTTTTACGGAACCTATTTGAAAGATCAACTTATTTTTTTTCGCTTTTGGTGTAAGGACATAATCGCCCATGCCATGAGTTGCATGTTTCTCAAACATTTTTGACAAGAAAGAGCTATACGAATTAATTTCTTCTTTAGTTAAGGATTTTCCTTTTTTTAGAATAGTAATTTCAGCAGCGTGTTGGTTAGCACGAATGTTTTTACATCTCGTGCAGACTTGAAACTCCGTTTTTAGGACGAGCTCGGTTATGGAAGATATTGGAGAAGTTTCGGGAAATACCTTGCCTCTTATCATTACAGTAATCGTGATGTTTTTATGTGCTTTCACGTATGACAGGTCAAATGGATCTGGGTTAAGAGAGCTAATGATAACATAGAGTGAATTGGGATGAGTTAGAAATGAATCCAAGTTATTATTTAGTTCTTCCATTATATCGGTACTCATGTTCTCGGATGTGGGATCATTCCATTTCTTAAAAAGCTTGAAACTAAGACAATCTGGACAAAGAAAAAGAATGGGATGCTTACTTTTCTTAAAATTTACAAGTGGATGAGATTGTACATAACAATCCATGCATAAATTTTCATGCAGCTCTTTTCGATTTCTAACTATTTTCCCACAATTAATACAAAAACTCATGAGCATTCAATTCAAACAATTATGATAGCGTGTGGAATCCCAGATATTTCAATTATGGCGTATTTAGAAAGGATTCCTTGGTTTATGGCTTCCGTAATGATTGCTTCTCCAACCAGATTGATGTTCGTGCCTTGCTTGATCCCGTTGATTCCTTCTTGTAGACTCACGCGATTTGTGCCATAAAACCTCTCGTTAAC
Organism: Candidatus Helarchaeota archaeon; assembly: GCA_029838215.1. GTDB lineage: Archaea > Asgardarchaeota > Lokiarchaeia > Helarchaeales > RDOG01 > JALGVI01. The sequence continues at coordinate 29,302 of JALGVI010000035.1, read as the reverse complement.
TTCTAGTTTTAATGGACCATCTTGAAAGGTCTTTCCCATTAAATTTGAATCACAAATTGCGACAATGGTATCGTTCTTCATACGTTGAATGTTCATGTATACGTCCATCATTATATCCTCTTAGATCTGTGGGACAGACCGACGAGAGCCACATGCCTCGCATACCAAGAACAAGTACCGTCCTTCTTTAACGAATCGAGTATCGGGTTTATTGCAATTCTCGCAAATGACATATTTTTTCGTATATTTGGCAATTAAGTTGTTCAGGGAAGTATTATGAAATTTGCCTTGGAAAATGGCGACGTCCGTTCCGCCAACTTTAGAGCGGATAAATCCACGCGTTGCCAGTTCGCGCAGGAGATATTTCATGAGGTGTTCAGGGTCTCGACGAATCCTGTTGGCAATATCACGTATGTTTTCTATAATGGTTTTATTTCCTTCTCTTCGGATTTGCACGGGAGGTATTGAAAAGCGCTCGTGTTCAAAGATATCCTGAGGGATCATTTCTCGTGCGCGGGCGAGGAGATGTTTATAATCGTCTTCATTCATTCATAAACGTCCTTTATCATAGGATTTTGTAGCGATCCAAGGATGGTTCGTAAATATATCCATTTTCATATAAATATTGAATGTGATTTTTTATGTCTTTTTCAGAAAGACTGCTTTTTTCTTCGATTTGTGAGATTTTCACACCTTCTCCTTTATCGAGTTCTTCAATTAAACCTAGAATTATTTGGATTTCGTCATCTCGTGAATCTTCATCAGCTGGTGAAGAGGATGGTTTCATAGGGGCAGACTCGGATGTTTGAGTAGAAGTGGGTTGCGGGGCTCTTCTCTTTTCTGCAGGTCTTTGTTTAAATGTTTTCCTAAAATTAATTATATCTAGATCTCTTAATAATTCATATTTCAGATCATTAATCGGGAAGATCATCAAGGGATTGATATAAACTTCGTCATTGTATTCTCTAACCGTGCCGATCACGTCAATGACTTGACCTTTTTTGAGAGATTTCATTTTTTCCAAGAGCACGGGATCCCAAGTTTTTAATCGGATCTGCTCAGTGCCATCATCAATTGTCACGTAGACCGATTCTTTTCGTCCTGCATTCTCATCACCTGCAAAGATTTGATGATAAATTATCGTTCCTAGAAGTCGAACTCTAAAAGTTTTCAAGTTAAATCGAGTTTGAAAATAAGTCCTTTCCTCAGATGTCCTGAGTATGTCCCCATCCTTAATATCCTTGACATATAATTTATAAGCGGTATAGGGAATGTCTGGATTCCTGCCAAAAGCCGTGTTGAATGCCATTCCTTCTTTCCTTCAATTTTTTCTTTTTACATGAAAATCTTGTTCGAATTGCTTATAAAAGATATTTCATCAATAATTTAAAAAAAAAGGAACAAGTATAAGCGAAATTAAAAAAGATTCATTTTAGGATTTCCATCGTGCAAGAATGAAGAGGAATTATCGTGTGCCCCTTCCCCTTTTTATCATAATAGATTATTGCATCATCTAGAAACTCGATATCATGACTTTTTTTCTTGAATTCGCGCACCCAAGGAGTTTTAATAAATCTAATGCCTTTAACTTCGTCTTTCGCTATAATTTCCTTGATATATTCTATCGCTGATGTCATAGAGTAACCTCCAATTGTAATTTATTTTTAATATTTCGAGATTTTATCTTTCCTCTTTCCCATTTAAATCTTTTTTCTCATTTGGGTTTTATTTTGAACACGAAATTTTCATTAAGATCGATTTTATAAAATTATTTAATAAATCATTTATCCATTAAATTTGCGAAGGTGAGATATTACGAAGCGCATTTATCACAATGTTTTAGTAATATTAGCACTTTTTTCGGTTGGACTTCTTCTAACACCAATGCTAATCAACTTGCAAACAACATCGACGATTGTCGCAAATGATATCCTGCAAACAAAAGATCCTCCAAAGCCAGAATCTGATTTTACTGTTGTTCCAATTCACATAAACGTGGTGAATGGAAGTCAGGTTCCTTCAACAGAAGATATCCAAAAGAACATTGAGGAAATGAACGATCTCTATCACGTGCACCACGTGATTTTCTCGTGGGATGGGAAAATCAACATACTCCCAGATCCAAGACCACCTGCATCAGACGGAATGGGAGAGGGAGATATCGAATTAGGGACGGGAGATGTAGAAAAAGTTGCAACAGAAGCAAAAAGTAGAAATCCAGACGGTGTTCATATAATTGTATGCGATATAAAAGATGGAAATGCCACGCACTTTTGGGATGGTGCAAATGGAGTTTCCATTCTTGGTTCTAATACGGCTTGCGTGGACGAAGGTACAAATTCAGAAACTTGGGCGCATGAAATGCTTCACGGTCTTGGAGGGCTGAGTCACGGCTCTGAACAGAATAATCCTAACCCACCACCACCTTCGGGTTGGGATGCGGATGGTGACGGAAACATCACGGAAGCAGATCGGAATTATCTTCTTTGGGGTCGTGCGAGAGATGGAGATACGGGGCGTACGGGCACGGCATTAACGGAAGCACAACATCAAACAATTCGAGATATGGCAAAAAACGTGTCGGGTGCAAGCGTGAAAAAGTATTTCGTGATTACTGGAGTCGAAGACCAAGTGATAAAAAATGCTTCACATATCAACGATACTAAAGGAGATATCGCCTATAATAAGACACACATAATTTTTGGACTCTCGAAAGGTAAGGCAATTGACATATCGGATTCAGAATCGGAAATCAAGTTTCATCTAAATAATCTTTCAATATTCTTGACAAGATTTAAACTGATCTTGAAGACATGGACCGATAACCTGACACTGTGGAACACGGCTGGTGGTTGGCCGATCAACATGTCTTGGGGTTATTTGATTAATAATCGTCCAGGAGGATGCATGGAATATCCATTTAGCATTCCAGGGATGTTTGATCCTGATTTCTGGTTTCGATTGGAGACAGATACAACAGGCAACGTGCAATTAAATCTCTCAGAATGGATCGATGGGATCGGTTGGAGTGCCTGCCTTCCGAACACCATAAACTGGTGGTTGGATGAAAACATCACGAGAGATCCTCAAACCGATAAAGGAGTCGTGAATGTCTTTGAAAAAGATTCGTTACTTCTTGAAGGAACGAAACAGTTAGGCTTACAAGAGGAAACTCCAATCAATCAGACAGCAATAATTTTCGATTTTAACTTGGAATCAATCCCAGATCTCAATAACAGCCTGTTTCAGACATTACACCCTGTTTCGTTCGTGCCGTTTACGACTTATGAAGAAAATGAAACAGGGTCAGGATTCATCTATGACTTGTCGAATGCAACACCAGGACTTCCCGTAATAGCCGTTCAGGTTCATGAATACGCTGACCCGCTGTCTCACGCACCAGAGTGGGTCATGCCCATAGCCGACCTTGGCGATTATCAAGTAGAGACCGATTCTTCCATCCAATTGACGGCATATAATTTCACGCCGAATTGTCAGTACACGGTCACTCTTTTTTACAGCTCAGGTGGTGTTCTACAAAACACGACTTTGGCCTCCGGAACCACCAGCTCAACGGGAGAAATTCACGGCACGATTAGTTTACCGACTTTAGACGCGGGAACTTACCTCATTAAGATCCAAGATTCTGAAAACAGGACTGACTACACGTCTATTGAAATCACCGAAACAACGGAACCACAGCTGCCAAAAAACCCTGCCCCCATACCGGGATTTTCAATAATCCTTGTAATTACTGGAACGACACTTGCAATTGGACTTTGGAGCCGAAAAAAGCGAGAGCATTAAACCTTCTTCTTTTTTTTGTATTCTTTTTCTCGAACCATCCAATAAGTCAAGTTTTAGCATTGATGGTTGCAGCGATTTCAGTTGAGATTAGTGGAGGGACTGCTTCTCCGACCTGATTAAATTGCTCGGCTTGTGAACCGAAGAAGATATAATCATCTGGCCAACTCATCAAGCGTGCTTGTTCTCTGACCGTCAAAAGGCGATTTTGCGTGGGATGAATGTATCGGCTGTTTCCCATTATCGTATAACAAGTGTCGTTTTCAGGCAGTCTTTTCCAATTCGTGTTTATTTTTCTTGCGCTTTTATAATAAATGAGCGGTGTATTTGGTCGCAGACGTGCAATCTTGCGTTCTTTTTTCTCGGACACGGGGACGTATTCATGGTTGGGAAGGTCGTGAATCGTTCTTGGATCCGGAATGTCGCGCAGGGCCGATTTTACGGAGATGCGTGGCTTCTTGGGTAAATTAAGGGCACTATTTGAAATAAATAGCCGAGCACGCCGACTTGGACACCCATGTTTCTCTGCATGAACGATATTAAAGAAGATTTGTTCGTACCCGACTCTTTCAAATTCGAATTTCAATGCATCCTTTAGGTCGCCTTCCATCAATTGCGGGACGTTTTCGAGCACGAATACTTCCGGTTGTAGGTCACCGATTAGACGGATTGCATGAAGCACGAGACGTCCTTTTTCATCATCGTATAGCCGCATGAGCGGGTCCTTGCGTCTAGTAATATTGGCATTTGTAAAGGACTCACATGGTGGGCTTGCAATTATTATGTCTGGTGGTGTCTTTAGAATTTTCAGGATTGTTTCGGCTCTTAGTTGAGCAATATCTTCCTGAAGTGCCAGAGTGGAACGGTGGTTGAATTCATAAGTCTTGAGGACGGTCGTATTAACATCGATGCCGAGTGAGATCTGGAATTTTCCAGCTTGCTTGAATCCTTGAGAAAAGCCACCAGCACCGCAAAATAAGTCAAGAACTTTGAGCATGATGCACCTTCACGTTTTTTTATGATGCATGAAAGGAAATTGATTGGCGCGGAGTGTGGGACTCGAACCCACGCTCCCAGAGGGAACAGGATTAGCAGTCCTGCGTCTTACCAGCTTGACTAACTCCGCTCCGTGATGCGAATCACCCAAGATTCGACGGGTTTCACTCCAGTCGTTTCTTCCACGCGACCTCCCCTCCGGGGACCTTGAACATGCGACCTTAGCCCTTACGCTGCTCCCGCCAGGGCCTCGCTGGGTTCGGACATTTAATACAGTACGACCCTTTCCTACGAAAGGGTGCCTGTAACGGCACATCCCAAGGGCGGAGGATCGTCGGACGGTAGTGGAAGGCGTGCTAGAGCTCCACGAGCCTCCAATTGGTATTCAGCCAGCCGTACAGACTTGCTGTTATGGAAAGCCGCCTACGCTTTCCGCCTAGTGATTCGCACTAGATATTGCCACAACAACACCATAAAAAGTTTTTCAGTATTAGCATGGACTTGAAAAGAGAGAGGGTAATTGGATTTCTAAAGAATCATTTCTTGTTGAGGAGTTGATCGATGAGAACGCAATATTTACAAATAGAAGTATTCGTTACTTCGCCACATCTTGAACAGGATTTAAAAGTTTTAGTAATTGGTGGATGTTCTTGTAAGATTGGGTGGAGTTTGTCAAAGAATCTCAATAGGCTAAACTTGATGTTTGGATTTTTCGCTTCGAGATCGTTCAAAATGGTTTGGATCTGACGTCGTAGTGCTTGAGGTGTATAGGGGCATTCTACCGAGTGGAAGGGTAAATTTTGGTAGTAGAGATATAGACTGGTTTCTTTTTCAGGGATTTCGCGTAATGGTTTAATTCTAGGGACTAAATCCGGATGTTTTAGGCTTGGAATAGGATCCAACCGATAGAGCCGTTCGAGGTCTGCCCTAAGCACGTTCATTAAAACTGTTTGCGCCTCATCATCAAGATTATGTCCTATTGCTAGCTTAGATGCACCGTGTTCACGTGCCACGAAATTTAACGCTCGTCTCCGCATTACACCGCAAATGGTGCAAGGCAAAATTTGTAACTGCTTTTCTGTGGTAATTTGAACGAGTTCATCCAAGGTATGACCGCAAAGATCTTTAAACGAGTAATGATAATGCTCAATATCATGTTGTTTCACAACTCCTTTCACGATTTCAAGACTTTCGTCCCGATAACCCTTAATTCCTTCGTCGATTGTGATCGTAAAAATATCGCTATGAGGAAATCGAGCTTCAATCTTGTTTAGCACGTGAAATAGAACCATGCTATCCTTTCCTCCCGAAAGCCCGATTGCAATTCGGTCATTTTCCTGAAGCATTGAATATTTAGAGATTGTCTTTGCAATTTTTTTCTCGAGAGACGTGATGAAGCATTTTCGACACAATTTCACGCCAGAATATGCCTGAAGATATACTGCCTGTTTTTTCTTGCACCTAGAACACGTGATTATTGGTCGAGTCGATTTTTACAACTCCTTTCAGGCAAATCGTTTTTTCACGGAAATAAAAAGGACAGATCTAGCGTTTGAAATACGAATACAAACAGGATCGTTAAGATAATGCTAGAAACAAGGAGAAAGATTGCAAATGCACGAACACTCCAAATGGTAATTTTCTGTCCTAAAGACCATGTTAGGACTTCTTCTTCACTTTTTCCATCTTCAGATTTTTTCAACACGCGTTTCTTTTTGCCTCCTGAAACTGACTCGACGAGTGTCGTGAATAGCTTATCTCCGTCAAAGGGTGGAATGGGAAGCAAATTGAACAATCCAATGCCGATTGCCAACATGAACGTGTATAGCAAAGTTTTTAATAGGAATCCTTGAAAGAGACTGCCAAAAGGTGCTACCAGAAACCCCAAAGGTCCTGTAGGAGCATAATAGTTGGGAGCAATTATCCCAATTTTTCCAATATAACTGGCAGAATATGTCGTATTAATTGAAATGTAACCAATTGAAAGAGTATAATCCTCGCTACTTGAGCGTACATCAAAAATTAATATTATTTTATTTGACGAGATGTAATTCGATACGTTTTCTGCAGTAAATGACTGTTGAATGCTGTTGCTTGTAGTGGTGCTATTAAAAGTTGCCTGTTCCACGCTAACTTGATCTGAATTTTTTAGTTGGAAGCTGGCCGTCCCTATATTAGACGTGTCATTGAGAAAAATGTTAATTTCTAATTCCATCAGGCTAATTGATGTTGGGACGATGTCTAATTCGTAAAAATCAATTGTACATTGAAGAAGTGAAGCATTATTGTAAGTCGAATTTCCCGTCATGTTGAAATAGTTACCATTTTTTGTTAGGTCGCCAAGTTCACTTGTAGTTTCTCCTTGCAAGATTTGATAGCTTGCAACTCCTTGGTCCAATGAATCGGCATTATGACCTAAATCAACGGCTTTTTGGGTTAATTGAATGGTGGTAGTTGATGGAATGGGAGTATAGGGAGGAAATAGAAAATAAGTCATGGTGATTGATTCAAATGGGTTCGTGGTTTGCATGAACTCATGTAGATCTTCATAAGACGTAATTTTGGTATCATTAATTGCAGTGATGACAGAACCTGGTACCATCTGTAAATAGACGGGAGATGTGGTCTCTACTTGTTGCACGACGACTCCTGATGGCGTGATGGAATAAAAGGGTGCCATGAAAAGGATGGAGTTTGAAAGGAGCATCAAGCAAAAAAAACCCACAATGATGTTTACGAAAGATCCCGCTGCTAGGACACGCATTCGCTTGATTGGTTTCTTTTTTTCAATTTGTTTTTCATTAGGCTCAACGAATGCACCGAATAAAATCAGGAGAACGATGATTCCTGATGATCTTATGGTAATTCCATCAACGCGAGCGGCAATGCCATGTGCCATTTCATGAGAGACCATGATAATGATGATAGGGATGAGAAACCAAAGGAATGTATCGAATCTAATCGTCAAACCGGGGACAATGGGTAGCACCGCCGATTCAGCTGCTGGAGTGGGAGTCGCCAAGCCACCAAAGGGATTGAACATGTTCCAAGTAAGTAACATCAATATCAATACAATTCCTAAGAATCCCACGATGACACCCACGTTCCAAATCCATTTCCAGACTTTTGGAGCATATCTAGCAACGCCATCAATGAAATTATTAAATCGTTTTGTTTTCGCAAGTAATAAACCAGGTTGAACTTCCCACCCTTTCGTTCTCAATTTAAATATTTGATCTACAACGAGGATGCCCACCCAAAATATGATGGTAACGATAAGGAATATAATGAGGGATGTAAAATCAAAAGCCTGCATTTTTCTTATTTCCTAGATTCATCTGCAAACCGAGTAGAAATTGCTAATTCTAATTCAGAATTGAGAGAATTTTTTATCTAATAATTCTTTTTATACACATGTTCATGTTTACAGGAGCGTGAATTTTTGGAATACGGAGTTGTATTTGTAACTTGTGCAAAAAGACAATCAAAAGAAATTGCCCATAAAATAGTTCAGGAGAAGCTAGCAGCTTGTGTCAATATCATTCCGGAAATCACGTCAATTTACACGTGGGAAGGAAAATTAGAAGAAGATAATGAGAATCTTTTGATAATAAAGACGCGTGCGGATCTATTTGAACAGTTAAAAGAGCGAATCAAAAGCATGCATTCGTATGAAGTCCCAGAAATCATTTTTCTTCCAATAAAAATGGGATACGAACAGTATCTGGACTGGATTAAAGAATCCACGTCATAAGAAATTACTAAATAAAACGGAATGATGGGCAATTTTCACCAATGAGACGATCCTTTCAATATTTCTTCATCATCGTCAAATTGAGTGATTTCTCCTCGCTCTTTCTTTATTCTTTTTTCGATCTCCCACTTATCATCGCTTCCTAAAATGACTTCAATACCCATTTTTTTCATCGATTCAATAATGTCTTTTTTGTGCAAGCATTTCGGAAATGGTTCTTCTTTTAAGATGCACGAAGCGACATGAACCACGTCTAATCCCGTTTCTTCCTTTATCGAGCGAATGAGCCGGAAGATTCGTCTTCCTGGGCAACCACCACAAGAAAAAAATCCCACTAACATTGCATTCTCATCATATTCCTTAAAAGTATACTTGCGCTCTTGAAATGAACTCAGGCAAGAGGTTCCCGGACAAGATTCTTGAGTTCTTTCACACCGCACTATTGCGATTTTTTTTCCTGTCTTGACTTCTGTCACGTGGCTCAACTCACTCAATTAGTTTTCGAGTCTATAATTCAAAATCGTTGAAATGGTTTTATGAATAATAAGTGAATTTGGTGGGCCCGGAGAGATTTGAACTCCCGACTTTCAACTATCTTCTAAAACATGAGATATCCGAAGGCTGACGCACTATCCAGGCTATGCTACGGACCCGATGAAATAAAAGATGGTCCCTTGGGCCGGACTTTCTTACTGAAACGTCAGGTTATCAGTAATTCGAACCAGCGATCTCAGGGTGACTGCGTGTCACTAATGCTGTCATGATATCATCCATGGAGCCATTCCACTGTCTATCATGTGTACATACTACAGCCCCGCGCTCTAGCCAGTCTAAGCTACCAAGGGACCTTTTAGAACAGGAAGAAGGCTTGCCTTCTCCAAGTCTAGAAATATAAAACAAACCGATTTTTTATAGATTTCGGAGAAGAATTTTAGCCAAAGCATCATGTAATAAAATCTTCCGGAACAAAACCTTAAATAAAAAACTTTAAATATTAAATTCGAGTTACGTTTTCGACTAGTTGAGCGTTTTGCCCTTGTGGCACGAGAAACTGGTTGTCTTGAGCTTTTAAGCTTGAAATTTACCCTGCCCTCGTAGTGTAGCTCGGTCTATCATCCAGGACTGTCATTCTGTTAAATCAGAGCAGATCTCCTGGGACCCGGGTTCAAATTCCGGCGGGGGCGCCACTTTTTTCTCTAGACAGAGCTCGATATCAGGAAATGATTTTCGTGTTGATTGGAGATTGTTGTGCACGATGCGGTCGCCAGCCGCACTTGAAAAACAGAGTTGCCGTTATTTTTAAAGAGCGAGTTTTAACATGGCAACAATTGAATGAAAGAGCCAATTCCTTGGCACATGCCCTACAAAACCTCGGCGTGAAGAAAGGAGATCGCGTGGCTCTCTTATTATACAACTCTGATGCAATTCTAACGAGTTATTACGGAATCACGAAGATTGCAACAGTAGTTCCCATTAACTACATGTCATCAAAGAAAGAAATTGCCTATATTTTAAACAATTGTGGAGCAAACGTCCTGATCATTAGCAATAATTTATTATATCATGTTGATACGATTAATGAGCAATGCAAGAAAATTCACCACATCATCGTTTATGACCAAGATGGGACGGGAGTTCCATCGGAATACAAGAATTTCGATGATTTAGCTCGGAATTATTCGAAAGAAGAGCCGGTTCCTTCGGAGCCCATTTCGAACATGGACATGGCATACTTGATGTATACAGGAGGAACGACCGGGCTTCCAAAGGGGGTCATGCTCAGCCATTTTAATCTTCTCCAGAATAATTTGGCTACTATAGCACTGAACACCCAAAAAATAGAGCCTGGAAAAGAACGAATTTTGGTCGCGCTGCCGCTATTTCATGCCGCAGCAAATATTTCTGCCATGCAAGCAGTCCAATCAGGATATACAATAATCGTTCAGGATCAATTCGTTACTAAAGAGTTTTTAAGTGCATTAGTGAAACACGAATGTATTGGGTTCGGATTGGTTCCGACCATGTTGAATTTACTACTTAATTCACCTGAAATTGAAGAATATAGAGAATATTTGCCAAATATAAAGATGATTGTTTATGGGGCTTCTCCAATGGCTCCATCGGTTTTAAGAAAAGCTCTCGACATGTTTCCAAATGCGGATTTTTATCAATATTTTGGACAGACGGAATATAGTCCAGTGATGGCAGTGCTTGAACCAGATGATCACCGGAAGGCACTCGAGCCTGGAAATGAGTATCTTTTAACGGCTGCAGGAAGAGCCTTAATTGCTACGGATATTAGGATAGTTGATGTTAATGGCAATGACGTGAAGCCAGGTGAAGTAGGTGAAATCATTGCACGAGGAGATGGCATGATGCTTGGTTATTGGAAACAGCCCGAGAAAACGGCTCAGACCATAAAAAATGGATGGTTATTTACGGGAGACATGGGGCGAATGGACGAAGACGGATACATATATTGCGTGGACAGGAGAAAGGACATGATCATTTCAGGTGGGGAAAACATTTACTCCAAAGAGGTGGAAGATGCCATCTACACGCATCCTGCCGTGTTAGAATGTGCCGTTATTGGAATTCCAGATGAACGATGGGGAGAAGCCGTTCATGCAATCGTAGTCTTGAAGAAAGGATATAAAAAAGGCGAAGATATTACTGAAGAAGAGCTCATTGTGCACGTCAAGGATCAAATTGCTCGTTACAAAGCACCAAAATCCATCAAGTTTAGACGATCATTGCCTAAAAGTGCCCAGGGCAAGATCTTGAAAAAGGATCTTCGTAAGAAATATTGGGAAGGAAAGGAAAGATCGATCCATTAGATCCAATAATAATGGTCATTTTGGTTTGAAGGATAAAATTTTGCGGTAAAATAAAAGAAAAAGAAAAAAAGGAATTATTTAGCTATTATTCTTCCCACTTGAAGCCGCCACCGATGCAAATGACGCCCCAAAAACACGAGTTCACTAGAATCGCCGGAATGCCGTAAAGTACAAGTTTTAAAACCATTGTCTGAAGACCAAGTATCATGCTAGAGACAAGTGTCGCAATCCCCGTTATTATTACCAGTACGAGACCCAAAACGAGAGAAACGATCACTACAATCACCATGAGTAAAAACCAGCTTGCAAATCCATTGCCAGCTGATCCAGAGAAATAACCAACCACGATCGAAGTCACCAGATATGGCATGAGCCAGATTAAGAGTTGTGCGATAGCGATAATCAAATTGAAGATGCTCGTGAATAGGTTCAAAACGCTCAAAGTTGAGCCAGCAGTCATTATGCTTTCGACGTGCGTATATATAGCCATTCCAGCAGGGATTAACGTGCTATTTTGGGCTCCTATCAAAGTTGTAGTATAAATAGGACCAACGAGCAAGATAGTAATCAAATCGATAATTGAATTAATCGGGTTTGTCATGAAACCAATGAAGAACAGTATTGGTGCTGTAATCCCTGAAAGAAGCAAGAGCAGCATGTGTGAGAGAAAATTTAATCCCATGTATATTAATAATCCCAGTCCAAATGCTTTTCCAATTCCCATTGTTACGCCTTCCTTATTTTAGTTGTATATTAAAACCAATTTGAATCAAAATCAGGTAAAAATTCGTCCAAATGAAATGGACTTGATTTAGCCTGTTTTTGACGAAGTATTTTGCTTTTAAATTGCTTTTTTGAGAGTACTTCATATTAAGAATGATTTATCATATATTTCTTTTGCATCTAAATTTAAAGCTATTTGTTTTGGTATTCTAAATTCAAGCAAGAAAATCAGGATATTGCAGTTTTCTTGAATTATGAATCGTTTTTATCGTGTTTTTTTGTTACATTGAAAGTTGCATTAATTTTCCAATATTTTCTTCTATTAACGGAAAAATATGCTCTTGTTTTGCGCTTAACGGTAAGGAATGCGGTTCGAGAATGAAATATTGACCTGTAGAATTTTCTAGAAACTTCTTTAGAAAGCGTTTTTGTTTAGAAACGTTACCAAAATGGATGGAAATCAAGCGGTCTTTAAAGCGCTCGTAAAACCTCAGGACATAGACATCACTCCTTTCTTGAGCATGTTGGATGTCCAGAGTGAATTTTACAGAGTCGGGAACATTCTGGTAAAAAACCTCAAGAAACTTGATTTTTGATGAAAGGCGCCATTCGGACCATGTCATATTCTCAATTGTAAGCACGACACCAGGGCAGTATTGAATTAATTCGTTTATTGCATTAATAGAATGAGAAATAGCAGTTTTTTTATAGTTTCTGGACATCTGGCTTTGTGAAACAAAGGAATTTTTTCCCAGATGCATCAAGATATAATCGACATTTAATGCGTTTCCAATATCCAATGTTCGTTTTAATTCTTCGAGTGAGGCACGTCTTATTGCCTTGTTATAACTTGATATATTCAGATCTTTGATTGGGGAATGAATTGTAAATGAAAAATTATAACTCGAACTCAAGTCAATGAGATACTTGACAACTCGATCAGGATAGAGTTTCCAGAGTTCGGGATGTTCTAGTTGGATTTCAAGTCCTTTAACCCGTAGTTCCGCGGCCTTTTGATAAATTTTTTCAAGAGGTGTATGATAAAGAGCTCTATCTATGCTTATAAATGCTTTTATGTCTTTCATTGGTCTAAATCGCGTATCCGCTTATACGTTTTTTCCATTCTGTAATTTTATCTTCCAAGAGGTTCTTGATGTCATCGTCTAATGGTGCGGCCACGGGATACTTTTTAATTTTTCGAGCAAAAGTCCCCAATTCGTATAGCGCTGGATGAAATTTAAAAACCTTGACGATTTTATCCCGAATGAATTCCAAGAAACGTGCTAAATCTTGAGCAGGAAGCTGTATTTTTGGTTTAATACTATCAAGAAGATCAAAAACTTCTTGGGGAACTTCTTTTCTTTTAATGGATCCAGGAGACACGGATTTTATTTCATGCAATGATTTAATGGTTTCCATGTACATCTGTTTGACGACAGGGCTGGGAGTAGCGGATTCCGGTTCAGTTCCGATTTTTTTAGGTTTTGCCGTCCTTATTGCTCCTTTATAGATTGTTTCTACAAGAGTTGGCTTACTTTCGATTCTTTCATCTTTAATGCTGGGAATTTCTTCAGGTTTTGCTTCAACGAGTGGTTCTTCTATTTTTGCGGCTTGAACTTGAATGTTTTTAATGCTTGCGATTTCTCTTCTCATTTGATTAAGTGAGTTGCTAATGAACCCAATCCCGTCTTGTAGGCTGAGCAAATTGTCATTTACGATTTTCAATTCATCTCTCGACCGTTCAACTTCCTTTTTAAAGCTTGAAATATCGGGTAATTCTTTTCCTGAAGGTAATGATGCTTTCTTGAGATTTTCAAATTCTTCTAATAATTCATCTATCTTTGATCCCATTAAATCAGAAAAATTGTTGAAATATTCGGCCATTCTTTGTTCTAATTTTTCGGATTCGTCCGAAACATATTTTATGCTGGCTTCACCTGTGCTTGAACTTTGTAATTGCTCCATTTCAGCACGGAGCTGATTAGTTTCTTTCTGCATTGTTTCAATTATCTTTAACGTGTCCTCCTGAGAACTCATAACTTTTTCCAAGACTCTCATGATCTGTTCCATTTTTTCTTCTAAACGTTCAAAAACAGTTGCCATTCTAATCTCACTGATTTATGTAATATTCCATGCAGATTTCTGCTAATTTTTCAAACGTTTTAGAAACGTTTTCAGACGTTTTTGCGGAGGTTCTTGAATAAAAGTCGAATTTAAATTCATTAATGAGCTTTTTGATTTTCTCTTCATTATTTTCATGATCCAAGTCGGCCTTATTCCCGATCAAAATGCAGGGAACTTCAGGTAAATATTCTCGTAAATCTTTAAACCATTTTGGAATGCTTTTAAACGACTTTTCCATAGTTAGGTCAAAAACACAAATTGCAGCATGGGCACCTTCATAATAATACGGTCTGATCTCATTAAAATGTTCATGACCGCCAATATCCCAGACCGTGAGAATGATTTCTAAATCCCCTAATTTAACGACTTTAACGTTGAAATCCGCACCGATCGTATGGATATATGATTCTTCAAATTGATCATCGGCAAATCTCCGCACGATAGATGTCTTGCCTACTGCTGGATCTCCGACAACAACGATCTTGAATGGGAATTTTTTTCTATCTTCAACCATTATTAAGTCTCCAATATGTTCTTATCCTTATTTCAATGGTCCTTCTTATAATTGTGAGTTACAAGTAAGTTACACGACTCCCGATTTATTTTTTGAAAAATCCTCTGCAATCCATCTGTTATAGTATGGAAAATCTTTTTTATAAATTACTTCGATAATTCATGATTATCTAATAAAAAAATGATCATGGAAGGAGAAACCGAATTGGAATGAAGCTGTTGGTTTCACCCTTTACAGTTGAAGAAGCTAAGATTGCCATTAAAGGTCAAGCAGACATCATTGATGTTAAGAATCCAGAGGAAGGAAGCCTTGGAGCCAACTTTTCGTGGGTGATTAGACCCATTGAACAACTCGTTCATCAAAATAATCATCAGAAATTAAGTGCAACCATTGGTGATGTCCCAGATTTGCCAGGAACGGCAGCTCTTGCGGCTCTTGGTGCGGCTACTTGTAATGTCGATTATATCAAGGTTGGATTAAAGGGACCTCAAACGCAAGATGCTGCCATCAAGTTAATGAAAACAGTAATTCGAACGGTGAAGGAATATAATGCTTCCGTACAAGTTGTCGTGGCAGGATATGCTGATTCAGAAAGATTCCACACTTTGAATCCGCTATTATTACCAGAAATCGCCCGTCAAGCGGATGCTAATGTAGTAATGGTTGATACGGGAATGAAAGACGGCAAAAACTTGTTTGATTTTCTTTCCATGTCCAAGCTACAAGAATTTCTTGACGGAGCTCGTGAAGCAGGAATCCAAACAGCACTTGCAGGTTCTATTGGAGCGATCCACGTGCCAGCACTTCAACAATTAAGACCTGATATAATTGGCGTGCGGGGTGCAGTCTGTGAAAATAATGACCGTCTTAAAGGAAGAATGAGGCTTTCCAAGATAGTTGAGCTAAAAAAATTGATTAGCACTGGTGCTTGAGGCAATTCTTATTTTTTATTACTATTGAATTAAAGTACTTGGGAAGAAATAGTTATCGTGTAGTCCATTGAGTACGAGTGTAGTTCTGGTATCGCTGATCGGGTTTTTTTCGTATAATTCATTAATGATAATGTTAAACTCATCGATGGTTCTTGCTCTTATGATTGATAACAAGCCATAATTCTCTCCTGTTCGAAACAAATCCGTGACTTGGGGATGTTCTCTAATACCATTCACCACGCGTTCAATGCATCCTGGCTCTACCTTGATCCTCATATAAAACTTAATTTTATAATCTAAAACAAGTGGATTAATAGAGATATTAAATTTTATAAGATTTTTTTTTCTAAAATCATTTATTTTTTTATAAATAGTTGATTGGGGTATTCCAATTCTTTTAGCCAATTCGGATGTATTCCCTCGTCCTTTTCCCTGGTTTTTCAGACCTTGTAAGATTTTAACATCCAGATCTCCAAGTTTCATCTGAGATTGTTGTTTTTCAAGAAAAATCTGCCCATGTTCCTTATAAGTCCTAAAGATTTCAATCAAGCGGTAATTCTCTACATTTAGCTGATCCATTGTATTCAGATTATGAAGGAAGTCTTGATCCTTCCAGAAGTTCTGTTTTATGATCAATGAATAATCGCCAATGATGCCTTCAAGGGCCTCAAATTGCAATTTTCTTAGCGTGTCCAAGACCTCAGGTTCGCGTGGGTTTGTCTTGATTTCGTAAAAAACTTTCTTTGAATATAAGTAGGGATTAACCATTATCGTATATTTAAGCAAAATTTCATTATCAATTAATTTCTTTATTCGATTTAGCAAAGTCATCCGCGTGATGCCTAGTTCATTAGCTAAAGCGGTATTTTTCTTCCATGAATCCTCATTTAGGTGCTTTATCAGGTCCTTATCTTTTGTTTTCAGCATGATTTTCATCAACAGAATTTTTCATTTTGCCTAGTTCTTTGCTAAATTGAATGTTTTAACTCTATAATTATTTACATCCTATATAAAAATATTTAAAAGACAGCATAAAATGTATTGATACAAAAAAGATGATGAAAATGGCTGATTATAAAGTAAAAGACATTGATTTAGCCCCCGAAGGGGATCTCTTGATAGAATGGGCAGAAAAAAACATGCCCGTTTTGATTAAAATTCGGGAGCGTTTTGAAAAGGAAAAACCTTTAAAAGGCATGAGGGTTGCGGCATGCTTACACGTAACAAAAGAAACGGCTGTCTTGATTAGGACACTCGTAGCTGGCGGAGCTGATGTTGCACTTACTGCTTCTAATCCACTTTCGACTAATGATGCGGTAGCGGCATCACTTGCCAAATCTGGAATGAACGTATACGCATTTCGAGAACAAAATACGGAAGAGTACTATTGGTGCTTAAATAAGGCATTAGACATTAAACCGCACGTGACATTAGATGATGGTGCTGACCTTATTTCAACCGTACATTCTAAAAGAACTGAATTACTGAATGACATCATCGGTGGATGTGAAGAAACAACTACAGGTGTAATCCGCCTCAGAGCCATGCATGAAGACGGTGCTTTAAAATATCCTGTCTTTGCTGTTAATGATTCAGCAACAAAACGGCTTTTTGATAATCATTACGGTACGGGTCAGAGTACGATAGACGGTATTTTGCGTGCTACGGCAATTTTGATTGCAGGAAAGTCCGTTGTTGTTGTAGGGTATGGTCAATGCTCTAAAGGTATTGCCACTCGAGCTCGAGGATTGGGTGCAAATACAATCGTGACGGAAGTTAATCCGGTAAGGGCATTACAAGCACTATATGATGGATTCCAAGTAATGCCGCTAATTGAAGCTGCTAAGATAGGTGATCTTTTCATTACTTCAACGGGAGATAAACATGTCATTGATAAAAAACACATAAAATTGATGAAGGATGGCGCCATCATGTGTAATTCCGGTCATTTCAACGTGGAAATTAACATTCCGGCACTTGAATCAATGACTACAAGCACGAAAACTCTGCGTCCGAACCTCGTTCAATATACTCTAAAAAATGGCAAGACTTTAATCCTCCTTGCTGAAGGCAGGTTGGTGAATTTGGCTGCTGCGGAGGGACATCCGAGTGAGGTCATGGACATGAGTTTTGCAAATCAAGCACTGGCAGTAGAAGAAATGATCAAGAAGGGGAAATCACTTCAAGTGAAAGTTCACGTGCTGCCGAAAGAAGTTGATGACATAGTTGCTAGCTTAAAACTTGCTGCAATGGGAATTTCAATTGATGAATTGACTTCTGAACAAGAAAAGTATTTATCCTCATGGGATGAAGGCACTTAAATCTCTTAAAAAAACTCATTTTTTTATTTTTCCCAGAAGGCTTTTAGGTGAGCTTCGATATTTCCATTTTGATTGTCAATGAGTTGCATTTTCTCGCGTAGCCACGAGCTTAAGAAGCGCTTGAAATATCTTGATGCGAATCGTTGATCCAAAAAGATAATGCTTCCTTTATCGTCAAGTTTTCGAATTGGTCGTCCTGCAGCCTGCGATGCCCGTTGAAAGGCATCAACAAAATATCCGAGTTCTTTTCCTCGATTTTCGCCCCAATATTTTGAAAAATAATTGATTCCTGCGCGAATTTTTTTTGTTGGGCGAGCAAAGGGCACGCCAACGATGATGCTCCCATTCATGAGATCTCCTGGGAAGTCCTGTCCTTCGGCATTTCGTCCACCGCAAACACCTAATAGGACTGCTCCTTTTCTTTCGGTTTCTCGCTTGTATCGAATGAACATTTCATCATTTTCCTTTGAGGTCATATTCATCCGTTCCGAAAATAGTTTTTTGCCGCTTTTTTTAATTTTGTCTTTGAGACCTTGCTTTAATAAATTATTCAAGACTTCATAAGACGCACAGAATATACCAACATTCTTAGGAATGGCTCGGATGGCTTCGTCACAGCATGTTACTAGACTTTTGTACATCTCGGGTGTCCTTGCATCATTTTTCGTTGATACGTTTCGAACGCAGAGAACAATGGATTGTTCCCGAGTAAAAGGCGATGACATTGAACAAATGGTCGTGTTATCAGGGAATTTGATAATATCTCGATATGCTTCTAAATTAATGGTGCCGCTCATGTGAATTGATGAATGAACCTGATCCAACAAAGGACGGATTAAGTCACTGGGATCCAGAGAAATTATTTCTAGTTTTAAGGAGTGATCTCCCGTGTTTGTTTCTACCTTGCTCATACAATAGTAATACGAATCATTAGTAAGTTTTTCGAGAAATGTAAGCCAAAATGATCCTGAAGAGTATAGGTATGATCGTGGAAACTTGTTCTGGGACAATAGATGATTCCTATATTCTTCACCTTCAGAAATCATTGAAAGAAAAAATCGTTGGAGATCTTCGATTCCGATTTCCTTGAATTTTTTAATTATGAGATCAGGGGAGACATCCATTTCTTCAGATTTTTTCTTCTGAAATATCGCAAATATATCGTCTACAACGCTGCCAAAATCTTCGAATTCAGAAAGGTCCAGTTCTTTTGCTTCTTTGATCATCAAGCGGTTTGCAAATTGCGTTAAAGTGCTAGACGCAACGTCAGTTGAGACACGCGGCAAATTATGAGCTTCATCGACAATTAATATGATTTTATCAAGAGTTGTTTGTAAGTTTTCCAAAAAAATGTCTCGGATGAAGGGATTCACCATCCATTGAAAATTACAAGCAATAACATCAAGTGCACCAGTAGATAGAGCCTGCTTACTTATCACATAGGGGCATAATTCCCAGACCTTGCATATTTGGATCAGATCGCTCCCATCCATTGGGAATCGCGTGATTTCATTCAACAAATCCTGCACGTTACCAGGGTTTTTTTCCATATTTAGGTAAAGCTTGCAGCGTTTCATTCGTCGCATTTGACGACAAATCAGTTGGATCGTGCCAGAATCAGGGTTATTCTCCAAAACATATGGATGGAAACACATGGCAGCCCTGCCACGCAAACCCAGGGCTCCGATTTTAATGGATTCTCCATCACTACCCAGTTTTTTTGAGATTTCCTTCAATTCTCCAATTACGCGTTGATTTTGTGAATGAGTTCGACATAAATAGACAATCTTCAAATCATTTTCTTTAATAAAAGGTAGAATTGCAACCAAACTAGATATGGTCTTACCGAATCCATTTGAAGCTTCAAGAATTAAATGAGATTGATTTTTTACTGTCTGATTTATCTTGTTTATTACTTCCTCTTGTCCTAATCTTAGACTATTATAAGGAAAATAAATTGAAATTTCTCTTGAAAGGGGCATGTGGATTCAAACTGATTTTTGAGTTATCTTCGAATTGCAAAAATTCTTCTATACATATTCCTTTAAACGTGTTAGTATTTTTGCTCTTTCCGTGCATATTTTAGCGTATTTTTTCATTTTTTTATCTTTTTTCAGGGATAACATTCCTGATGCAAGATTGTATTTTAGAGCAGCTTGACTGAACTTGAATTCTTTTTCTAACTCTTGGGCACTTTTTAATTGTTTTAGGATTTTGGCTTCTGCAATATCTTTATAGGGAAATATTTCCTTTCCTTGTGCAATTTCGGAGATTTGTTGTTGCACGTTGATTTTTTCGCGTAGTTCATCAATTTTTACTTGGCACAAAGAAGCATTGTGTTCATCTTCATAAAAGCGGAATTTATTTGCAGCTTCTACATAAAATGAAATGGCTTTCTCGGGTGAATTTATTGATTCAGAAAGAGCCCCATTCATCAGATATGCTTTTATTTCTTCATCTGGGATTTTTTCTTCGGGTATTAGGAGTTTAAGTTCTGTTGGTTCGGGTGTCATTGCCGGATCGAAATATTCAACAGGTGTTTGATTTACTTCTCCACCCATTGTGGCAATTGCGGCTTTTTCTTCGTATTGTTGTCGCTTGAATATTTGTTGGATCCGTTCGTTACATTTTTCAGCAAGTTGAGATTCATTCAATTCGAGAAATCGGTTGGCTGCTGACCTATAAAAAGCCATTGCTTCACCATAGTTTCGATTAAGTTCGGCATTGAATGCCAATTGTAATGATTCTTTTAACTGTAAGTCTTGAATTAATTCGAATGGTAAGATTGGGTTGAGTTCTTGGATGATGGGGTTAAGGCGTTCATCGAACGTGAATATTACCTTGGCTTCTTGCTTGGAAAGGACTTCTTTTGCTTGTCGAATCATATTATTGCAGAGTTCGGCTTTTTCATTTTCCCCCAATCGTTGAAAAAGTCCTGCTGCCACACCGTAATAAATGATTGACCCTTGAATGTCACCTTCAGAGATGGCTTGTTCGGCATTTTCTATTGCTTCAATGACGTTTTCCTCCAAAGCTTGGAGCTCTGCCTTCTCGGTTTCGGTTCTTGCAGAGGCTTGAACTGCTTTTAGGATTGGGGAGCGTTGTTGGGGAGATATCTTCTGTTCGATGATGTACGCGTCTTCTTCAGTTATTAAAGAGCCAAGTGTTTTTTCTGCATCATGAACGATGTTATCCAAAGGTGCCTTAAAATCTTCGAAAAGACCGATTTCCTGCACTCTTTTTGTGACGAGTGCCTCATATCCTTTTTTTTGGAACTCCGTGATTATCCGTTCCATGACGGGCTCTATCAGGATTTCGTTAATGCGTCTATCAGTAGAAACTACGACGATAATATTTTCAGTCGATTGATAGAAGAATTTAGTGCGTCCCATTGAGATGGAGTGGACAGATTCACCAAAATCAGAAATTTCCTTGCTGAAATTAAAAATCGCAGTCATGAAGCCCGAGAATAAATCATTATCTAGCTGTTTTGTTTGGTTCTCGTAGGATTTTTGGAGTAGACAAACGCTAGTTGTTTTATTTATAATCCAGATATTGTTTATCAAAGGAAACCATCACGATTATGATTTATCTCGAGTTATTTTTAGACGATTTTTGTGAATACTTACTGAATATTAAGTAGATATTTGAATTTTGCTTTATCACGCCATCCCAACATTAGTAAGTTTTTCCTTTTTTTAAATCTTCATATTTTTATATCCATTATTGATTTTAATGTGTAAGATGAGTTATTTAAGAACTTGTAAAATAATTTTTCTGCTCATTATTAGTTAAAAAAAATTAACGGATTTTGACTTGTCGATGATAAAATGGGAAATAGAAACGACATCACGAGCAAATATTACGGTAAAGGCATATTATACCATATTTGATAATGGACTCTTAGTATTTCTTACCGATTCTGACGAAAAGATAAGTTCTATTGCAATCGGAACCCCAGTTCCACAAATGGTTGCACGAAGTGGGACGAGTTCGACACCAATTATTTTTGGCACCAAGAATTCCTTAATAACAAAAGCCATCGCCGAAAAAATTGCACGTAATGCCAATAAAATTGCGATTTTAATCTTACATTTTAAGACAGAGGAGCAACGAGAACTCATGAATTTGGCTGCAAGAGTAATTGATCAGGTGCTCCAAAAACAGGAAGTCAAATGAGAAAATTGAAATCGATAAATTATTTAATTGAAAGCATCAAAAATCCCGATTTTAAAGCAGTTTTTTGCATTTTTTTAGATATCATGCCATTTTTGCTCCTTCCTGACAATGAATTCAAAGATTTTTCAAAACGGCTTTTCTCGCTTGATAGGCGGTCGGCCAGACCACCCACTTCTATTGAAATGATGCATTTTCAACAATTATTGGCGAGAATTTTCCTAGATTCAATCATGCAGAATGCAGTAGAATTATATGATGCCATTAGAGATTTGTTTTTGACGCGAATGACTATAAAGGCATCCGACTGCTTGAAGGATTGTCGGTCAGTCTTTGGTTGTTGTCATGGGCAATACACGGTTGAACAAATTGATCATGAACGAATAATTAAGCAGGGATTGTTGACGGAAAATGATTTCATTCCATCAAAAGACAAATTTAAATTAAGACTCTTGGGAAGCATCAAGCCTCATTGCGTGGCTCTCAATAAAGATACCAGAACTTGTAAGATTCATGCATATAAACCAATGACGTGCACCAAATATCCGCTTATACCATGCGTTCATGAAGCCACCAATGATTTAACGTGGAAAGGAGAGTGCGCGCATGGAGGGACTTGGACTTCGAAGGTCAGTCCATTCATTACGGGAAAAATAGCTAAGTTATGGGTGAAGTCAAGTCTTCTTTATAATTATCAGAAACGTGCAAGTCAAATATTTGAATCGCAAAGCGTTACAGATCAGCTTCGACCAGTAATCCAAGATATCATTTGCATCCGACGAAGTAAAAACGTTGATGATCTCGATGTTTTTTCCTTGTTATTGAAAGATAAATATTCGAGGGCGCAAATCGATGAAGCATTAAAAATAATGAAAAAAGAAGGAATTAGAGGATAATGGAATTAATTAAAGATAAGGCGATAAGAATGGCTTCTTCGGTTCGAATGGTACGCGTTCCTTGATCACGCACCAAATTGATCAAAAAATCAACGTTTTTCATCATGTTAATGTTTTCTCGCTTAAAAAATGCCTGTATTCCCTTTTTTGCAGAACCGAAAATTAGTAGAATTGATTGTTCTTGCTCGAATCTTTGTAAAAGAGTATTTTTTTCATCTCCGAAGAAACGCCCTTTTCGAGACAAGCCTATCCTTAGTCCCTTATTTTGTTTCTTAAATAAGCTCTTCAGGGAACAGCTCTTTACTTTATAGCCCCAATAGAACGGTATTTCGTCCGAATTGATTATCTCGCCACGTAATGTCTTGCCTACTTCCGTTATTTTTACAGTAACGCGTGTCCCAAGTTTTAGACGTGATGGGCGGACTTTTATGGGATGTTCCAAGCCAATCTCCACGCTCGATTCCTTGTTGGTTGATTTACACACAACTCCTTCCCGGAAATCTCCAGGGTGGAGTGCTTGCCTTTTCCTTTCAAGTTGGTGATGCGGTATTGCTAACGGTGGAAGAAGACCGGCATACTTAAGAGAATTCGAAATTGGAAATAGACGTTTACGAAGATATTGTGGACATTCAACGTATTCCAGAATTGTCTTTATTAATGAGACATCCTTGTACATTTCATCTTCAATGAGGAAGATCTGATTTACTCGAAAAATGGCACAGGCACGGGCAATTTGTCCAAGCTTGATGGTCTTACTTCTTAAATCTGGTGATTCTTCCAAGATTGAAGTTGGAATGGCAATCGAAATTTTCATTTTCAATGAAACATAGTATACTATTAAAAAAAGGGCTCTCCTACCTTAAGGTCCAGGATCTTATCCGTAATGGACGAAATGAGTGGCACCGAGTTAGGAGGGCACCAATGAAACATCATTCGATTTGAGAGTAGCTTTCCCTGACGATTTTTTCCAATTCAGATATTTCTTTCGATGCTAAATCTTGGACAACTTCTGCAAAGAATTTTCGAGCTCTAATGGCTTTCGGATTATGCTGTTGAATTTCGAAAATGACGTCAAAATTCTGTTGGAACCCTTTTAAGAATTTTCGGATTTTTTTAAATGACCTTGTATAATGTTCACTTGAAACGCGAGATTTTGCCAATGCCGTTATAAGGCACAGATTTGAAAAATGATACATTACCTGAATCTTGCTCATTATTTCATCGTGTTCTTCAGCAGTTGTAACGGAAATCTGGCTTCCGATTTTTTGAAAGAGTGCTTGAATTTTAGGGAACCAATTTTTTCCTTTCACGGGGATCAAGATGATATTTTCTTCCCGGATATCGCCGAGAGGGCCAAATAGTGGGTGGCAGCTAATGTATTCAACGTGTGATGGAACTTTCAATTTATCAACGAGTCCTCCTTTTACTGATGAAAGATCCATTAGGAGTGCTCCATCTTTCATTATTTTAACGACATCTTGGCATGTTCTTAGCACGTGATCTATAGGAACAGATACTATGACAATATCCGCGTTTTTACAATCATTCAAAATGCCATAGCTTACGTTAGTGCCGATTTCTCTCGCGACTCGTTCCGCTTTTTTAATATCCCGGCTAATGATTTGAATTGAATAATCTTCTATGTCTAGAAAGGCTTTAGCAAGGAGTTTACCCATGCCGCCCGTTCCGCCAACAACGCAAACGTGCATTTTCATTCAGCTTTTTTGATCGTTTTGAATAAAATATCTGGAAATGAAATAAATATCTTTAAAGCAATAGTATGGAAAGCTATGAAAAAAAATGAGGAAATTAAATAAAGACATTTGCTTTTAAAAAATGAATGAAAAAATTTTGCGGTTTGACATCCATGTCCATGCAACTCTGGAATCGATTAAGAACTGATAAAGAAATATGGGATTACTTTACAAAAAAAGAAGAATATGAACCTAATTCTCTTGATGAATATGATCGTTTTTGTTATAGTTCATCCAAGCATGTAAAAGTTTTCGAACCGGAAGTGTCAAAACATCTCATTAAAAATGGTCTCAAGGTTCAGTATCCCGATAATCTGAAATTTGGAGTTTGCTTAACTCATGATGTTGACATAATTTATTATCCCCTTTTTACTTTATTTTATTTCTTATATAAGTTCAAGATAAGATCCGCTTTCCGTGTATTTCAAGGTAAAATCTCGAAGCAAAAAAACGAATATCGAAACTTCAGGCGGATCATGGATTTAGAAGCAAAATACAATTCTAAATCGAGCTTTTATTTCCTTTCATTACAAAAGGATGACCCAGAATACAACTTTGATGTAACAACGCTAGAAGAAGATTTCTTAGAGATGATCGACAGGGGTTGGGAAATTGGACTTCATGGTGGAATGGATTCATTTTTAAACTTTGATACATTGATGAAAGAGAAGAAAAGATTGGAAAACGTAACGAAAAAACCAATTATAGGTTATAGAAACCATTTTCTCAGGTTCAAAGTGCCAGACGCGTGGGTTATATTAGAGAAAGCTGGCTTTAAATATGATACAACGTTTGGATATGCAGATAGCGTTGGATTCAGAAATGGAATGTGCCATCCATTTAAACCCTTCAATTTACTGACTCAGAAATACATAGAAATCTGGGAATTCCCATTAACAATAATGGATGTAACGGTTCTTAAATACATGGGTCTCAATTTAGAAGAAATATGGAAAACTATCAAGAGATTAATTGATCAAGTCGTAAAATATGAAGGAATAATCACGATCTTATGGCATAATACGAATTTAACTTCATTAGAACCAGAGTTATTAAAATTATATGAAAAAATACTACAATATTGTCAAAAAAAGAAGGGTTGGATGACATCTGGAGAAGAAATATATAATTATATATCAAAGGGTAACTATTTCGTTTAATGAAAAACATTTTTAGCAATTTTTTTTTGAGCTATTTGAAAAAAAAGATAATTGATTCGATAACTTAATAAAAAGAGTTAATCACATGAACTGGATACCAATTCTTTTTCATGTTCATACAAATGCTTCCGTTGATGCAAGCATCTCCGTGAAATTTCTATTAAAATATTGTAAAACTCATAATATCAAATTACTCGTGATCACGGATCATGATTCAATATTTAATTCACAGCATGCCCAAAAATTAGGAAAGAAGATGGGAATTCACGTGATCACGGCTGTTGAATATTCTACTGATGCAGGGGATGTAATTGGACTTTTTATTCGTAAAAAATGTTTAAAAAGGGAAATCAAGAAGGTCTTGAAATCGATTAAAGAACAAAATGGGATCTCGGTACTAGCTCATCCCACAAAACACCATCATTTGAAGAAAATTCCATTCGAATTAATCGACATGATTGAGATTTGTAATTCTAGATGTTCCAAAATTGAAAATTTAAAAGCTAAAAACCTTCAAAAGAAATATCAGAAACCCTTTATTGCAGGTTCAGATGCTCATTTACCATGGGAATTAGGTAACTCCATTAATTATTTACAAGTTAAAAAAAATGATTGGAAAAGTGAGAAAATTATTAAGGGCGCTCTTCTTTGCAATCCTCGCAGGGTCTTTTGTAAGGAAACTTCCACCTTTAATATCTTATTCAGCCAAATCATAAAGGGAATTAGAGAGAAGAATTTTAAATTGCTAATCAATACTTTGTTCAATGCAACAATTATTTCTTTAAAAAAAACATTTAACTTATAGGTAAAAAGTTTTTGAGGAAAAGAAATGAGTGGAAATATTTTTGGGAGAATATTTCGGATAATGACGTGGGGAGAATCCCACGGAATGGCATTAGGGGTTGTTATCGATGGTTGTCCAGCAGGGCTAGAATTAAATAGTATAGATATACAAAAAGAATTGGAAAAGCGTCGTCCTGGTCAAAGTCTAGCAACTACTTCACGAAAAGAACCGGATACTGTTGAGATTTTGTCTGGAATTTTTCAAGGAAAAACGTTAGGGACCCCCATCAGTCTCATAATTCGTAATAAAGATGTTGATTCTTCTAAGTATGATGAGATCAAGGACCTCTTACGTCCCTCACATGCTGATTTCACGTATTTAAAAAAGTTTGGACACGTGGATTGGCGAGGTGGTGGGCGTGCATCTGGAAGAGAAACAGTTGGACGGGTTGCTGCAGGGGCGATTGCGAAAAAGTTACTCAAGACATTGGGTATTGAGATAATAGGCTTCACTCGAGAATACGGAGGTATTCGAGCAGAATCGATTGACACCAATGAAATCGAAAGAAACGAGTTTTGGTGTCCAGATAGCGCGCAAGTTGCGAAAATGCGAGAAAGGTTGAAGAAAGTTAAGGATGAAGGAGATTCTATTGGTGGAATCGTAGAGATCCTCGTGAAAAATATTCCAATAGGTATTGGTGAGCCCGTATTTGATAAACTCTCGTCAAATCTTGCAAAAGGACTCTTGTCGATCGGAGCGACTAAAGGCGTGGAATTTGGAACGGGTTTTGAAGCAGCTCGGATGACCGGTTCGGAGCATAATGATCCTTTCATTATCAAAGATGGTATCGTGATACCTGCGTCCAATCATGCAGGTGGCATGTTAGGAGGAATTTCAAGCGGAAAAGACCTTACAGTTCGTGTTGCCGTGAAACCGATTGCATCCATCGCAAAAGAGCAACATACTGTAAACATGAAAAGAATGGAGGAAACCAAGATCATTATTGAAGGACGTCATGATCCGTCTGCAATTCCCCGAATCATTCCAGTATGCGAAGCCATGACTGCTCTTGTCGTAGTTGATCTTCTATTGCTCGCTTTGAGCTCTCGAGTAGAAAACTTGAAAAAGCTTGGATTTGGATAAAATTAATTATCCGCGATTTGTTGAATGACTTGAAAGAATTCAGGGAAAGATTTTGCGACAGATTTTGGATTTTTTATTCTTATTTTTCCGGTCTTGAGGGCAGCGATTGCAAAGCTCATTGTTATTCGATGATCGTCATAAGTTTCTATTTCAGTCTCTTTAATGGTGCCTCGGGCAATTTTTAAGCCATCTTCCAGTTCCGTAACGTGAGCACCCATCTTTTTCAATTCAGTTGCAATAGCGTTTAAACGATCGGATTCCTTGAAACGAAGATGACCTACGTTCGTAATTTGAGTTTCTCCTTCAGCAAACGCCCCAAGTACTGCTATTGTTGGAACCAGATCAGGAATGTCTTTCATGTCGATCGTGATGGCTTTTAGGGAGTGTCCAATAACTTCTACATGATTTAATCCCCACTTGATCTTGCTGCCCATTTTTTCAAGAATCTCTACTATTCGAGCATCACCTTGTTTGGAATTCTTTTTTAAATTCGTAATGCGTATCTTGCTTGGGAGAACGGCAGCGAGTGCCAAAAAATAGGAAGCAGAGCTAATCATATTCTTGATTCTCGATCGTGGCTCCAAAATTTTCCAAGACATCAATGGTTAGGTCAATGTAAGGTTTTGATTTTAGTTCTCCAATGGTCTTGATTTCTACTTGATTTTTGGCCTTGATTCCCGCAAGGAGCAAGGCGCTAAAATATTGGGATGATACGTTTCCCTTTAAGGCAGTTTTCCCACCCTTAATTCCTCCACCTAGGATTTTTATGGGAGGGAATCCTTTTTTTTCGAGAGAAACAACGCATGCTCCCAGTTCATTTAGGGATTTTATGAGATCCTCCATTGGACGTTCGTGCATTCGTGGGGTTCCCCTAATTATTAATTCACCTGCTTCGATCAGGCTTGCTACTCCAGTCGTGAAGCGCATCGTTGTACCAGAATTCCCCACGTTTAATTCTTTTAAACATGGAATGAAGTGTCCGTTGGTTCCTCCAATTCGAATTCGATTTTTTTCTTCTTGGACAGCAACACCAAGTGCTCGAATAGCATTCAAGGAATGAATAGTATCATCGGCTTTCAAAGCATTCATGAGAACACTCGTGCCGTTGGCTAGTGCCGCTGTAAAGATGATCCTATGTGTTAAGCTTTTCGAGGGAGGAGCTTCTATTTCCATATTTATTTCGTCAATCTTCTTCAAGACAATGGAGTCATTCATTTTGTTTGAAATTCCTTTTTTGGTGCCATTTTTTAAATAAGTTCTTATTTTAAATTGGTTTATAAGTTTTCATCACAAATTCTTCAGAGGTGGAGATCGTGAAGACCAATATTGCCTTAATCGGGTTCATGGGAACGGGTAAGACACATATAGGTAAGCTTTTGGCGGA
>JALGVI010000034.1 GCA_029838215.1 Candidatus Helarchaeota archaeon | reverse complement strand
TAGATCAAACAAATTCTGTTTGACATAGAATATTTCAAGTAAAGATGGAGGATCCAAATGGAGAAGAACAATTTAAATTTTGTAAGGATTCAAAAGGAGGATATTGCCCCATTCATTGAATTTCTCCGCCAGACTGAACCCGATTATCCATACAGGTGGTTCTTTGACCCCCAATGGATTGCTGGGAAGGTCATTGATGAAAACTATATTTGGGGTGTTTTAAAAACAGAAAAAAAACAAATCGTTGGTACGGTCATATGTTATTACGATCCCGTGAAAGAAATCAGCGTTTTGAAATTATTACTCGTGAAACCGGAATATCGGGGACGTGGTGTCTTAAAAAACATATTCTTTAAGAGATTGAGCGAACAAAGGATAGTCGAAGAAATTCAATCCAGGCATCCGCATTTATTATTTGCAGAGATTCTCGTGAATCAATCGACATCGCAAGAAATGATAGAAAAAATGGGAATGGCATTTCTCGGCTATTACATGAACAAGACTCTAAGAAAAGAAACACGACTGGATCTCATTCCCTGTGCCCTGTTATTCAAGCGCAATCCAAAAATCGTTCAAGTGGATGCAAGAATTGCCCCTGTTCTGAAATATATTTTAGAAATTAACAAGCTCGATAAAATCTGGTCAATACACTCCGAAATTTGTAAGAATACTCCGAAAGATTCAACATTTGACATCATAGAAACGTGCATTCCTGATAAACCCCATCATTACATGAATGAAGTAAAAATTGATGAAGAAAATAGACTTAGCTATGCCCACAATACCTATTTAGACAATATTTACGAAGCAACGCTAACTGTGAATGATCCCGATGCGGCTAACTTCTTAATTTCTCATTTAAAAAGTCTCGATTCGTCATATACCGAAATAATGGTTCCACCTGACCTGATGCTTCAGGACCTCCTTATTCAGAATCGGTTCCGCTTCACTGCCTTTTTACCAAATTATTGGGGAGGAAATGACATGTTTGTATTCTCCATTTATAAAAATAGTCCAAAACTTCTTCCAAAAACAAGAAAAATATATCAGAAATTAATTGAGGTTGATTATCTTGAATGAAAAACGCGTTCTTTTTGCACATTGTGACGAAGCGAAAGGATATTCCCTTTGGGCTAAAAAAGATGATATTTTGGCAAATCCCAAATTCGACAAGTATTATGATAAGGAGTTTCTTGAAAAAACTCTCGGTGATTCAAAACGTGGGACTCTCCAAGACCTGATTTATACAATTGGAAATCTGGGTGGAGAATTCATCTCACAAAATATTGAATCGCCATCCCAAGTCATCAATGACCCCATTTCAACATCAATTCTTGAAAAACACGTTCAGGAATTTAATCCCACTCATGTCGGATTTTCTGTCGTATTCGGCGCATATACGACTTTTCTTGAATGTGTGAATTTTCTGCGAAAAAAGTATCCTAAAATTGAGATTATCGTGGGTGGTCCGGGTGCTCTCATTCCTGGGATCGATGCTATTGCCGATCACGTATGCAAAGGTGAGGGAAGTATCTTCGTGCGAAAACTCTTAGGTGAAAAAACGGATACCCCCTTGAGAATTCCCAGAACAATCGTCAAGCGCTTTCGTCCATCACCATTTGACCCTAAAAAATATGTCGAAACTCCAATGGCCGCATTGACAACGAATCTCGGTTGTAGTCACGGGTGTGATTTCTGCATAACGGCAGCACTTTATGGACGAAACCACGTCATCGGAGATGCTCAAGAGATCGTGAATGCTCTAATCGAAATGGGGGACATGCTCAATCAAGATGACGTGAGTGTCGTTGTAACCGATCCAATTGCATTCATCGACCAAAAAAAATGGGAAAAGGTCATAAGCCTAATGAAAGGTCAAAACCATTGCTTCCATTTGGCGGGTCTAACAACAAGCACTCTCATTCGAAAATATTTACAACCAGGCGGTCTTTTCGATAAATTCAAAAGATCCGAAGAATTTCAAGTGACATTTCTTGAAATAGGAATTGAGAGCTTCAAATTGAAATATAACAAGAATAGAAATATTGAGTGGAAATCACTGGTTTCCCAGCTTCATGGACAGGGAATTGTTTCTGCGCTTTCATTAATCGTCGGGTATGATTATCATGACCACCATTCGGCAATTGAAGAAGTAAAGCAAGCCATTGAAATTGATTCAAGCATTTTGCACGTGGTAAATCTACGAATATTATATGAAACCAAATTATGGTACGAATATCAAGAACAAGGGAGACTTCTAGACGTGCCGCCCGAATTTCGAATGCTTTGGGGCTATCAAGCTTTTAAGCATCCGCACTTTAGACCCGGTTTCGTTGATTGCCTCCCTCTTATGCTGGAAATCGATGATCTCATACGTTCAAATTATGGCAATTATTATGCAAGAGCCGTTGATATCATAAAAAACCGCCCAAAAACACCATATAATGATAAACTCATCAAAATTGGAGAAGCAATGAGAAAAATCTCAGGAAATTGAAAAAATCAAATTCGTTCCTTGAGTTTCCAACTCATATTTTATTTTTAAATGAGCTAAAGTATTCAATAACATGGATTTAACGCCTTCTTCTCGGATAGTTAACGTGAATACTCCATCTGAGCAAAATAAACTTGTAACTAAATGGATTTTATTATAAAAATTAAAAAGCAACAAGGCCTTTTCACGTTTTTGAATCTTTAAAGAATTAATTTCTTTGATATGATTTAAAAAAGGAATGCTTGTGCCCGGATTCCCTTTTAAATGCCTGAGAGCACTTTCGTCTAAGATAAAACTCAAGTCATTATTCAATAAAGTCCAGATTCCTTCATTGTTTTGATCCTTCAACTTTATAGATAAACTATTGAAAAATTTATCTACGGTTTTTAAAGAGGCTTCTCTTGAAGTGCCCTTTTTCATGTATATTCGGATCTTACGGAGATCGCTAACGTTTGTTAATTCTTCGGGTATCATCTTCCTGATTTCCCACTTGTGTTTTGATCGGGTTAACATGACCACAACAATTTTTGCATACCAAATCAATGAATAAGGATACGAACCTGAAAATTCGAAATATTCACTCGTGACGTTCACTTCATCAATGATATTATTACCTTTCACGATCTTACTAAGCCGAAGCTTTGTTTTTTTGTCTATTTTCGTAAAACCGATATTCGAAAAGATATCACCAATGTTCATTAGAACACTGGGAAAGCTTTCAATCTTTGGAATCAGATACAAGGATTTTTGAGTTAATAATTCGAAAAACTCCTTATATTCTAGAACCTTGTCCTTTCTGACAACGGTTCTTATGGTTTCTTCACTTAAATCTGAAAATAATCCCGATATGGATGACTCTTCAAAATCATTTATGATGGAGAGCTCTAATAGAGTTATTCCTAGTTTCAATATTTTCCTAATTAAATCAGAGAAGTTCACATCTTTTCCAAACTTATTTTTAAGATATGCTTCTTGAGATAATTCAATATTGATGTTTTTTGTTACTTTCTTCTTATTCCAACGTGTCATTTGTCCTCCGTCCTTTTCAAAAATCAAGATTTCATTTAAATAGTGCAAATTAAAATTTGACAAAAATGAAGATCATTCATACTTGATTTTTTTTGTCATTTATGAAAAATCCTCAATATCTGTCTTTGCACTTACTACTTGTTCACTCAGCTTTAAAAATCTTTCATTTTTTTTCTATTTTTTTATACAATTAATCTTTAACTTCATTAGTTACCCTTATTATCCTTTTTTAAATTCATTTAAATTGGCAAATGTCTTCTTATATACTAGATAAAATATTCGCAAAATAATCTTGATAATCTAAGAGAATCACCCAAGTCATCATTTAACATTGTGAGATTCTCGAAAAAATTGTTCCGTACTAAGAAAAAGCACGATATTTCCAAAATGAATTGCAATCGTCGTAGAGCGTGTTGTTTTGCTTCATGGTCCGATGGACTAACGACAATCTTTACACTCGTCTTCTCAAGATGCGTGTTCGAGATGATTCACAAAAGAAAGGCGGTTGGTTAGAAACATGGGATTTGCACGAAATCTTGACTCGGAAATGGAAACCCTCGATTTAGAAGATATTTTTGCGGAAATACGCCCACCATCAAAAACCTCGGGAAACAAAGCGGTTGATTTGATGCCTAGGTTTAAAGATGCTGACATTACTCGGCGTTCACAGCCTATGGATTGTAAAACTGGTAAAAGGGAGAATCATAAAGAAGCTGAAGATGGAGGGGGTGCCCCCCTAATCCTGCTGATCGAAGACAATCCCGGCACATTATTTAACTTACAGATATGCTTGG
The DNA here is from genome assembly GCA_029838215.1 of Candidatus Helarchaeota archaeon. Taxonomy (GTDB): domain Archaea; phylum Asgardarchaeota; class Lokiarchaeia; order Helarchaeales; family RDOG01; genus JALGVI01. Next base: position 59,192 of record JALGVI010000034.1, on the reverse strand, counting down.
AATTTAATGGATACCGCATCAGAACCGCAAAAAATGGAAGAAAGGCATTGGATCTTCTCAAAAAGATGAACATAACGCCCGATCTCATTCTTTGCGATGTCGCAATGCCCATAATGAATGGATGTGAGTTTGTAGAAGAAATTCTGAAGAATCCTGTCTGGTGCAAGATCCCCTGCATCTTTTTAAGTGCCCGTGCAACTCCTGAAGATATCGAACGAGGTAGAAAAGTTGGCATCGATAGTTACATAACAAAACCATTCAGAGAGGAAAAACTGCTCTCGATCATCTCAAAAAAATTAGATTTAGACAAGAATTTCAATAAAGAATAGAGATCTTTCATCTGGTGAAATGAATTATCCTTTTCTATCTTTCCAGTCCGTCTAACGTGATTTTTATTTGTAAATTTCTTGTTTTGTTTTATTTTAAAAAATTCATCAGAATAAAGCATTGAAAAAATTGAAATTTGGTTTTTCCTTTTATCCTCAAGTCAAAATACGCGAATAATCTCATGAAATACAATAGGATTTTGATAACTTGCCCTTAAAATCAATTGAACGAATGAACGAATTGATCGTGCATGTCAGTAAAGCATTTGACGAAATGTTCATGAAGCGGTTGGCAATTGAATCTCAGTTGTTCCCTACAACGGAATATATCATTGTTGCTTGCGTGAATTCTTACATTACTTTCTATTCTCAGCTTTCGCAGGTGGCAAACTTAATAACGCCCGAAGAAATTGGGAAAAATCAAAAATATCTGTTCTCTGAAATCACGCCATTGCAGATCTTTGATATCGTGATGTTTCCTTTATTCGGTCGGATGTCTCGTATAATATCACTGCATAAAGGAGATCCATTTAAAGAATCCGTAGAAAAATTTAAAGAAATGCAATTCATCGTGGATTTCTGGGAACGACTGGCAAGCACATATTTCAACGGAAATCTAACTGTTTACGAAATGAATGGAAAGTGTCAAATCCTTGATGAATCACAATTGAGAGAAATTAAGAAGAGCATGACATCTACTTCTTTAGAAGAGATAAAAGAAATAAAAAAGGTCGCAGCAAACCTCCAATTACTATCCTTCATGGATGAATGTGAAACAAGAATGCGGATTAGCAGTCACGGTCCATATCCTCATGAAAATCAGGATCTCGTCATCACGGAAATGATCCGATTTCACACGGGTGAGTCGCAGCAGTGGCCCTGGTCCGAAACCAAAGCAAAAGCTCCATATTCAAGCATAGCATTCGTTTACGGGTTAAAGGACATGGACCGAATCTGGTTTAACGACTGGGGCACCATGTTCACGGAACCCATTGATTATAGTGAAAACATCGAAAGCGTCGCCATTCTTGCTCAAAACAAGCGGGATCAACACTTCGATGTTCTGACATTAAAAGAATTACAGGAATTCAACACGTATGCTCAACAAGCTCTCACGGAACAATTCATAAAAATGGCAAAATGGGACCGAGCAAAAAAAATTGCAGCAGGAGCTCTCGTATATAACAAAAATTTTGACCGGTTTACGAATCTCGTGGGAATCACTGACAAGATCGACTGGGATATCACTGACGACGTGCGAAAAAACGAATACGAAGATCTTGTAAACATGATAGGCAATCGTGCATTCAAGTCCATATCGTGGCTATTACGTCCAAATAAAAGAAAGAAGAAAAATCCAACTTTCATTCCCCGAAGAGAGAAACAAAAATGAGAATGAGATGTCACTTTTCATGATGTTAAATTAATAAATCTATTGAGGTCATATAATGGATGATAAGGAAGAATATTTACATGAATTGAATAAAACTCCATTCTATCGCGAAAGCTACTATTTCAATTTCATGGATCCCGAAAACGACATTTATTGCGTGCAGACAATGGGTTTTATCCCTCATGAACGACGGACGCATTACTTTGGCATTCTTTACATGGACGGTAAGGTGAAAAAATTTCACGCAAATGAAGTCCACTTTCAAGATGATGAATACTTTAAGATGAATCCCTCCGATGGCGTGATGTCATTTAACTTGCTTAAACCAAACGAAAAATGGGAAATTTCGTTTAAAATCGGACGCACGCGAGAGCTCAAATATGAATGGATGGCTCGGTTTCCCGTATACGTGTATCCGAGCGGAGGTTGGAACGTCCCTGATATTCTCGATCAAAGACATTATGAACAATCGGGCATTGTAAAAGGAACCATCACGCTCAGAAATAATGAAAGCCGACCTGTAAACGGTTTGGGTCATCGAGACCACAGTTGGGGCGTTCGGAATTGGGCGCACATTAAAGAGTGGGTTTGGATATCTGCACAATTCCCCGATTGGGCAATGAATTGCTGGTTGAACACGATTCGCGGCAAGCAATACTTGCACGGCTTCATTTCAAAGGCATCGGGAAATACGAGCATTGTCAAGGCGAAAATCGACACCGATTATTCTTCTAAAGGCGTGCCCACCAATTCTAGATTCGAACTTGAAGACTCCAACGGCAACCCCGTTAAATTCACGACATCCCTTAAATTCTTACAGACCTTGCCGCAAAAGACAGACGAAGGAAGTTGTTATATCTATGAAACCATCTCAAAATTCAAGATGGATGACACTGGCGAAGAAGGCTATGGCGTTGTCGAATATTTGAAAGGCGATCCTTCTCTATAAATCTATAGAAGGACAAACAATCAATAAAAAGAGTTAAAACAAAAAAAAATAAAAAAATGAGGCGTGGGTGTATCAAGATTACGCTTCTTTTTTATCAATTCCCAAGAGTTCCTTCATTTCCTTGAAGTCCGCACCAAGACCTGCAACTTCCATGATTTCTTGAATCTTGGTCTCTCTTTCTTTAATGCCTAAATCATCAAGGATGTCCTGAACTCGTTCACTTTTAACGCCTAATTTTTCAAGGCTTTCCTTCAATTTTTCACGTTGATTGGGAAGATCTAATCGTTCAATGAATTCTTTTACTCGACCAGTTAATTCTGTAATGCCTACAATTTCATTGATTTTCTTGATCTTCTCAACTCGTTTATCAACTTCGAGTTCTTTCAAGACTTCTTTTACTTTTTCATCTACTTTATCAAGACCAAGGGTCTCACGGAATTTTTCTATTCTCTCTGCGAGAGAGGGGCGTTCTTCGCCTTCTTCAGGACTCAGGATTGAACGAATTGGTTTTAACAAAACGTCAATGATTGTTTCTTTTTTTTCTTCAGCCATTTTTTTTCACTTCGATAGGATTTTTTTGAGTGGGTTTTTTAGAGATCTCATTTTTTAATGTTAGATCTCTAACTTTTGTTGATACTTTTTTTAGACCTCTACCTATAAAAACCTTGTGGTGTCGAAAACAGCCGACACAATTTCCAGTAGAAGGAAATTTTTTTAAGACCTCTAAATATGTAATAATAGGAAAAAAATTGGAATTAATGATAATGTTTCCAGCTCAAGCTAGTATTAGATCAGTAATAGAATACTTAATTCTTCTTGCTATTAAAAAAGAAGAACGCATCCTTTCCAAAGATCTTATCAAGATCTTGGAGATAGAATTTCGGGACGCTTGGATTCCTAAAGCTGGGACCGTGCATCCAATCTTAAAGCGCTTGGAAGAAAAAGGTCTTCTCCGAACAATTGAAGAAGAAAAAATAGGAACCAAAGCCCCTTATGAAATAACAAAAGATGGGCTGGAAGCACTCGAGGATACATTCGAATACTTTGAAAAAACAACGGATTTCCATGATCTCATCTTGAGTTATGGCGCTGAGCAATTTGAAGGTCTCGATGTCCTGGATCTTGTTATAAAAAAAATGGAACGCAACTACTTGCTGATTAAAAATCGAAAATTCGAAACTCATGATGAAATGATTCTCGAGCGACTGCTTAAATTACGGGGAATGATCGAAGCGCACCTAAATATTGTTAATGAAAAGATAAGACAAAGCGAAGAAGAAGATGGTTTTGTGGAAGTAAAGATACGATGAGGTTTTAGGAATGGTATTTCGACGACTCGTTGATGACTTGATCGAACGCTTGGACGATGAAGAAGAACGATTACGCAAGAAATTCAAGACTTCATCGACAATATCCCTACTAAAAGAAGGATTTGATAACGTCAAAAATGCGATTGGCGGACTTCGAGACGAGGTTGAACGCATCACCGGACTGGATTTGGGCAAGAAGGATATTTACTTGAATGATGTCAACAAACTTCTGAAATTTTTTGATCTAAATCCACCTTTTCCCGAGATTGATCAAGTAGGTAACTATCTTCAGGTCGAAATCGACGTGCCCGGTTTCTCGAAGGAGAACCTCGATTTGAATTGTGCTCCAAAACGAATTCGCATTTTTGGCAAGGTCCCCTTTAACGGTAAAACTCGCGAGATAAATAAGGTGATTTCCCTACCCAAAATCGTCGATCCAACAAAGGCAGATGCTGAATTACGTAATGGCGTTTTGACGATTAAGATCCCAATCGTTGAATGAAAATTCATTCTTGCAAGACATATTTCCGCAATAATTCCACGTCTTCTACTGGCACGTAGTATTCTATATCGCACTCTTGGCAATGATACGTGCCCTCAATGATGTCAAGTTCGAAATCCAGCCTGATCTTGAATCGAACATCGCCACTTTCATGTTTTTGTGGACAGGTTATTTTAAAGCCATCGAGTCTAATTTCGTGAAGTGTTTCTGTTTTTTCTTTAACGAAGCTTGCAGGATATTCCTTCACGCACGTCGGACAAACATAAAAATAGTCTTGGTTTCGATCCATTGCCACGAATACGAGCTCTTCGTGCCCTTTCGGACAAGTTAGTCGGAATGCCTCCTGATCCATCATGATCGCCTTGAACAAAACTTAAAAGAATGAGAATATATACGTTTTTGAAGGTGATCTTGTTGGCAACCGAACGAGAAGAACGAATCAAGCGTGAACGCGATTTATTTTTGAAGAGACAAAAGATCCGCAAGTTTAAAAAACAAGGAATTAAATTGCTCGAAAAAATTGACGAAAAAAATACCTATCAAGTCTCGCTCGGAACTAAAGAAATTGGTGGCGAGGATACCGAAGAACCCTGTTTCACGGTGCACGTGAAACGAAAAAGACCGAAAGAAAAGGTGAAAGAAGGGCTTTTAATTCCCGAAACAATCACGCTCACAAACGAGGATGGCGAGACTGAGACCTTTAAGACCGACGTGGTTAGAATCGATACCGAACACGGATATCGCGGTGGCGTCACGATGATATTGATCATCGTATTTTTGGTTTCAGTCTTGTTGCTCGGATTCATCTGATGGCTTTTTTCATGTCTAAAAAAAATAAGAAAAAATCCTCCTATGGTTTTTGCAGTCATCATCGAAAAGGTCATGAAGATTATTACGCGCATACCATTCGGCTTAAGGTCGGTTCACATGAAACACGGCTTTGCGCTCGATGTACTGGCATATACTTGGGATTCATCCTAACCACGATATTTTTTATAATTTTTGGATTTTCAATCTTACCCTTACCTGGACTTCGTCAAACCCTTCCAATTGGCGCAATAAATACTGTTATTCTCATGATAATATTCTCACTACCAATGATCATTGATTGGGGCGTGCAAAAATTGACGTGGTATGCCAGGGAAAGCACTAATACTCGACGCGTGATTACGGGTTTTTGTTTGGGTATTGGTCTTTCTCTTTTCCAGTTCACGTGGGATGTTTATTTATTTTCCATAATGTTCATGGGTCTTTACACTGTCATGATGCTAATAATAACGAAGCTCGGACACGTCAAACGTGATAAGAAAGAAAAGGAAAACCTGTCATCCTCTGAAGAAATCAAAGAGTAATGAATCGTCCAATACTTTACTCCAATATACTAAATCATTTTAAATGGAAACATTCTAGACAGATTTAGACAAATTTAAATACACGTGGAGTCGTTTACAGAGCTCGGAGACCAACAGCTAATTAATAGCATGAGAGTGAATGCACGATGATTGTAGCGGGTATCGATGTCGGATCACTAACAGGAAAGACTGTAATTCTAGAATTTGAACCGGGGAATAACTATAAAATTATTAGTTCTGCAATTGTTCCAACCTCACCAATTCCCGCAAAAACGGCAAATAATGCATACGATCGGGCTTTGGAAAAAGACAACCTGACCCGTGCTGATGTTCAATACATAATTGGGACGGGATATGGTCGCGTTCGGATTCCATTTGCGAATTCCAACATTTCTGAAATCACGTGCCACGGAAGAGGTGCTCATTCTCAACTCGAAAGCGTGCGAATGATCATCGACATCGGTGGACAAGATTCAAAAGTCATAAAAATCGACGAAACGGGCAAGCTATTGGATTTTGCAATGAATGATAAATGTGCGGCTGGAACGGGACGGTTTTTGGAAGTAATGGCACGTGCTCTAGAAGTGAAACTCGATGACATGGGAAGAATATCATTCCTGTCAAAACATCCTGCTCTCATCACCGCTCAATGTAGTGTATTTGCTGAAACCGAAGTCGTTTCGCTCATTGCCGAAGGAAAAAAAGTAGAAGACATTATTGCGGGAATACACGAAGCCATTGCTTCTCGAATCATGTCGCTTGTAAATCGAGTGGGGATCGTGAAGGACGTCACCATAAGCGGCGGCGTGGCAAAAAATGAAGGCGTGGTCAACGCACTTGAGAAAAAATTAGGGTTTGAAATCAAAAAATTACCAATGGACCCCCAATTAATGGGAGCACTGGGTGCTGCACTTTTCGCCAAAGATGAATTGATTAAAAAATCCAAGCCAAAAAAACGCACCCTTAAAAAGTGGGACTTCTAAGCTTTCCATGTACGGCTTTCTTGCTCCACGATATTATATTTAAACAGGAATGATTTCCGTGTTTTTTAAAGAACTCATGATCTTCATCGCTGATAAAAAACGAAAAATTGATCAAGTCAAGGAGTGGTCTCATGCCCTTGACCTTGAATCTCTCAAGAAATCCTTGAAATTCAAGCTCGATAGCGATTCAAGCGAGAATATTATCTTGAAGGAAAATACGTGGGTTGAACTTGGTTCTCCGAAATCAGCCTCTGTTTCTATCGTTCTTACTGTTGATGATGAATTTACCATTTCACCCGGAAAAATTACCTTGATCGGTCCGGACATTCCCGAATCACGGGATGCTGATTTAGATTTCGGACAGATAATTTTCATCGGGGGCAACAACCTAGAACCTGAAAAATATAAGAAATACGAACGTGCGGCCAACATTTCAAACTATCTCGAAGGTTACATGGTAAGAAGCATCCCGCGTAAACTCTGGTGTCGCGTGAGCACGGAAGCTGCTGAAAAAGGATTCACGTTTCAGGATCTGGGCAAGGCATTAATGGTAACTTATCTAGAGTCTTTTCCCGAAATTCAAGCCATTGAAATCTATTTCATTACCAGCAAGCAAGCAAACGTGAAAGATCTGGAAAAAATTGGTAGCAAGATTGCAGCAGCACTTTCAAAGCCCTACGTTGCCAACCTATATAAAAAATATGAAGACGTGCTTAAGAAAAGGGAAGATTGTGAATTTGATTGGGAATGCGATGCCTGCGATTACTCCGAAGTCTGTGATGAAATCGAAGACATGATAAAACTAATGCGGCAATATCGAGAAGAAAATAACAAGGAGGAGAAATAAAAAATGAAAAACCGCGTGATCGCCATCGTGGGAAAAGGTGGCGTGGGGAAAACTATCTTTACCGGACTCTTTCTTAAAAGCTTGATTGAAATGGGACAAAAAAAGATACTGATGGTGGATGCCGACCCTACAATGAGCCATTTGACAACAATTCTGGGTTTAAAGACTGATAAAAACATCGAGACCATCCGAAAAGAAGTCATCGGTGTTGCTGCAAGAAAAGATGAAGATGAAAAACAAGATTTCGTTCAGAGTATTGAATATCGCGTTCTCGAAGCCCTGATTGAAACAAAACAGTTTTCTCTACTGGCAATGGGTCAGCCCGAGACAAAAGGTTGTTTCTGCCCTGCAAACACGTTACTGCGCGAAGTTATTGAGAAATTCTGTGAAAGCTTCGAATTGATGATCATCGATTGTGAAGCCGGACTCGAACAAATCAACCGAAAGGTCATTCGAGTGGTCGATACACTCATAATTGTATCCGATTCAAGTCTCAGAAGCCTGCAGACGGCTCTGGCAATAAAAAAAACTGCATACAAATTCACGCAAACGAAAGAAATGTATCTCGTCATAAATAAAGTCCATGGAAATATTGATCGACTCCTGCAATATGCAAGAGATAACGACTTGTCAGTAATAGGACAAGTACCTTTAGACGATGCCATAACCGATCTTGACTTGAGAGGTGCATCTATCCTTGAAGTTACTCCAGATGCATCAAGCCTGATTGCCGTCAAGGAAATCGTGAAGAAAATAAATTTGACATGATCCTCAAAGAAATCACGATTGCAATACAAATCTTTTTGGAAATGATAATTCTTGCATACAAATTTGTATGCAAAAAAAGCAATTTCTTCTTGAAAAATAAATCGCGTGTCAGTAGTCTATTGCAGGTTAAAATGAAGACGAGAAATTATATTTTACATGAGCAAAACAAGACTTAAAAGTAAAAAAGAGACCAAATACAAAAAGATCATTTTTGCTTGTTTAGATGAAGAAATAGAGGTGACCGTCATGCCCAAAGGATCAGAAATGGACCACAAAGCCGAATGGAAAGAATTTGATTCTCGTGTCAAAGATGAAAAAGAGTTGTGGTTACAGGAATATGATTGGTTTATATACGATTGTGCCACGGGAGATCTTACTGGTAATGGTAAAGCCGAAGCCGTTGGTGCGTCTGAGGATGCTTCACTTCGCGTTGTACAAGGTGACAATGGCTCTGTTCTATGGAAATTTGGTGCTGAAAAGTTTTTTCGAGCCGTAATAACTTGTATCATTAATGATGTAAACAATGATGGAAAAAATGAAGTGCTTTGTGGAGGGTGTGATAAAAAAATTCATGTTTTTGATGCTAAAGGTGAGGAAATCTGGACATTTCCTACGAAAAAATGGATTTATGTCATTAGAGTTGCTGACATCACGGGAAATGGTCGAAAGGAAGTCATCTTCGGCTCCAGGGATCGTACACTTCGCGTGATAGATTATGAAACGAAAAAAGAACTTTGGCAAGGGTCATTTGAAGATCAAGTCCGCCATTTAGAGATCGGAGACATTACCGGAGATGGAAAACTTGAAATAATTGGAACGAGCACCGATCAGGTATTGAAAGTATTCGATAATACTGGAAAGGAGCTTTGGACTCACGAGTTCGAAGATGTTGACTATTCGGGTATCGATTATAGAACAGGTTTGTTCTGTCTTGTTGGTGACCTAACTGGAAATGGTAAGGCAGAAGTTCTTGCTGGTTCCGAAGATGGCACGTTTAAGGTTTTTGATGAAACGGGAAACGTTCTATGGATGAAAAAATTCGAAAACGTGGTTCATTGTGCAAGTGTGGCAGATTTAACCGGTGATGGAAAGCTTGAAATCGTGATTGGTATTGATGAACTTAAATCAGGCAATAATTTACTCGTTGTTGATGGAACTGGAAAAGAAATCTGGTCTGTCAAGACCGATCCTGTCTATACATGTGCCATTGGAGATATAACAGGTAATAATAAGCCCGAAGTCGTGATTGGGACTGCTGAATCACGAGTTATAGCATTTGAAGGCACAACAGGAAAACAAATCATGGAATACAAGATGGACAACTACGTTCGCGTCATAACGCTTGGTGATCTTGATGGCGACGGTGTCCTCGAAATCGTATGCGGGGGAAAAGACTGCACGCTACGAGGTGTAAAATACAAGGCGTGAATCCCGCATCTCATTTTAAATCCTTGAGGAATTCACTTTGGAAAAATACGAACATAATTTACAAATAATGAAATCAGCATGGGTGCGCGAAATCATTTTTGGACTGGAGAATGTGGAAAAAGGAATGAGTGATGTGGTGATTGAAAGCATCTTGAGGTCTCAAAAATTAAAAAAAGTCGCACAACCACTTTCCAGTCCAGTTATCAAACAGATCTACGATACATTTCTAAAAGACCTAAAAGCTAAAACCATAAAACAAATCGATATCGTCATTAGAGCCGCTTTAGAATATGATTCCTCCAACATTGATGAATTAATGGAAAAATATCGTGATAAGTACTTAAGATTTGATATTACAGCACAAAATTTGAAAACAAAACACAAAAACTATGATGAAATTATTGAATATCAACTCAAGACATTTCGCCATCGTGTCGTGGAAACGCACCAAATGATGAAAATTCCCGATGCCAACACTTATGGTGATATCATAAAAGGAACGTATCCCGAATTCAAACATGCGAAAAAAGAACTCTTCAAACAAGTACGATATACTCAAAGAGCCATCAACCTGATAATTAAGGATATTTCCATCCTCAAAGTACCTGAAGTCCTAAAAACACCTGTCATTAACGTGCTTAAAATGGGATACAAAACTACTTTAAAATATCTAACCGACACTTGTGAACTAATTTATAATTCTTAATTTTTTATCATGTCTTAATACGTGGCAAATACGGGAATCATTAATTCCAAAATAACATATTTTAAGGCAATTTCCCAATCCATACTTAAGATGAACGATTTTGACTTTCTTCCCGATTTACATCCTAAAACGAAAAGGATTCAACTCCAGAATTTGAACATGGCATATTGGGAGCTAAACTCTGACCGGACAAGGACAATCATATTTGTTCACGGATTTTCTGGTTCAAAAGAAGAATGGATCTTCCAACTCGATTATTTATTGAACCGCGGTTATCGCCTCATTGCAATTGATCAGGAAGGACATGGTGAAACTGATCTAACTTCACGAAAAACTACAATTGAAGACTTGGCTGAAGATTTGTTCGATTTTTTAATGAAAAAGGGAATAACGCGCGTGATTCTCGTCGGTCACTCTCTGGGAGGGATGGTATGTCAACAATTTATTTTAACTCACCCGGAGTTGGTCGAACGGCTCGTCCTAATAGGAACGTCACCTCGCTTTGAAAACCCCCCACCCAAAGCATTTCTCGACTTTATCCGTACAACTGATGTCGCCACGATAATTAAAACAACCTCCCGATTTGCATCTTTGACCTTAGACAAGTTACCCGAAGAACAACGAGAATATTACAAAAAACTGAAGAAATGGTCGATCCAGAGACGCACGCGGTCAATTACAAAAGAAGCCTACGTCAAATTCATGCTCCTTACAGAGAAAAAGAAATTCAACGTTGTTGATGACCTAAATAAAATACAGGTTCCCACTCTCATTACCTGCGGCACGTTCGATAAATTGATACGCCTACAGAATTCCAAGCTCATTAATGAAAAAATCCCACTATCAACGCTGAAACTATTCGAAAGTTGTGGTCACGCTCCCCCTAGAGAATATCCCGAACAATTCAATCAAATCTTGTTAGAGTTTCTCCAGGAATGACTAGATGAATGAAAATCGAAGGGGAATTTCTTGATGGTGAATTTATTTCACGTCCAAATCGGTTTCTCGGCATCGTTTCCGTAAAAGGCAAGCACGTTCAGTGCTTCATTCCGAATCCGGGACGGATGTTCGAACTTCTCGTGCCAAAAATCCACGTGTTTTTACGGCGAGCATTAAATCCCAATAGAAAAACTGCATTTGATTTGGTGGGCGTGGAATATAGATCCGTATTGGTTTCCATTGACTCGAACATTCCAAACAAGCTGCTTTACCATTCTATTATCCGTAAAAAAATTCCCGAGTTGCAATATTCGCTTGTTAAACCCGAAATTTCTTTCGGTAATAGCCGAATTGATTTTTTCTTGCAAGAAAACTCCGAAAAATGCCTGATGGAAGTGAAATCATGTACACTCGTGGAGGATGGATGGGCAAGATTTCCAGATGCACCGACAAAACGGGGAAGTCGGCACGTTAGGGAACTGATAGACGCGAAAAAAAAAGGATTTCGAGCCGTAATCTTTTTTTGCATTCAACGTAATGATGCGATTAAATTCTCGCCAAATGACGAAACCGATCCTGAATTCGGGAGGACGTTAAGAAAAGCAGCAAGAAGTGGCGTTGAAATCCTTGCGTTCACTTGCAATTATAGCATTACGGAGATAGAACTGGATAAAAGGATAAAAATCGAGCTTTAATTTTCAAATCTAATTAATATTTTAAAAAAATGGAGCCAGAGAAGGGACTTGAACCCCTGTAAAGTGGCTCTGCAGGCCACCGCCTAACCTCTAGACTACTCTGGCATTTTATACTAAAGCACAATAATGGATATTTTAAATTTTCGGACATGGATGGGCATGGATGCAAGTAAAAAAAATGAAATAGGAACATTTGCAAGAACAAAGAATAGAGACAATCACATATGGAGACCATTAGATAAAAATCAGAACCGAAAGAGGTCCTGCCATCGAGCTCGAAGCCCGTTATGAGAACTAAAACCATGTATCTCTAAGTTTTTTCTCTCTCAATTTTCATCGTAGAATCGAATAAAATTTAAGCTATAATTTTATAATATTATCATATGACCTCAATCCATGTTAATGAAGATACTTGGAAAGAATTAAATGGTTTAAAAGAACCAGGGGAAACAATGGATGATGTAATTCGAAAGTTACTGGAAATAATGCATTCAATTCAAGAAAATCGTGAAACCGCCGAAAGCACAGAACATTCTTCGTTTAACGAGCTTTTAGATGAATTTTGTACTATTATGGATGAAGAATTTCAAGATACCATTTTGGGAACTAGACGTTCATTTCAAAATAAAGCATTGAGGAATGAATCGTGAAACTATTACTTGATACTTGCGTTTTTAACGAAAAGCAATTACTTTCCCATTTAAAAAATCAAACTTCTACTAAAATTCAACTTTTTATTAATAGTATTATCTATTTGGAGTTAGGCTACATATATTATGTCAGGCAAAAATGGAATTTATTCTTGGAAGTGCTTAAAGAGCTAAAAATTAAAAATGAAAACATTACGAAATCCATTGCAGAGCGAGCAATCAAAGCGGCTATGTCTTTTAAAGATACAAAAGAAGGAGCTTCATTTTATTTTAGAGATTGTCTTATTGGAGCAACGGCGGTTCTCCGAAACATGATTCTCGTCACGCGCAATGTCAAGGATTTTGCTTGGCTTCCTAAAAATAAATACACCACACCAGACCAAATCCTGAATCGCTGATTCACGAGATAATCTCTCAGTTTTTATTGATATGCTTCCTTTAAAACGTGGAAAGCATTAACTGCTGCTTCGCACAGGTTTGCATCTTGCATTAAAAATTGCTTGTCATCGTAATTGAAGAATTTATAGCCTCCCAATGGTCGGAACGTGTCTCCTTTTCTGAGGACTTTAAGTAGTTTAACAGCATTACTAATGAAATTAAGGGCGAGTATTTTGGACCGTATTTTGGCATCCTTTTTGGGACTTACTTCAATCAAGATGTTGTTTCCAAAATTCTTGTAATCTCCTTGAAAAATATATAAGATTTTTCGAATGTCAACCAAATTATATTCTACTAAAGCAGCAAGTGATTCTCCTGCCATTTCCAAGCTGGATACATCATTTACTTGCGAGAAAAGTACCGATCTTGCTTTCGGAAAATCCGTTTCCTGAACCTGTTGAAAGCCATATTCTGGTAAAAGACGGATCTCATTAAGACCCATTATGTTCTGAAAGTCGTCTAAAGTCCCACCATTTTGCATGAATTGGGGACTCATCAAGTAAAACAAGTTATCAGCGGCATGCTTCTCGAAGAAGTATGGATAATCTGAGCCAAAAATCAGGTGTGTACTCCATCTCCGAGCGTTTGGATACCGCTGTTTATACCAATTCATGAATCCCAAGTAAAATTGCGAACATGCTCCTCCGTGCATCATGGAAATTTCGCCAATAGAATTCGGATCTGCAATGACCTCATAAATATTCTCATCTCCGATGTTTCCTGCGGCGCAATGCCCTATGATTACCTTCAAGTGGGGAACCAAATCCTTGTTGATGCGTTCTAATGCCTTTCTCGTCAACTTGATGGCTTCCCAGATATCAAAAATGGATTTTTTACCCCGCGTGTCGAAAAGCACGGGCATGGAATGTTTCGCCAACTCAATCAATACATCTATCACGAAGGGTTCTTGGACCTTATCAAGCCACAACTCGCTACGTGGGTGTAATTTCCATCCACGAAGTCCCAATACCTCTGCGCCAAACTTGACTTCGTTTACGGCTTTCTCTTTTTCTTGAGGATCACATCTTCCGTATCCAATTAATCGAAGAGAATTTGGAAAAGTCGTTGTATTCCGAGCTATATTATAATTCGAAGCTCTAAAAAGTGCCTCAGGTCGTTTATCTCGAAAGACATCATGGAAGGGAAATACAACTCCTTGGTCAACAAGCCACGAATTATTCATGCTCTGGAACATCTGCTTGTGTTTTCCACATTGACAAATATGGGCCATCTTCTGAAAGATAGCATGAGTATATGGAAATGGCGCAATGCGAAAGCTGTAAATGATATTATTAACCTGATATGAGAATTGTTCTGCTTGCATTTTTTGCTTTAATTTAGCCTGAAAACGTGCATAAAAATCATACGTACCGCCTGGTGCTAGCGGATTCATCATCTTTTGACCGTCTTCGTCACTTCCCATGTGCGAATGCCCGTCAATTATGAGAATATTTCTTCTTTCGATGAGCTGTTTCGTCTGGGCATTATAAATCTCTGATATTATCATTGGAGTCAATCTCGAATGCGATTTTCTAAACCTTTAACCATTTCATTGATTTCTTAAAATTCAGCTCTCCACCAATTGGATTGAAAAATGGATCTTTTGAAGCCTTAAACGTGAGTTTTATCAAATTCTGAAGTATTTGGGGTCCGGGAGGCACGCCCGGATTCTTTTTCTGGAAATGGTTATAGAGAAGCAATTGGAATTCAGAATCTCCAAACGGTGCCATTGCAAGATCAACGTCACCAAATACCGAAAGGAATATTGGAATCAAAAATGGTGAGATACCGCCCGATTTCTTGTAAAGTTTTTTATTTATGTATTTCATTTCCTTGAGTTCTGGCGTGATGTATTTTAATAGTCCCTGAATTGCCTGAAATGCATATTTGTAAGGGGGGTTTCCCACGTAGTATTCCCGAAATTCCTCATCATCAATTTGAAGGATTTGATCAGTTCGAAAACTCCCGAATAACCCACGCTGGATGACTTGCGTTCGATTTGTAACCAAGCATTCTGATCCCACGTCTGGAACGATCGATAATTTTCTCGCTTTTAAAGCAAGAGCTTGGAGTAAAATTGCAAAACCAATCCTTTTATTGATGGATAATGGTGCATCAAACACGCGAAATTCGATGGTTCCCCAATCTGTAAAGGGAAACAGGTCTTGAAACTTCGCATCTTCTAGCGATGCCTTCTGAATCACCTGACAAAAATAATCTGGGTTATATCCCTGTTCAGGTCCTAACCACGGGATGAAAACACGTGGATCATTTCGAGATAACATAGAAACGTTATTTTTCAATCGAATGCTTCGTAAGCATCCCGGAGCTGCATACCGCAACTTGGCTTTTGGATCAGCCGTGTTTCCCATGACTTTTACATCATCTGATGGCATTCCATTAATTAAAGGGGAGTTGACAGATAACGCGATTAAATGCGGAATGAAATTACGAAACATGTTATAGATTTTCTTTCGTTCTTGGTCATCCTTAAAGGCATTCATGTGATGATGATCTGCATAAGAAAGCCCTCGAAGGTATTCTTTAATTGATGAAGGAATGCCAGTGGATAAAAGATATAGGTTGCTAGGTACCATGACTTGCTCAGCAACGGTAAAAAGGGTTTTTAACCACCAAGTCAGTTCGTCAAGGTGCGTGCACGGAGGCGTGACAACTTCTAAAATGTAAGTAATGCTCGCAACATTCCCATCGCGACCGAAAATTTCGACCGTTACATCTTTTCCGCCAATACGATATGTTTGGACAACAACATCACCTTTCTCGTCCGTATAAGTCAATTGTGGCATGCCTACTAGTTTTTTCTTGATGAGCTTGGGGCAATAATCTGACTGCAAAATTTCGATAAGAGCGTGGTGAGCATTTTCAACGATTTTTTTAAAAAGTTGTAGCATGATTTCGCCCGAAGGAAGTTGTCCATTAACATCAAGCATGGCAAGCTCGCATTCCATGCCATGACTAAAGATTAACTCTTTTGGGTTTTTTTCATCAAATTCCCATTCTTCACTCATTGTTAGGTCACATCTATTGAACAAATGGATCTATCATTTTAATAAACAAATCATGATTTTCTATAAAATCTGCAGATAAAGCAATATTCACGATATCCGCTTCATGATTACTCGTTAGTTGCTGAATGACTTCGTAGATATTTCCCCCTGCAAAAACATCACCATCTACAATAATGTCAAGTTGATCATCAAATGTAGAAGCAAGCGTGTTCTGCAGTGAAAACGATCGTGGAGAAGCACCAATGACAATGGTCGGTTTCATCATTTTTGGAAGGAAATCCAGATTCAAGATGAGTAATCTTTTCGATTTATCAAGCCGTGGCAAGAACTTGTCAATTCCTTGCTTTATGATTTTTTGTTCCTTTTGCGTGAATTCATTTGAAATGGCATAGTTTAAGTAAAGGAAGTTCTTACCCGTTTTCTGAAACATTTCCTTATTGATTGACCGCAATAGGTTCGCATCATGCGGTAATTGATTGTTTGGAAAGTAAAAAATTATTGAATTTAATGCAGCTCCGATATCCGTTACGATCTCCGTACTTACATCGCCCTGTGTAATAAATGTATCCAATTCCTCAATTCCAGAGATGACTGCTTCCATGTAACCTGCTGTTTGATGCAAGGCGAACTCTTCAAACCGCACTTCATATTCAAGTCTTTTTTCGATTCTAATCCGTTTTTCCACTCGTTTTTCTTTACGGATTTCAGTTCTCGTGCGAATCTGTTTTTCAATTCTGGTTCGTGGTATTTGCGGTGCTGGAATTCCATCTTCTGTTGGAGGCACTGGCGGAAGCTCTTCTGGTGGTATTGGAACCTCGACTTCTACTTCATATTGTACCTCATAAGGAACATCATATTCCACTTCGACTTCATATTCAACTTCATACTCCCGCTCTACTGGATCCCAAAGCTTCTTCCATCCTCTAAGCTCGATTTCAAGTTGAAGTGGTCCCTCTATTTCCGGTGTAAAATTGATGTCATACATTATAGAGCTTAACGGCTCAATTGACACCTTTTGTCCAGAACCCGCAGGATGAGATACACTGAGAATTTTGAATCCATTAATTCGATATTTGATGAAGACGTCAATATTCGCATCAGTTATGTTTAATATTTTAACCCTCAAGGTATATTCTTTTCCCTTAATCAGTATCTTTTCTGGAACACTTTCTAAAAAGACTTGTGCGGCAGGAATTTCTGGCGGAGGCGGTTCCTGAACTGTTGGAGTTTGAGGGTCTTGTACCATCTTGCGACTTTCCTTGATTTAAATTAGCAGGAGATCACAGATCTTGATTCGTTTATATTTATGTTTTTGATTTTTTTTAAGTGATTTGAAAAGAGCGTTTTTTTATTAAAATCAACTTTGAGATTATTGGAAAATCATCATCAGTCAAAATAAAAAAAGATTTTTGTTTAAAAATTAATATACTCGAGTGAAGCCAGCTGTTCTTCCGCCTTTTAACTTCACTACAAGGTCTCGAGCACGTTTCGAATACCAAATTAGAAGACTGCCTAAATCATCAGGAACGAAAAACTCGCCACCGCTTCTAGAAGCAATATCAACCATTAGTTTCTCGTTAGTAGTCCCAATTCCAAGAATGTATAATACCAAATTCGGATTTCCTATGAAATGTTGATTTATTGCGTTGATAAATTCTGCCTCATCGGTAGGATATCCATCAGTTAACAAAATCATCATGCAGGGCTTTTCATCGTCACCTTCAATGCTTCTATAAAGGTCAAGTACTTCTTTTGCCTTTATGAAAGCCTTTGACATGTTCGTTGCAAGTCCCTTATAATTTCCGATTTTATCAACAATTTGAATGGCTGCCGTTTCAAGAATGCCGTGCTTTCCACTTGCAGAATCAAAATAAGGCTGAACATTATTCTGGGCATCCGGAAATTGAAGGATTTCTGCGTCATCTGCAAATCTAATAATTGATACCTTCTCGCCGAAGCCGCGTCCAACTTTTTCCGCCAGAAATAATAGTGCTGCAAATGCTGCTCCAAGTCGTCTCGGAACGTTGACGCCTTCACGAAATCGTCCTAAAAATCGTGTGACTTCCTCGTTATCCATTGCGGCTTTAATGCCTTCAATTGCAGGAGCAATATTCTTGCATAACAAGTCCGGTGCAAGCATGGATGCTGAAATGTCTATAATTAGAATAGCATTAAACGTGACAAGACCTTCTGCTTTCAATTGTAAGCTCGACGTGATCTTTGGAGCTGCTAAAATCTCTCCCTTCAAGTCTGGAACCGTTGAGAGAATGTTGATGGCGGCATTTGCATCCGTCCACCGTAGTTTTAATCCCTTGAAAATGAGAAATTGAGATAACCATTGCTTCATTGATTCTTTATTGTTTCGAACTTGAGTAATCGTATCCCACATGTTGTCTCCTTGGATTGGAGAAATTCCCAATTCTAAAGATTGGAGAGGAACAACCGTTTTATCATTTCGCCTGACAACGACTTCATCGCTACCAATTCCCGTGGCTTCAAAGATCTCACTTTCTATCTCAATTACGTCATCTGTAACCGAGCCCGATTCATCCATCTTTATATACCCTGCACCCCATGCTCCAATTAATTCGTCTTCAAACGTGACAATATCTCCTGTTTCCACTTCTAAAGAAAGACAGTTTCTCTTACTCAAAACAACCGTGCTACCAATGCCCTTGTGAGTTATTCGTACCTTTAAATCTAATCGGTCTGTTTTTACTATGGGGGGCTCTTTGGGAACTGAAGACCATACATTTACCTGCAAGGATGTAATATCCGATGATTCATAAGTTTCGGGTTCCATTCGAATGACATTATTGGGAATTGCTGCCGCAATTGGAATGGCACCCCCCCTGTTCCCTGTTTGGGGATCCTCAAAAATTACAGGCGCAGGATTCAGCGGATCTGGACATAGAAAATTAAATGATTCCTGGCTGACGAGAATCTTACCTTCCAAACCGTGTTGCAATTCGATTGTTAGTGTTAAGTATTCTTCAGGTCGTTCAATTTCTTTTCCAGGTGCTGCAGGATAAGCCACTCCTGCTGAAGGATAGGAAGCTGGAGCAGAAGGATAGCTTGTTTGTGGTGCAGAAGCAGGTATTTGGGAACTAACCTGACTTGTTGGGATTGTTGTTGTCGATGAGGTCACTGGCTTGACGGGTATTGAAGGTGCTGGTTGTGAAGGTGCGGGAGTCGTGGGGACCGATGGCTTGACGGGTATTGATGGTGCTGGTTGTGAAGGTGCGGGAGTCGTGGGGACCGACGGCTTGACGGGTATTGATGGTGCTGGTTGTGAAGGTGCGGGAGTCGTGGGGACCGATGGCTTGACGGGTATTGAAGGTGCTGGTTGTGAAGGTGCGGGAGTCGTGGGGACCGACGGCTTGACGGGTATTGACGGTGCTGGTTGTGAAGGTGCGGGAGTCGTGGGGACCGACGGCTTGACGGGCATTGACGGTGCTGGTTGTGAAGGTGCGGGAGTCGTGGGGACCGACGGCTTGACGGGTATTGATGGTGCCGGTTGTGAAGGTGCGGGTGTCGTTGGTGTAGATTCAACTAATGGTGGTGCAGGTTTAGTCGGAACCGAGACTGGAGGTGCTGGTGTAGGGATGGTGTTAATATCCTCGACTTCTACAGAAGGTGCGACTTCTTGATCCGGTATTGTCATTTCTCCAATATCCTGTTCGATCAAGGAATCTAATAAGGAATCCAAATCAATGTCACCGCCTTCTGCAGGACCACCTTCATCGGCTTCTGAAACAGGAGTCTCCGAAACTGAAACTGATGAAGGTATCGAATCCGGTTCTGCTTTCAATCTTGCTTTTTCCTCTTCTGGGATGAGGTCCATTAGTCCAGATTGCTCGATTTTTTCATGTTCACGTGATGGTGCCCACGAAATGTCGCTGGTTCCCTGGGAAGATGGTAGCATTCCTGGTGTTGTGGGCTTTGAGGGCATTTCTTGTGGAGGTATAACTTCTGGTGTGGCTGGAGGTTCTGATTCAGGAGGTAACGGTTCCGTAACCGGAGGCGTAACGGGAGGTTCAGGTTCCGGTTCAGGAGGATTTGACTCTGCAACCGGAGGTGTAACGGGAGGTTCCGGCTCAGGTTCAGGAGGTGTGGGCTCTGCAACTGGAAGTGCAGCGGGAGGTTCAGGCGAAACAGGCTCGGAAACGGATACTTTACTAGGAGCCTCTTCTTTTTTAAGTGCACGTACCTCAATGGTTCCAAACCATTCCGATCTATCTGACCAATCATCATATAATTGTTGATTTACAACTAAAGAATCGTCCGAAACTCCCGCAATTTGAACTGTAGCATTGCCTTCTATTTTGGCAGGAACGTCCTCAAATTGTATCTGATCACCCTCAGAAATCCCTAATTTCTTAAGATTCTTCTCAGAAATTAATACGATTTCTGCAGGTATGTCATCATCACCTTCAGCAGCAAGATATAATCGTGCCATATTTCATAAACACCGTTGTTCGAATTATCTTAATGATGAAATTGAAATCTAAATCGCTTTTACGATCACAAAATCTCTCATGACTAGTACATAAGTTTTTATGAAGCCAATTAATTATAATTCTTTCCATGTTTTAATCAAAGATATGCTATTAGAAGAAAGATCTTTGAAATTACGATAACAATGACATGAGAATTTTTTTTTTCGATTTCGTTAACTTGATTAAAGGAACTTTTTTTGGATTTATTCGTTTTTTCCATAAATTTAACATTGTTATAATGAAGCAATGACATCATTCGAAACAAATTCCACGAAGAAACGGAATTAAAACAGAGTAATGGCGGTTTTTGGGAATAAACTCGGAAAAATTCAGCAAGTTTAATATAGATCTGATGGGATTGAAAATCAAATAAGATACTCATTTTAAAAGGTCTTGATCATATTGGTAGAAGTCCTTAAGGATTTGGAAAATATCGTGGGTTCTTCAGATTGGGCATCAAATCGTCCCGAAGAATTGTGGAACTATGCACGTGACATGACTGAAAATCCTCCTGGCAATCCTGAATTTGTTGTATTGCCTTCTACTGTTGACGAAATCGTCGAAATCGTGAAACTTGCAAATAAATACAAGATACCCATAACCCCTTTCGTCGCAGGAGCGAATGTTGGAGGACTCGCCATTCCTCGTAAAGGCGGTATCATAATTGATATGAAGCGAATGAGGAACATAACCGTCGATGAGAAAAACATGATTGCCGTTGTAGAACCAGGTGTTTCTTTTGGTCTCTTAAAAAAATACCTGCTAGATAATCATCCTGATCTTACTGTTTCCATTCCAATGGCACCACCGTCCGTATCGGTTCTGGTCAACGCAATAATGGGAGGATTGGGAAATTTGAGCCATAAACATGGTTCAATGTCTGACATGGTATCTAGCTTGGAAGTCGTTTTACCTACAGGAGAAATCATCAAAACAGGCTCAGCAGCTACATCGCCCTATTGGTTTGGGCTACATCCCCTGCCAAATTTGGGTGGCATATTCATTAATTCACAAGGTACTTTAGGTATTGTTACAAAGGCGGGAATTAATCTCTGGCCCCGCCCTCCTGTCTCTGCAAATGGGATCTTGTTTGCAGTGAATGGTCCTGGTGATGTATACGGCACGGACTTCATTTACAAACTATCCCGCGCCGAAATCTGCGATGAGTTAGCAGGCGGTCTCTTTCATTTTACTTTAGGAAATGGTCTTTTACCCCTGGACGAAATGAAAGATCTCATTCAGTCTATCGTTCAGATTGATAACATGGAAGAGAAAAGCTTCTTTCTTACATGGATTACAATTGGAGCTAATAACGACAAGGAACTCAAGCAAAAGTGGAAAGTCTTGGAAAAGCTGGTAAGCGAATCCAACAAGAAAAACAAAACTAACTTGTTGGTTGTTCGGACTGGCGACTTCGGCGAAATTGGAAAGAAGATCGATCGCGTCCTTGACCTACCCATGCAATTACCACCAATGTATGACTTGCGTCAAGGTGGAGGTCTAACTTGGGTGGGCAGTTATGTTCCACTTAATGAGTGGATCAACGGTTGTAATCGAGGGTTAAAAATCATTGAAAAATATGGTTTTGTTCCCGGTGTCCTTCACCGTCCAATGAAAGGCGGACATTATGCAGTCATGCGGTTTTTCCTACCTTTTAATAAAAATGACGAAGGCGACATCGAAACCGTGAAGAAAATTTGCGACGAACTCGTTGACGTGGTCTTGGATGTCGGAGGAATTCCATATAAAATGCCTAGTTGGGCTGCATCAAAGGTTTTCAAACGGTCGGATCCCGGATTTATTGCTCTTTTCAACAATCTCAAGAAGCTATTAGATCCAAATGGAATAATGAACCCTGGAAGGTTTACTTTTTAAGGTGATGGCAGTGTACTTAGAAGAAGTTAAAGAATGGCTTTATCGTTGTGGGAGATGCGGTTCCTGTAAATCGCTCTACAAGGATTATTCTCTCTCCTGTCCATCTGGTGAAAGATTCATCTTTGAAACTTACTGGTCAAGCGGTCGCGTCTGGTTGGCAAATGCCATCTACAAGAAAGAACTGGAATGGTCTCCATCAATCGCACGCGTCATATTCGCTTGCCCAACTTGCGGAAACTGCGCAGCACAATGCGAGCAGGAAGTTGCAGACCATCTCATTGACATATTCGAAGCATTGCGTGCCGATGCCGTAAATGCAGGATGCCAACTCGAAGCTCATAAGACATTTCCTGACATGATCGCTCGAGAAAATAATCCATACAACGAACCTCACGAAAAACGCTCTGCATGGTTAGAAAAGGATCTTCCCGAAAAGGCAGATGTTCTATACTTTGTCGGATGCACGTCCTCCTATCGACAAGAAAATCTCGCAAAAGCAACGGTAAAACTTTTCGAAGCACTAAAAATTGATTATACCGTAAGTCCTGATGAATGGTGTTGCGGATCTCCACTTCTCCGAACGGGACAGGTGAACGTTGCAAAAAAACTCGCCGAACATAACGTCCAAACCATCAAGGATCTGGGTGTGAAAACGGTCGTGACCTCTTGTGCGGGGTGTTATAGAACCCTAACTAAGGATTATTCCAAACTATTTGGTGAATTACCATTCGAAATCAAGCACGTGACCGATTTTCTCCTTGAAAAAATTGATGCTCTACCATTCAAGGAAGAAAACCTGAAAGTTACATATCACGACCCTTGCCACATAGGGCGACATTCGAAAATCTTTGATTCCCCCCGTGAATTAATTCAAAAAATTCCGGGTGTTTCTCTTATTGAGTTACCGCGAAATCGTGAAAATGCTTGGTGCTGTGGCGCTGGCGGCGGCGTGAAATCCGCCTTCAAGGACTGGTCCGTGGAAATTGCAACCGAAAGAATAAAAGAAGCGGAAGCTCTGGGCGTGGACATGCTCATCACATCCTGTCCATTCTGTTGCAGGAATCTTTCGGATGCAATTGAAAAATCAAACTCCTCATTGAAAATGATGGATGTAGTCGAGCTTCTCAACTCGCACCTCTAACTTCTTTTTTCCAGTATTCTTAACTTCTAAGAATTCAAGTGAATGATGATGGATTTCCTGTCGGATCTCGTTAATCTCCTAAAGCAACTCTATACCGATCATGAAATACCGCGTGTAAAATCAGTCTTTTTTGGATTGAGCTATTCTGGCATTCGTCTAATGAATGACATTCTTGGTGTCTGCAACACGTTGACACAGGAATATAACCCGATCACGTGCAGCACGCGCGTGAAGGCAGGAAAATATGGTGAAGAACACCTATTGAATCTCATGGATCTTGCTCTGTCCGACCATCACCTCGATCGCGTTCTTGGCATTTCTGCAATAAACGCTTTATCTCAAGATTACTTCCAGCAACAAAAAATCGAGCTGGACTTTTCAACCGACGTTCTCGATCATTTAGATCTCAAGTCTGACGATACTGTTGGAATGGTCGGGTACTTTCAACCAATGATTCCACGCATACAAAAACGCGTGAAGCAATTATTGGTAATTGAACGGTTAAAATTTCACGGTCTCGAGGAATTCGTTCATTCGAATCCTGAAATGCTTGAAGGATTAGACAAGATCATCATCACCGCAACGACGCTTGTAAATAGAACTCTCGAAGACGTGTTAAAATATTGCAAGAATGCAGTCAGGATGGTTTTATTGGGACCGACTGCAAGCATGCTCCCGGACCCGTTTTTCAAGATGGGAATTGATCTGGTAAGTGGAATGAAATTCTTGGATGCAAAAAGAGTAGAACGGATCATATGCGAAGGCGGTGGTACTAGGACATTCAAAAAACATGCAAAAAAATATACGATCTCTTCAGAAAAATATCAATTGGTATAAGCATTCCTTTCTCGTGTCGATATATCAAAAAAGATAGAGTTGCTTCTAATAATATCTCGAACTTGAATTTAGCCTGCGACATTTTCGGCACTTTTTCTTCGTTCTCCATTCCAAAATCGTCATTCGAGTGCCGCACTGCGTGCAGGTTGGTGCATAAGAACTCAACAAATTTTTCACCGTGTTTTTCAATTTTCTTTTTCTACAATGATATTTTGCAAAATTCACTTAAAAGAAAAGAGAGACTCCTCGATAAAAAAAAGAAAAATCAAATTTTCTCGTATCGGCAAAATATCTCCAAGATCACGGCTTCAAAAAAAGAAATTGAAATTCAAGCATTCATCTAAATTCATGAATGATTCTTGAATAAACTAGACCATTGTTTATCATAATCTAAGAATTCAATGCAATAAAACGCTCGATGTAATACGTGGAAATTTGCCCTCCGTACGATTGAAAGACAAGGTCGAATGCATGCCCTGCACCGGGAATGGTACACAAGATGCACTTCTTCCCCAATGAAGATGCTAAATGATCAAACGCAAGTCCCTGTTGATAATAATTGACCCAATTATCCTTGTCACCATGGACTATCATGATCGGAGGCACGACCGTGCTGTTGCCAAGAAGATATGCTGCCGAATACTTGTTATATTGATCATCAAGAGAAAGCGAACCGGCCAGTAATGTATCGAAAAATGGCGATCTCAAAACTCGGGGGTCCGTGATCGGATAAATCCAGATACCTGCCTTGATATTCATTGTCGTGGAAAAGTTACCCGCAAACATGGGGTTCTTATATGCTAGAGTCGCTATGCTCGCTAAACAACCTCCAGCGGACCGTCCCAAAATAAAAATGTTGTTCATGTCAATGTTATATGTAATGTTTTTACTTTCGAGATGCTGTGTAAAACGCCCGATATTTTCTATCATCTGTTCGATCGTGTAACTTTGATTGTAATTTGGCGTGATTAGTGGCGCCATCATTGATAATGCGGCTCCAATGCTTCCCATCATGGCTGCAACTTCGTTGATGTTGTAGAGTCCATACTGGATGTCGAAAACCGCATAACCCTTCGAGGCAAAGTATCGGTTAAACTGAGGCATGTTCCCCGCTGCTTTATCTCCCATGACAAACCCACCGCCATGAATGGCAATTATTACGGGAAACGGCCCATTTCCAACCGGCTTGTAAAAGTCAAACCGAAATGAATCAACTCCATTATCATGATAAACGAGATCAGCCATGACCGTGAATCTGGAATCATCGATTGGCACGCCATAAATGTCGTCATGAATGGAAAATAGTTGAGGTCTCATGTTTAACGTGTTTAAACTTGTATATGCAGTGCCGTATTCCTGAATGAACTGATTCTCTGTTTCAACCGCGCGATAAGGAATGGCCGAATATGGTAAAAACGCGACCACGAGCATGAACGTGCAAATTCCCACGACCACGAGCATGTATTTACGGTTCTTCATAAAAGAAAACCGAATGATTATGAGTGCACTCGTGATATACGTGAAACATAAAAAGGGTCCAAGTGCAGGATATATTAAACTCATGCCAAGATCCATTGGAAGCAAGTCAGAAAAAGCATAACATGTCGTCAACAGGAGATTAACTCCAATGACAATATAAAGAGAATTAAAACAGCATATCTCAAGATCCGTCTATTTAATCCCGTTTCGTGCAAGCAAAAACCTCACAGAATTACGTGTAGAATATTTACATTAAGAACTAAATATAAATTTTCATTTGTTTATTAGATTAATTACCATGATTTGTTTGAGAATTATCGATGAATTAGGCTTGAATCTTTTCAAAATTAGAAGCTTTAGTTTTAACGAATTTTATTCTTCGTTACTGGACGATTTTACTTGAACTTGGAAGTGAAGAAATGAGCTCTCTTTCTGATTTCATTTTTGTCAGTTATGTCATCAACACGATTATTGGCATTACTTTAGCATTAATAGGAGCATTTATCAATAATTTTGGACAGGTCATCTCGTTTCCCGTATTCTTTTGGATCGGAGTCGTTTCAATAATCACCGGCGCAACGCTTCTCGCCCGGTTCCTCGGGGAATGATTTGTTTTAACAGGTAAATTTAAATCCCTCAAATCGCTGGAACAGGATGATTAAAATGATCACGATCATCGCGACTTTAAAAATAAAAGAAGGAAAGATGGATGAAGCCATCGAAGTCATCAAGGAAATCGTTCCAAAGGTGAAAAATTCGGAGTCTGGATGCAAGGCCTATATACCGCATGTTGTCAAAGGCAAAAAAAATAAGAATATGATAATATTCTACGAAGTTTACGAAAACAAAGAAGCATTCAACAAGCATTCTGCAGACTTGCCAAAAACACTCGAAAAATTATTTCCTCTTCTGGAAGGGGGAATGGACGTAAAAACTTGTACCCCCATAATTTAACTTGAAAAAATATGTTGGCCTGCTGGGAGATATCTATTCACGGATTTTCTCGAAAAACGCCCGAGAATTCTCATAGAAACACTATAAGCAGGTCTGTACCACATTCACGCGTGTTTATTTAAATCTTTTCGCCGCTCGCGACTTTCACTCATTCAAACCAAATTTTTCTACTTTTCTTTATAAAATTGAAGATGATTTTTATTAAATTCCCGATGAAATGAAGTTTTTAACAATTTCTTAATGAAAATCGGGCTTTTTTTTAATCAAATTCTTAAGAATAGACATAAAAGGACACTCTCGAAACTCCTGACGACAAATTTCTGTTCAACCTTGCACGTATATGCCTTTAGCTTTTGGTAACGTGCGAGAAGGGCCGCTTACGGACATTTTGAAGCACATATGGACGCATTCAATGTTTGAAGACCCGTGCATGAAGAAAGAATGCCCCATGTTTAATATAGAATTTCGGAAAAAGTATTTGAGTTGTATTGGACCTGAAACAAAATTACCAATTCGAATTTGAGAAATCGAAAATTAATGATGCTTGCCCAAAAAATTGATATCTTCAAAATCTCAGACGATGAGCCAAGAATTTCCAAAATTCGACCATCTGCAAGTACTAATTTATATATTTTTTTGAATCCTGTACTAAAAAACATCTTGATAGAGGTTATTTGAATTGCCCGATGCGATATTTTTCGATCTCGGCTTCACGCTCGTGACGATACCCGATGAAAATGCATTACAAAAGTATGTCCAGCAGTTGAAGAAAAGCCTGATGCGACTTGCCAGCTTTTTTAAATCTGAAGGCATATATCCTGATGAAAAGGTTTTTTTCGAGACTTTTAAGAAGATTCAGAACAGGATGTTTCAAAAAGCATATTTTGGAGAGAAGGAATTCACGACAGAAGATGTTCTTCGTGCGACTTTTCAAAAACTCAATATAAAATATGACGAAAACCTGTTGAGAAAAGCCAGACAAGTATATCACGATATTGAGAACAAAATATGGCAAAAACGAGACGGCGCGCGCGACCTCTTGAAGTATCTTCGTGATGAATTACGAGTTAAATTGGGAGTGATTTCCAATGCTTCGGATCAGGAATCCGTCGAGGGAATCTTGAAGAAAGAAGGATTATTTGACTATTTTGATGTTGTTATAACATCTGCTCTTGTTGGCAAGAGAAAACCGAGCAAGGAGATCTTCGAACACGCCCTTAAAGCCCTGAATTGTTCTGTTGAAAGCAATGCCGTAATGATTGGCGATGACATTCATGCCGATATTTACGGAGGACGGCAGCTTGGCATGAAAACAATTCACATCGATAGGGGATTTGAACTTCCCGTTCCTCCCGATTTAGATATCAAACCCGACGTATCGGTTTCATCCCTTAAGGAGATAATTCCCGTCATCAAAAAGTGGCATGCGTGAATTTCTCACACTAAATCATCTAATTCTTCTAATTCCTCTAAATCATCTTCAGAAATGACCACTAAAGGATTGAAAAGGAAATCCGTGAAGTCGAAGAATGGTTGTAGTGAATTCAAAAATTCCATGGCTTCTTGGGTGGTCTTATTCACTTCTTCCAATTCAAACTCATCGAGCTCGAGTTCAGCTTCTAGTTCTTTGGCAAGCGTAATGAATTCCTCGGGTCTAAAGAGAAATTCAATAATTTCAATGGTCGAATTGATGATTTTGTCTTGAAATTTTTGCTCTAATTCCAATTTTTCTTCTGGCGTCTTTTCCAGTGCTGGTGCAAGTAACTTTGGAGCCGTTAACTCCTCTATCCGCTGAGAAATCTTTTCTTCCTTGAGTTTTTTGTAATACTCTTTTTCTTTTCGAGCTCTTTCAACGCGTTCTTGCATTTCTTGTCTACGTTTCCTATAATCCTCTTGAATTTTCTTGTATTCCAGCTCTTCTTTTTGTTTCAACTTGTCCATCAGCATTTTCTGCTCTTTAATTTGTTGCATTCTGAGGTCGTATGCTTTTTTGCGTTTCATTTCTTCAATGCTACGTCGTCGAATTTCTTCCTTAATTTTTTGACGTTCCAGTTCTTCTTGTTCCTTTTTACGTCTGATCTCCTCTTTTTGTTGCTCACGGCGTTTCTTTTCTTCTATGCGTTTTTTCAATTGTTCTTCATATTCTTTCTTACGTTGTTCCCTGAGTTGGCGCTGTCTTTCTATCTCTGCTTCTCTTTCTTTTTTTAATCGTTCTAGTCTCTGGCGGTTTAGTTCTTCCCTACGACGTCGTTCTTCATCCTCTTTCTGCTTTTTTCTGAGTTCTTCTTCTTGCTTTTCTTTAAGTCTTTTTTCTTCTAGCTCTTTCAAGCGTCGTTGTTCTTCTTCATGTGCCTGAATTCGTTCTCTTTGCACTCGTAAATGCTCTTTCAAAATCCGCTTTATATTTTGTTCATCAAAAAGATTCATTTCTTTGTTCCATTCTTGCAGCCTTTTTGCTAATTGCTTGAATTTTTCATAATCTTTCATTGAATGTGGCTGAAAAAAGAAAAAATATAAAATATCTCCTTCTTTTGGGAGGAGATTTCGCTTCAATAACAATTCATAATCATCTTGCGTGATGTGACCTTCTTCGATCTGCTTTATCATGTATTGCTCGAGTAATTCCCTCACGCGATCGTTCTTGATTTCTCGGGCACGCTCATGAAGCAGGCGATACTGTCGAACCAAGTTCTTCTCATGGACTTCAGCCATTTCTTGAACGATTTTTTCAAAATCTAATTCGCCCAAAACGATATCTCGAAAATTTTGATTCGTGAAGTCCAAAATGCTGTCAAGAGATTTCTTTTTTAAGACTTGTCGAGCCATTGCCCTGTAAATTTGTTGTCTTTGCTCCGTAGTAACCTTGTTATTCTTTTCAAACGCCTCGAAAAATTCTAATTCATCATCGACCTGTTCCCATAATCCTTCATAATCATTAATGAGGTATTTGACAAGTACTCCAAAATCATTTCTCCAAAATTCCTCCTCTTCCAGCCCGTACAAGAGAATCTGACCCTCTCCAATCCATCTTCGCAATACTGCGGGCAGATAATTACCTTCGAATAAAATTTCTACATCCTCTACAGCTGTTACAAAATGAGCATAACGTTTCACGTGTTTCTTCACGTTTCCATATTTTCCATCTTTCCTGCGAATGAAGAACCCTAAATTCAAGTTTCCGTGCAATAATTTCTCGGCATCATTAATGATGGGCGTGAAATCGAACTTTTCATATAATTCTAACATCTTATTTACGTGTTTCTCATCCATTGGAGCGATAATGATTGCAGTTCCTCCATTCTCAATGTAATTCTGGATGATTTCAACTTCTTCCGGTAAATATCCTTTTTTCCGGATTTTTCCTTTTTTCTTTTCAGGAAGTAGCAAGATGAGCAAGTCTTGGATGTCTCCTTCTTGCAGTTTCTCCAACTTGAAAAATTCAATGTCCTCATCATCAATTTCCTGAATCAAATCTTCGCGAGCCAATCCAAAAACATCAACATTCATGATAATCACTCAAGACATAGACAAATGGAGGAAGCCGTTTTTGTCAATATGAGATTCTTCTTTTTATTTTAATGTGTTGTTGAAAGCTGAGAAGCACGAGGAATAGCTATTAAATATAAATAATACAAATTAGACTATATCCATTGGAGACCTGAAGATGCCTGAAAAAAAATTACTCATTCAAAAATTAGAACTCACTGAAAGCAAGACTCTTCGCGCTCTAATTAGGGAACTTCACCTAAATCATAGGTATCAAGTCATTTTAGTCGACGGGAAAAAAGTCACGGACTTGGACACGATCGTAAATCCCGATTCCAAAATAATGGTTCTTCCGAAAATCGTGGGGGGATGACATCACTTCCTTTTTTTTATTAGTTTCTCTGCTTCCAATTATTGATTATTTTAGACTTACCGGCCTGCATGAACGATAAAATTAAATAGGCAATTTTTTTGTATTATTAAAATCAAGAATACCAACTCATGAATTTATACTTGTAGTAGGTGACCGAAAATCTCGAATGCTCCTGTTGAAATTTTCAAGGGTAAAGAAGGAGTCATAATGAATTTCAGGCGCTCGCGCTATCATCAATATTTGAAACACCTCCTGATTAAGTTTCCGGATGTTGACGGACCTTCTGCCAGCAAGTTCATCGGAAAAACCGTCATTTGGGAAACAAAATCCGGAAAAACAATTAAAGGAAAAATTGTTGCCCTTCACGGTCGAAAAGGTGTGGTTCGCGCGATTTTTGAAAAGGCTCTAACTGGAGAAGCTCTTGGAACAAAAGTCCGCATAAAATAATGATTTTAATTCATAAATCAAGCTTTGACCTGTTTAATTTTGAAAAAAGGTCTTGATATCGTTCTTCTTTTTCCTTGGAACGAAAAACATCAAATATTGTTTTTGCCAGCTTGAAACCATCTTTTAGATTCAATTCCGTGCCGTGATCAATGGCCAAGTTAGCCAGCTTGTGCATGATGCCCGAACGTCTGGACATTTCTTTTGCAAATTCCATCACGAATAAGTCTAAACTATCTTTCGGCACGACTTCATGGACCAACCCAATATTTTTAGCCCAAGATGCACTAATCGATTCTCCTGTATGTATTAATTCCTTTGCTCGTGATCGACCAACTATTTTCGGTAATAAAACAAGTCCGCCCCAAAACGGTAAAAGGAAATACTTGACTTCGGGAAATCCAAATTGGGAATCATCGGAGGCAATTCGAAAATCTGCGGCTAATGCCAACTCAAGCCCGCCGCCCAAAGCGTAACCCTGAATCGATGCAATAACGATTTGAGGAAGCTGGCTGATTTCGTATAACGTTAATCGCCCTAAATCTTGCAATTTATCTGTTTCTTCTGCATTTGCTGGCGTGTTGAGGTCCATTCCCGTGGAAAATGCGCGTTCTCCAGCACCTTTTAAAATTAGAACCTTCAAGCTCTTGTCTTCTTTAATCTCCAAGACTGCTTTGTTCAACTGCTTCATTGTCTCAAGATTAATGCAATTTAATACATCGGGTCGGTTCAGGGTTAGAATGCCGATCCTTTGTACTCTTTCTAGAAGAACCAAAGTGCCATTCTTTTCTTTCTGCTGATCCATGTGTTTCAGGCTCGCTAACATTCCTCATCCCCCTCATTGAGGGAACGTTTCTCGGAGTAACTATAATAACACATCTCGTTAAGATGTCCAACTCTTAACGTTCGTCCTTGTCAGAGCTAATCCTCATTGAGTATGGGGAAGAATGTTTTTTTTCTTTGAAAAACACGGATGCAATCCTTCAAAAAATTTCTCCTTCCTTTATAAGGAATGAAAAAGATGAATTATTAGGAATCTTGATTTTTTAATTAAAATCACGTGAGAAGATAACAAATGAGACGTCGAAGAGAAGTAAGACGTGCTGTAAGACGAACCGCACGAAGAACTGGTCGAAGAGTTGCGCGCCGCACGACTGGGCAAGCCGACGATGGCGAAAAGAAAGATAAAGATATTCCTGAAGAAGGAACAATTCCCGAAGAAGAACCAAAAATTATTTGCAAGGATTGCGGAAAACCAAATCCAATTGATTCCAAATTTTGTAATGACTGTGGAAAAGAACTGGATAAATCCAATATATGCAAGACTTGTGGGGCTGAAATCACTCCTGGGTCCAAATTTTGCTCGAAATGCGGAGCGGAACAATAATTCGCTCATTTATGGTTACTACGAAATCTCCGACCATCCAAGGATGAATTTCTCGTGATGATAAGATTCTTAAATATTTTTCCTTTTTTCTATTTAAATTTTGGAAAACCCGTTCAATTTCACCTGAAATGAAATGAGAAATGAGGGATTTGATGCAACCGATTAGAATTGCCGTGGCTGGTGTTGGAAATTGTTGTGCTGCTCTTGTACAGGGAACGTCCTATTACAAGGACGAAGGAGCTTCGACACTTGGGCTAATACATGAAACTTTTGGTGGATATCTTCCTTCTGACATCAAGATCGTGGCTGCATTTGATGTTTCGGAAAAAAAGGTTGGACAGGATGTATCAACAGCAATTTTTCAACCCCCAAATAACGTGATGAGAATCCATGAAGTTCCTAAATTAGGCATCACGGTTCAAAGAGGGGAACTCTTAGATGGCTTGAGTGAAAATGCAAAAGAAGTCATAACGGTAAGCCCATCATCTCCTGTTGATGTCTGTGACACGCTTCTAAAAACAAAAGCTGAAATCCTGATAAACTTGGTCCCATCCGGAGCCATTGAAGCGACTGAATATTATGCTTCCGAAGCATTAAAAGCACGATGTGCCTTCATAAACGCCACGCCTCACGAAATCGCAAGCGACCGAATGTGGGCAAAAAAATTCAAGGACACGGGCATTCCTGTTGTCGGAGACGACATCATGAATCAAATCGGCTCGACAATCATGCATAAATCCATATTGAAGATGCTCACGGATAGAGGCATTAACATCAAGGAAAGCTATTGTCTTGATGTTGGCGGTGCAATGGAATCGTTAAATTCACTCGAACGCTCTCGGATGATCAAGCGTAAATTCAAATCTGAAGCCGTAAAAAGCCAGATTCCCGGCCTTCATGATGTTCCGATTGTTTCGGGTTCGACCGACTTTGTCGATTTCTTAGAGAACAAGCGTGATTCATACTTCTGGATATTAGGACATTATTTTAAAGATGCACTCGTGAGAATCGACATCCAATTATCAACCGTTGATGCACCAAATGCTTTTGCAATCCTGATCGATGCCATTAGGGGTGTCAAGATTGCCCTCGATCGAAAATTGTCGGGTGCCATTGAAAGCGTCTCTGCCTTTTGCTTCAAGCGACCTCCAAAGGAAGTCACGATTCAAGAGGCTCAACTGATGATTGACGAATTCATAAGTGGAAAACGTCTTTCCTAATCTTTCATTAAAAGCGACAAAAACACGATATTGCACCGTTAATTCTGGATTGAAGAACGATCCCTGAGAATCTTCACGTCCTGTTTACAAAAATATGACACTTCATCAAAATGAATTGAAATCTTGTAATGGTAATTTTGCATTACCAAATTGCCAAGCCAAATTCGTTTTGCTTATAAAGATAACGAAATCTATAAATAAATCGGCTTCTATAATATTTTAGAAGAATGGATTTGTAAGGATTGTAGATGTAGGAATCACTCTTTTTCAGGTCGATGACAGTCGTTTGCCATCCAATTCAAATAAACTAATTTAAAAAGAGAAGAATTAGTTATGACAAGTGTAGAAAAAAAAGTAATGGATTTAGGGTCATATAAAACATTTGATACAGAAAATTGCATTGCGGATAAATTAAAAACTTTAATTGTTGATGAAGGTGGTCTTAGATCTCCAATTTCTATATCTGTAGTAATTCCCACGAAGATGGATATTGCTTCTAGATCGGAGTTGGAAATTGAACATGACGCCCTTCATAAGGTTCTTTCGGAGTGTGGACATCTCGTAGATGCCGGTTACATCGATGAAATTCTTATCATGGATGCAACACAAGATGAACATGGCGATATAGATTACACCATTTTGAGAAATGTGGTTGAAATCGCATATGAGGAACTGGAACTGTTTAGAGAACAAGTCCACCTGCTCAGGAAATTTAAAATTGAAAATGAAAAAGCCAAGAGAGGTATATATCCATTTTGTTTTAAGGTTGTCCATCAATTCGATCGCAATATCGAAAAAATACT
This sequence comes from Candidatus Helarchaeota archaeon, assembly GCA_029838215.1. Taxonomy (GTDB): domain Archaea; phylum Asgardarchaeota; class Lokiarchaeia; order Helarchaeales; family RDOG01; genus JALGVI01. The sequence continues at coordinate 24,379 of JALGVI010000034.1, read as the reverse complement.
GGCACAAGCCGGTTTCGTTACTTATATCGGAAGCATACGCACGTTATCTGGAAAAGGAACGGGGTTATGGCTTTCCATTCCCATATGTCATGGTGACATCATCACGTTCGTTGATTCGGATATCATCAACTTCAAGCGAGAATTCATAACCGGGTTGTCTCATCCGATCATTTATTCGTGGAATGAAGTCACGAATGAACCGACAATCAAAATGACGAAGGCATATTACAATCGATTAACTGTTTCGAGTCTTGCTGATGGTGAAAGATTGATTTATGGCGGACGTACAACACGTCTATTCGCCCGTCCAATAATCGAGCTCTTGACGAAAAGCTATGGTGTCTATGAAGGGCTAAACACCATCAAATATCCACTGTCTGGAGAATTTTCCGCCTGTCGAACACTCCTCGAAAAACTCGAATTCCCTAACAATTATGCCATAGAAATGAGCTCACTATTCCAAGTTTTTGACTTATATGGTCCAACAGCAATTGCAAACATAGATTTCGAAGACTTCTATCACATCGGTCAATCTTCTTCAGCACTCAACACAATGGTCTTCCAAATAATGACTGCAATAAGGAGATATATTCCTTCGGCACTTTCTGAGATTTTCAGCCAACCAGAATTTCTTGAAGAATATGAACGCATTGCTAAAAAAGTCATTCGAGATAACGAAGAGCATTTTAAAGCTCAAGCTCAAAATGCTGAAAGTGAAATGCAGGTTAAATTAACTCACGATTCCGAAAGCGACTTTAAAGTTCTGCAGGAATTCAAGAACATACTTGCAAGCTTTCCAAAAGACTTCAAAAATTCACCCGTGACAACAACTTATTTGCCTTCTTGGAATTTCTTGAGAGAACAGACAAAAAACTACGAGTTCGTTCGCCGAATGCTTTCCCGTCGCGCAACACAAAGCACGTGGACGAGATGCCTTGAAAAAGGCTATACGTTCCGCTAATTTTTTATTTTTCCCAAGTCTTTCGCAAGACTTCTGCAACTTTTTCTGGCGGATTTTGTATGTTCGCTATTTTATAAGCAATCTCGGCAAATCCCATGTCTGACGAATCGAGATTTCTCAATGGGCGGGACCAAATTAATCCGAAAATTCTAAATTTGTCCGTGTGCTCGATGGATTTCCAGCGATCTGAAAACATCGCCATGTTGAATGACCTGACTCCCATCTCATGGTATCCGTTCAAGATCTTTATGAAACCATCTGCAATGCCACGCCAAATCCTTTCCGATAAGGGAAAAGCAGCCTCACTCTCAACGATGAACATCACTTCATCTCTCCCTGCAAGTGGACTGAATGAAGTCATCCACGCCACTTCGTGTTCTCCTTCGCCCGTCATCCCAATCCATCTTTCTTCATTTTTCTTCTCTAAAAAAATATAATCCGTAAAGAAATTGGAATCGTTATTCTTCTTGTAGATATCGCCGAAAAAGAACACTTGGCTTAATAATGGGGGCGGTGCCTCTGGAATCGTGAGGACCTGTAAATGTGGATGACAAACAGACGATCCTGCCGGTCTTAAATAATTCATGTTGATAGTTGGATAGAAATCTATTTCGAGCGTTGCCTCCTTTTCAAAAAATTCTTGGGAAAGAATGAATGCATCAAAAAATTGTTCTGACGTGAATTCATTTATCGGTATCGATTCCTTCTCCGTGATCTTGCAGACCGCAATCTTGTTCCAAGAGAATAAGTTGGGAAAGAGTGCTGCTTCATTACGCGACAGACGCCCATAATTTGGATCTTTTGGCGTATTATTTTCCGGATCCGTAAAATAGTGAACGCGAGGCGTGAGCAAATCTTCAATTATATTTTCGTCTATCTTGTAAGGCTTGTAATCACCTCTGGCTCTAGATAAAGAAGCCCAATGCCAACGTATTAACGGGTGTAATCTCATCTCAAATTCATATTCTTCCTTTCCAATTTTTTTTAGGGCTTCGGGTAATTCCTGTCGAATCTTTCTCACGATTTTTTTATACTCTATTGAAATAAACCACGCCTCCTTTAAGTCTCATCTATTTCATTGCAAGATTTCATTAGCTGATTAAAAGAGAATGAAACACGATTCTATTTCGAGATCATTTCTTATTATTGCTCTTGTTTCCATTTCCATTGTAAATAATAGAATTTAACAATGCCAAAAACTTGGTTTCAAGAATTTCTTTCCAAGAATATAATTCCAATACACGCGTGAAACCATGTTCCACGACGTTGTCTAAATAAAACTTATAAATTCGGTATGCAATGTTCGTGGGTGGATCAGCCAAATCAAACATGTGTCCATCGATTCCTTCTCTTAGAATCTCTTGAAAAGGTGGGATGCGGGAACAAAAAATCGGCTTACGAGCTGCAGCCGCTTCTACGAGCGGCAATCCAAAGCCCTCTTCTATCGACGTTATGAGAACGATGTCTGCCAAGGCATAGGCATCTGCAACACTGAACTTATAGATTTTGCCGTCTCTATACTCCCGATTAAATGAAATAAATTCATGTAACAGGTAAATGTCTTCCTTCACCCCTAAATCCTCGGCTAATTGCCGCAAATACTCAATATAATTCTGTCCTTCTACGACAGCTTGATTATCGGGTGGCCCTGTAATTAACAGTTTTACATGTGCACGATCAACACTCTCGACAACCGAACATGAATCCTTCCCGTTACAGCATATATTTACGAAGAACTTCTTGAGCTCTGCTAAAACACGGATTCCCAATTCAATGTTCTTGCGTGGGGTAATTCTAATGGGCATCAATAATACCAAATCTTCCCAAAACACGTCAACAACTTTTTTCTTAAGCAATAATGTCGTTTCATCTAACTTCAAGTAATCTTCAACATTAATACCGTTAGGAATGATTCTAATGTTGCTAATCCTGAACTTGTCGGGCAATGTTGAAAACTGCCTCTCCCGGTATCTCGTAATCGTAACGAAGTGAATTCTATCTGACTTATAATGTAATTCCGTATAGGGCCAAATATTCAAGTAAGACTGCCATTGCTCACGTAAGACTACGGAATCATGGAGCCAATAAACGAATCCAATATGTTTTAATTCTTCCGTCAACTCGTTTATGGCTATCGTTGCCGGAAAATTAAAAGGCATGGTGGACATGTTGTGAACGATGCAAATATCAATTTCTGCAAGTGCTTGCTTGATTTTTTCCTTTATTATATTCTTGACTTCATCAAATTTTTTCCTGAATTCTTCATCTTTTGTTTTCTTACTATAGAGCAATGTTTGAAGCGGACGAATTTCCGGGTGCGTGCTGTGTAATTCCGGAATCTGTATCTCCGTAATTTTTGGATCTAATCCTCCTCCCTTTCCAAAGATAAACGTAACTCTCACGCCATACTTCAGCAAGAACTTCGCTTGCCGCCCAATGACGGTTTCGACTCCTCCCTGTTCCGAATCTGGTGCCGTGTAGTGAATGAACGCAACCCTCATGTGGTCAACCTTCACATTTTAATGCTTTTTATTCGCTTTTCTAAATCAAATATCTCATTTTTCTTTATATCATTATAAAGAAGAGCAATTCGTTTCTTTGAAATCTCGCCAATGACTTTTCCTTCTCTCTTAACCGCATAGACTCTACAAGGATTCTTGGCACTTTTTCGATAAGCTTCCTCGATGGATGCATTGATATCAAGCATTTGGCAATCAAAGCGCATTATATCTTTTGCCTTCATCTTGACCAAATCCTTACCTTCACTAATATTTTTAAAAATAATCTGATCTGAAACGATCCCTAATATGTTCTCCGGATCTCCAACAAATACTGCCCGTATGAACTTCTTACGTAATATCTTCACGATATCAGCAACGGGCGTGTCCGGTGAACAAAAAGAGGCGTCATCAACACTAACTTCATTGAGTTTCAAAGGAAGAGCACCGAAGTAAATTCATTTTATTAAAATGACAAGTTCATCATTAAAAAAATTAATTTAATTAAGTCGAACTCATTAAATGAATAAAATCGATTTGCTTTTACAAGACATGAAAGCAAAAATTTAGGAAGAAAATTGATCTTCGGAACAAAAGAAATCATATTAAAACCATTATCGATTTCGCGTGTATTTTCATGAAAATAGCCATCATTCGTACCACCCTGCTCAAAGGATCTGGACAAGTTCGCGTTATAAATGAAGTTTCTAAAAGGTTGCGTAAACGGGGACACGTCGTGAACATCTTTTCACGGGAAATATTTGATCCAATCCCGTTTTCCCGTAAAATTCCCGTGTTATATGATCGCATTCCTGTTTTTCGCGGAGTTACATTCGGACTAAAAGCGGGTCTCATTTTAAAAGAATTTGATATCATCCATACTCAATACCACCCGGGGATTTTTACGGGGAATGTTGCAAGGGCATTCAGAAGGAAACCTCACGTCTCTACTTATCACGGTTTTGCACCAATTTCCCAATTTCGAAGCGCAAAAAAACGCTTGAAGATGATAGACCACAGAATCGGACACTTTCTACACGTGAGAATGGGTGTTGACCACTTCATGCCCGTCAGTAATTACTTGCGTGAAGAATTGATCAAGGACTATGGTGTCCCTGAAGAAAAGGTGACAACGGTATATAATGGCATCGACCTTGACCGGTTCAATCCCAACAATTCAGGAGATATTGTCCGAGAAAAATACAATCTGGAAGGACACAAGGTCGTGTTGTTCTTGGGACGTCTTGCCCCCTACAAGGGCATTCAATATCTCATGAATGCGGTGCCTAAAGTCCTCAAGGAAGTTCCAAACGTCAAATTCGTCATTGCGGGATCGGCTCGCGAAGACGTGCTCAACTTAAAAGACATGATCACGAGGTTGGGTATTGCAAAAGCAATGGTTTTCACGGGTTTTGTCCCTGATGATGAGGTGCCTCAATTATATGCAGCTCCTGACGTGTTTTGCTATCCAAGCATGTGGGAAGGGTTTGGATTAACTCCTGCAGAAGCCAATTCATCAGGCGTGCCCGTCGTCGCATTCAAGCATTGTGCCATTCCCGAAGTCATCAAGGATGGAAAAACAGGCATATTAGTACCACCACGAAATCACGAAAAAATGGCAGAAGCTCTAATCTATCTATTGCAAGACGAAAAAATAGCCCGAAAGATGGGCATGGAAGGACGGAAAAGAGTTGAAAGATTATTCACGTGGGACAAAACTGTCGATAATACAATCAAAATATATGAAAAATATTTCCGAAAGGAGAACATCTGAATGAGCTGGCTGGCGGCAATTGACATGGATGGGACAATCCTAAAAGACCGTACCATAGACGTTCTAGCACGAACACTAAAGTTCGAAGAAAAACTGGCTGAAATCGACACTAAGTATAAAGATTTAAATGAATCAGAAAAGAGCGAACGAATCGCTACTTTCTTCAAGGGTTTTCAAGCAAGTAGGATCCTCGAAATCTTTCGAAAGATACCATTGAGCAATGGAATTGAAGAATTGATTAATTACCTGAACCAGAAAAAATTTATCGTATCAATCGTTACAAACAGCTACACGTTTCTTGCTGAGGATCTGGCGAAGAGAATAGGCATAAAACGCGTGTTTGGAAACGTGCTTGAAGTCAAAAACGGAATCATTACCGGAAAGATTACCATGCCACTTAATTGGGCCAAGACTAAGGATTGTAAATGTCACTCCATCTGTAAATTTACCGTCGTGAAAGAATTTGCAGAGGAAAATAACATCCCCAATTCTCGTATACTTGCGATTGGTGATTCGGAAAACGATTATTGCATGCTCAAGCTCGCTCAAATCGCCGTCGCCTATCGAAGTAAATCAAAACGACTTAAAAAAATCCCGAACATCATTATCTCTGACGACTTCCATGACGTGTTGAACATTTTAAAAGAAAAATTAGAAAAAATTTAATGTGTACGTAGCCATATGACATCATACGGTTTAAAATTCACGTCCAACTTGCCATTCTTAGGGCGAAACTTCTCATTCGAGAAAAGATCCTCGAATTCCTCATGATCACCCAAACCAACACTCTTTAAATCAATGCTTATCATGACATCTTTATTCGAAACATTGTGCAGACCGAGTACAGCTTGCGAACCATCCTTGACACGTCTGATTAAAGAAAAAACGGCATCGTCTAAATCCAAGATCTCCTGACCGGCTTGAGGGCTGAATGCAGCCTGTTTAATTCGAATTTCTAATAAATTCTTGTATGCGGCATGGACTTTAGCCGTGATCGAATTTTTGTCTTTTAATGCTTCCTCCAATTCCTTTCTCTCATATTTTCGTCTGTTAATGCTTCGATATCGTCCAGTCTCTTTCACGCCTTCGTGATAATTGCGAGTTCCAAAAATATTGTGGAAATATATTCCTGGAACACCTTGCAAGGAAAGCTGAATTGCCTGCGTGGTCATGAACCTCTTCACCTGAAGGTCTATTTCTTCATTTTGATTCGGATCGTTCACTGCATCAAAATAGGAAATGTTCAACTCATAAGGACTCTTGCTACCATCCGAATTCGTCTTGTATGAAACGTGACCACCATGACGCAATGTCGTTTCGCATAATAAATCGAGGTGATCATCCGGTACCAGCCCCGTTAATGGTCGCACGCCGATTCCATCATGTGATGCCGTAAAATTGAAAAATGTCGTGGAACCACTTCTTTCCTCCAAGCCCCGAGCCCATTTTGTTAAATACCTTGCACTTTGAGTCGTAAATGCATCATATATCAAGGGCGGAAGTGGAAATTGGTAAACCATTTGAGCCTCGTCCATTCCATCACCAAAATATGAGATGTTCTCCTCATGGGGAACATTCGTCTCGGTGATGAGGACCGTCTGGGGTGCAACGTAATCGAAAACATCTCGAAATAACTTCACGATCTCGTGGACCTGTGGCAAGTGAAGGCACGTGGTTCCAATCTCCTTCCAAATAAACGCAATCGCATCAAGACGAATCAATTCCGCCCCATGACTTACAAAATTAAATAGAATGCGAAAGATATCCAAGAGCAATTCGCCGCTCTTAAAATTCAAATCTATTTGATCCGCACTAAACGTGGTCCAAACAAATTTAGGTCCCGAATTCGTCTCCACTTTTGTCAGAAGCGGTAAAGCACGGGGACGGATCACCTTCGACAAATCCTCTCCTTCATCTACTTCAATGAAATAATCTGCATATCGCGGATTTCCCTTTAAATATTCCTGAAACCACTTGCCTTTTCTAGAAACATGGTTGATCACGGCATCAAACATCAGGTGATAATCCTGTTTGAACCCATCAATGTCATCCCAAGTCCCTAATTCGGGATTCACGCGCATGTAGTCAATCACGGAAAAACCATCGTCTGATGAATACGGAAAGAAAGGAAGAAAGTGAATGGTGTTTATGGCTCCTTTCAATGTTCCATCCAAAAAATCGCGGAGTGTCCTCAATGGCGATTTCTCCGCACTGCGAACCATGTCACCATACGTGATGAGAATCGTGTCCTCCTCCGTAAATACTTTTCTGCCCATCGGCAACTCATGAGCATCCTTAAAATCAATCATCAATTCCTCAAGCTTGGAATATATCTCGCTTGCCTTCTGCTCTCCATATAAAAAAACCAGCCGTTTTTGAATTCGAGAGCTAATCTTCTGGGGAATCTCACTCGGCATTCTTAAGTCTCCCATATTAACGCTTCATTAATAAAAACACTGACACCATTTAGTTCTTTAAATTTTAGTAGTGAAAATATTTAAATAGTTCCTGAAGTTCCATTTGAAGTAATACGAGGATATTTCCATTTGTGAAAAATTTGTATCTAAGGGAATTGATAAAATGAAGAAATACGCGATTTTTTTTATTTTTTTAGTGGTAGTAGGCTTTCTTTTTCCAATGACCCTCTCTATATTCATTGGAACCGCGAGAATTGATATTGATACACGTGAAACAAATGATTATGTCTCTGAACAAATAGATAGAATTCACGACCAACCTTTAGATCTAATAGCTGAATACACACCACCATCAGAACCTGTTATTGGTGATAAAAAAACTGTCGTAATAAGAATTGATTTCAGCGATCAAATTGGTCTTGTTTCAAAAAATTATCATGAACAGATGTTGTTTGGTGGGCATGATGGTGCAATGAACGATTATTATAGGGAGATTTCGTATAACAAATTAAATGTTACTGGAGAAATCGTAGGAAACGGTTGGTATCGGAGTGCTCATACAAAAGTTTATTACGGAGCCGATGATGTAACTGGACACGATAATTTGAATGGACCGATCTATGAATTAGCGCGAGAAGCAGCTATTCTAGCAGATGATGCCGTAGATTTTTCGCAATATGATATAGATCACGATGGCATAGTCGATCACCTAATTATCATCTATGCCGGAGATTCTCAATCAACTTCTGGTCAGCCCAACGATATCTGGGCCCATAGATGGAATATTTATGGAACTCCTTTATACCTTGATGGGGTGCGTCTTTATGGTTATACTGCTCAAGCAGAAAATTCGAAAATGGGGACTTTTGCTCACGAGTTCGGTCATGATATTGGTTTGCCAGATTTGTATGATATAAATTATGCTAGTGAATTTGTCCGGAAATGGGGACTCATGGCAAGTGGAGGGCATAATGATGCCGGGTATCATCCCGCACACATGACTTCATGGTCAAAAATGCAATTAGGATGGATCGATAGCTCAAAAATCGCCACCGTCATGGATGGAGAGATAAAAACGTTTTTATTGGAGCCACTCGAATTAGCATCAAGCCAAATACAAGTAATAAAAATACCATTGACTTCAACAACGTATTTTCTGGTCGAAAATCGGCAGAAACTCGGATATGACCTTTATCTTCCTGACGACGCCGTGATAATCTCTTACGTTGATGAATCCTTATCAACAGGTCAAGGTATCGTAAAAGTTCAAGATGCAAATCCCGGATCAAACCCTTACCCAACTGACTTGGAAGATGCACCATTTAGCTCGGAAACGGGAGAAGTAGTCATCTACCGGAATTCTACATATGATGTGGTTATAACAGTCTGTCGAAGAGTTGGTTACAATTATGAAGTCTGTGTTGATCGATATTTTCCACCAAAATCCTATACAAGTTCTGATTTTAACTCTGGATTCGAATATTGGTTTTCATGGGACAACGTTGTAGCTGGTCAGATAATCATGTGGGATTGGACCGTGACAAATCCTTCTTATAATTGGCTCGATTTTTGGATAAAGAAGAGCGATAGTAGTACTCTATACGAAGAAACCTATAATACCATATCTGATGGAGGATCATTTAGAGTTCCAGAAGACGGAAAGTGGGAACTCCATTTTAGAAACGATGGGGCATCTCAAGTTACAATCAACAAGTATTTTGTCTTACTTTCTTCCCCAAATATTGTTGTTCTTAATTTCTATGAAACTCCGACCACGATTTATGAATCTCAATACTTTGACTTGGTTCTTGATGTTAGAAATTTTGGAGGATCATTTGTTGAAGATGCCATTGCGACAATTTCATTACCTGCTGGCTTATCAACAAATAACACTTGGATGGAAATTGGAAATTTAAATTACATGGAACAAAAAACCGTTACATGGAGAATTCAAGGCATCACGGCAGGAACCCATCAAGTTCAAGTACAAATTAATTGTACGTGGGGAGGAACCCTATCAGATACGGAATGGATTACGGTATCTACCGATTCTGTAGATCCCACTATTTCTATAACATCCCCTACAAATGGATTCAAGACAGCAAACCGAGACCTCGTTGTCGAATGGAGTGGATCTGATGGTCAAACTGGAATTGATTATTATAGACTGATACTTGATAGTGGCGCTCCCATAATACTTGATGCAACAAGCTACGTGTTGAGTAATCTTGCTGAAGGCACTCATACGATAACCGTAGAAGCATTCGATGAGTCTGGCAGGTCCTCTTCTGATTCCATTTCTGTCACAATAGATAGTTCGGATCCATCTAATGCTCAAATAATTTCACTATCTAATGGTGAAGAAGTGGAAGGAAACGTGAATATTATTGTCAGTGCTCAAGATCTTCATACATCAATTGATAGAGTTGAATTCTGGGATGGTCTACCCGGCATTGGAACTCTTCTTTGGGTCGACGTTGACGATAGCGATGGTTGGAGCTTTTCATGGAATACAAATTTAGCAGGAAATGGTTGGCATCAAATTTATATTCGTGTCTTTGATGAACTTGGAAACTCACTGAATTCTACTGGTGTTTCCATTAACGTGAACAACGTGCCTGCAGTCGACCCGCTTCCTACATTTGATCTTGAAAACCTATTGTCAATTGTTTTTCTCCTGTTAAGCATATCCATGGCAATTGTTGCAGGCGTTTTTTCAATACTATGGATTAAAGGGAGAAGCTCAAAAAACAATAGAACCACTTCAAGAAAAAAGGCTAAAAAAGCAGAATTCCGTAAGTATTTTGATCTCGAAGAACTGGACATCCCTGAAAAACCAACATCCCCGGCGATAGTATCAATTAATGAGGATGAATCGTTTGAAGAATCATCCACGACAAAAAAAATACCCGCTCCTAACATCGTTAGCCGAATTTCAGACGTGCTGATCTCTGATTTAATAATACTCATACATTCTTTTAGAGACGACATGATTGAAAAATTCGGAAATACAGACGAAAATATTGCAATGCTCGATGAGTGGGACAAGAAACTCACGCGATATCCAATCTCGAAATTGGTTCCATCGGATTCTGAAGAATTAGCTCTCGCCATTGAAAAATGGGAAAAGTTATTGAGCCACTCCTACTGATCACGATCCGTAAATCCAATTTTTTTTTCTATTTTTCTAAGTTAAAAATCCAATTTTCAATAATTCTTGCAATATCTCATCATCATGATACTTGGACGTTGTTCAATTTTATGAAAAATATCATAGACGCTATTCGCTGGAACAAATTGCCGAGGCTCATGGGTATGTCGATAGAGGACATAAAAAGGGAAATGTAGTCATAACTGTGGTGCAGGACAACAAAACCCAATAATATTATTTAAAACTCATGATTGAATCCCCCTGGCGGTTGCTAGTGTTCATTCTTCTATTAAATTAATGGTCATGAGCTTAAAATCATGATCCATGAATTTAGTCTTTGATATCCATGAAAATAAAAATTGAAAGCCCTAAACCAAGAGGAATGACACTATAACTGGTCAAAATAAGTAGACTTTCAAATAAATCTCCAATAAAATGAAAACTAAACGTGGTCAAAATGACGCTGGTAGAGTCAATCATTGCTAATTCTGGAATCAAACGGCTTAAAATGCTATAAGCATGAAAATCTAATCTAAAAAGATATAAGAGATCCAATATCTGAACATAAGCAAATTGATCAAAAGTCGAAAATGTCGCCATTAGATAGATACCATTAACAATCTGATTGAATAAAAATAAAGGATAAATTAAAAAGAAAAGCATTGATATTAAAACTGAAATAATTCCCGAACCCAATATATTAATAAATGTTGTTACGGAGAAAACAGCGGTTATTAATAGGACGGTAACGATCCAATATACCAACAATTTTGGGAAAATGAAGAGAAAAGGAAGCACGGATCCGGAACAAACAAAAGACCAAACTAAATTAGTTAGAATGAATCCGAACATTGTAAATATCGCAATTTGAGCAATAAATTCAATTATCTGACTCAAAAATAAATCAATCCTTCTAATAGGTAATGAAAGATATATTTTTATTGTCCCATCTTTCAAATTTGAGGCGAAAAAACTGCTACCTTTAATCATGGCATAGATAGATCCGATTAGCGAGAAATTCATTAAAAATAACGTTAGATTTGACTCCGTAAACAAACTGACGCATTCAACAATTCCCAAACCGAAAAAATTAAAACCGGGTCTAATTAAATAAATCGCAAAAAAATTAACAAATAAAGGGCTTATTATAAACGTCACTAGTAGAAGTAAAAGATATTTGGATTTAATACCTTGCTTAAAATCGTCTGAAATTATCAAAAAGATGGCATTCAATGCGTAACATCCTCTTTTTTATTGATAGATTGAAGAAATATTTCTTCCAAATCCATTTCCACTTCTTCAAAAACATCAAGAACAAGCTTGTTTTTAACGACTATTTGGGGAATTACGGACTTCAATTTTAGTGAATCCTCTGTCTGAATTTTAAGAAAAGACTTATTTTCCACCACTTGAAAATCAAATTCTTTTTGCTGATTCAATTCCGCTAAAACCTTAGTATTGTCAGAAGTCTTAATCTTAAACACGTTTTTTTTGATGAAATGTCTCAATTCTGTTATTGGCTTTGAAGTAATGATTTTTCCCCTATTAATAATGACAACATGCTTGCTTACCTGTTCTAATTCTGATAAAACATGGGACGAAATAAAAAAATCAATTTTCTCTTCCTTATTTAGTTTTTTTATTAGGTTTAGGAAAAAATTTCGCCCGAGTGGATCAAGATTTATAGTTGGCTCATCCAAAATTACTAGTTTTATGTTCGGATTTAAAATGGCTCTTGCTAAACTCACTCGCTGGCGCATTCCACTTGAGAATTTTTTTAATTTTTTATTCCACCATTGTTTTTCAATGCCTACGATCTCAAGGACTTCTTTTATTCGGAGATTCAATTCTGTCTTTGAAAGCCCGTAAATCCTGCTTAAATAACCAAGAAATGAACACGCTGTCTTATTTAGAAACAACGCATTGCGCTCTGGCAGGTATCCAACGACTTTCCTTATTTCTATTCCTTCTCTTAAAATATCTCTTCCAAAAATATATGCCGTACCGCTAGTCGGCCTTAATAATCCCATTAAGATTTTAATTGTTGTAGTTTTTCCTGCTCCGTTTGGACCTATGAAACCGACAATGCCCTTGGGAATTTTCTCATTTAAATCATCTAATGCAACCGTTTTTTGAAATAATTTCGTTAGATTTTCAAATACAAGTGGTTTTTCATTCATGATTAGTTATTCTTCCCTTTTTTTTCCTCATCAATACAACGATGATTAATATTGGACTGCAAGAAATGGTCCAGATATACAAAAAGACGGGATAGATTGGTAGAACTGGTCTTAAAGGTATGTCTGATTCTATTAGATCATATTGAACACGAGTTTCTTCTAAGGGTTCTGTTAATCTCATTAACCAGAAATCTGTAGCATTGTAGGCTCGAGACGAATTTTCGAAACGTACTAATCTACCATCAAAATCGTAATAAAATGTTATTCTTATGATATTTACAATGTCATTTGGAACGTCATTCTTCTGAACTTCTATAAAAAACGACTTCAAATATTGAAATCCAAAACTTGTTAAAACTAAAGTATCGACAATGACATTTTTAGGACATGATACGGGATTCAAGAATCTTTGGACTTGTTGCCAATCCGGTTTATAAAATAACGTTTTGAATGAACATAAGTCGTCTTGATGCAATTGGTAAATGCTATTTATAACGTGAATGCTACTGAATGGAGAAAAATCTAAATTGATGCTCAATTCTACATCATGTTGAGTCGTTTCCGAATTATTTACGAATGTTTTTGTTAAATCCCCAAAAACTCCGGTTTGATTTACCGCGGTTATTTTGACACTAATTGTGTCATATGGATATATTTCAGGAGCGGTTGTTAAAACACGAAAAATTCGATAATTTCCCTCTGAACAATGATACCGAGATGGATCAGACCAAAATTGTACTCCCAAGACAACGCTTAATGCAATTCCGCAAGATATCATCCCAATAATGAATAATGCTGTGATCTCATGAGATTTTTTTAAAGAATGGTTCATTTGCATCAACTAAAAAAATGGGAAGGTGGATTTACTCCCCTAATTAACATTTAAAGTATGTGCACCTGATATCACATCAATAGGTGTCCAAAAGAAGTACTGGATGTAATAATAGGTCACGACGATTTTAATATTGCTACCATAGTAAATCGGATACTTGGAAGAATACGCTGATTTAAGTGTAAAATATCCTTCTGGAAGAAGTCGCAATGTCCCTGAATCATGTTCTAGAGAATCATCAACATAGATTTGAAATCGAACATTTCCCTGAATCCAATTACCTGCAATACAAGCAGCAATTGCTCGCAAATAAAGCGTGTCCGAACTCCACGTTGCTGCTGTATGAGTACTTCCACCGATCCAAATAGTATCTAATTTCACTTGTGTCGTATCCATATTGGAAGTAAACTGATTCCAAGTAAAATTACCCGATTGATCGAAGTTTGTTGCTAATACCATTGGCAACATCATAAAGATCATCATTATAATAGCTATAGATGTGATGATCTTCTTATATTGCTTCAAATATTGTAGCATTGCTTTATAACCTCACTCTATATTGTAACCTCAATTAATTAGCTTAATTTAGGTTGGATTATTGTTCAAATTGCATCTTAAATACTTTTCCTTTTTGTCAAAAAAAATATTTTTAAAAAGGAAGATGAAATATCAATAAGATTTTGAATTGCGTAATGACCCCCGACAAAAAGCCAACTCTTTTCCAACGTGTTTAAATATCATTCTTGTCGTAAATTAAATAGAAAACAAAAATTCCGTAATTATTTAAATTTGTATTTCAGATGATAAAAGTGGGAATCAACAAGAAGGATAAGAATTTAAATAAAAAAAATATTTCTCCAACACAATAATAGATTATTTTCAGATCTTAATTTAATTTCAGGATTATTGAGAAAAAAGAACATTCAAACAAATCTCATATTTAGAGGATGTAGTCAAGATAATAATATTTGGGGAGAAACGATTTCTGGAGAGATTTGGTATTGGGTTTCAAATGGATTTATAAAAAAAGAATTTGAAGAAAAGAAAAATGATCAAAAAGGAACAATAAATAAAGTAATGGTACTCAAATATACTGATACCGGTAGAGGTTATTTCAACAAAAGCGTAATTGATTCTGAAATTAATTGGAATCTTCCAGAACAAACAAAAAAGACACTAAATGAAACAATATCAAGCGTCATTAATTCTCAGGAATGATTTTCCTTGGGAAAGTCGAAGATTGTTAGAGATATTGTTCATGGTTATATTGAGTTAAATAATGCGGATCTAAATTTCATTGACTCCCCTATATTCCAACGTTTAAAAAGAATTAGACAGACTACTGCAAACTCGGTCTATCCAAATGCAAATCATACAAGATATGAGCATTCTTTAGGTGTCATGCAATTAGGCCAAAATATTTTTAACTCACTAAGAAGGAGGGATCAATTCGCAAATAATGAAAGATTAGAAGAGTTTGAAAAAACTTTACGATATGCATGCCGTGATAGGGGGAGAAAGTAAAAGAAAAATTAAAAAAATCTTGAACAACTAAAAGTTTCTATATCATCATCCCTCTTTTCTTCAGAACAGTGAACACGTCTTGGACGTCCTTGAAGTCGCTTCCATAGATGTGAAGAGAGTTTGAAAAGTCCACGTATTGTGAGAGAATGATTTCCGTGCCGATCTTTTTTGAGAGTTCGGCGGCTACCCATTTTCCCATTTCTACCATTGCGAAGACGTTGCTTCCCCATGCCTTGAAGAGGTCTCGGGATCGCCAGTGCGTTTCCATCGTCAGGTATCTTTCTTTTTTCAGGTCGGTGTCCTCGATGATCCTGAACCAGATTCTTTGCAGGCATGGCGCGCCGCTCATTTTCAGGTCTTTCCAAGGCACCCACGTCGTCACCTGTAGTTTCCGGGAGATTGTTTCTGCCGCCATTTTCTCGATCAGGTATTCCATCTGGTTGATCCCGAGGTCTTCTTTCAGGTCATCCTTGATGAAAAACCGCGCTTTGGGCAGGTTCCGGGAGTCAAGATCTTCATCCTGTTTTGGCACGCGTTTTCCCCAGTTCCAGAGCCGCCGATGATACGTGTATGATAAGTTCCCTTCGTCAACCTTGTGATCGATCGAGCCTTCAAGCACTTCCTTGACGTAGGTCGGGTTGAGCCGTATATCCGACGTGCTGACATAATCTGCCTTATGTATTCGTGGTTCCTTGAGCGGATTAATCACGTTAACTATGACGGATGCCTCCTTGGATGGCTCTTCTTCGTAATGATTGGGCATGATCTTGCCGTGATCCCAGACCGCCTTTACGGTCCTGATCCACGCTTCACCGCAGGTTTCCGCCTCGACCTTTAAGATGGGGAGCTGGTGTTTATTTATCTTCAACGCCTCCAATTTAAAACTAAATGAAGTATTTGTAAATTAAATAATAAACATAAAAAATTATTTATACTTGGAATAATAAAAATGGAGATATTCGCAAGATAATTCCAAAATGGAAGTTAAAGAAGGGATTAATCCATGAGCATGATCGATTTAATAATCCAAATTCTCGGAATCATCGAATTATTCAGTGCTGCAGGGATAAACTTCCTTTTAACAATGGTAACCTATTTGAAATATAAACAGAAAAAGGTCAGGGCAACTTTTATCTTCATATTGGTGTTTTTTCTCGTCGGTTTTGCCCTTACCTGCATAGGCATTAACAGGATTTTTCTTAGCACGGCAATGAGATACGTGTTGCAAAACGATTACTTCGGGCTGGCATTTCACAACATCGCAATAATTGCAAGTCTAGTTGTGGTGCTTTTACTCGATGCTTTTTCCTTTGAAATGACCTATCCAACTCACGTGAAAGAATTAACGGTAGTTTCCGCAATTTTAATGGGTCTTCTCGGCATCATTCTAATGATCTTTCAACCAACAATTGGGATCTCTGGAGAAATTGTATATGCCGATTTCCTATTGCTTTTAATATTACCTTTACTCGGTCCAACACTATTAATTCCCGTCATTGTTTTCTTTTATTATGCAATTGTCATTAGAAAAACAGCAAGACCAAAAGCAATTCGTTCTGCCGTGATGGGCATTGCTACGGGCACTATTGCCATGGCCTATGTTTTCGAATTAGTTGGAATCGTTGGCTTGATAACGATATTTGTCAGGTTATGTTTCGTTGCATTCTCAATTTTAATGTATGTCTGCATCTCCATGCCGGTTTGGTTCCAGAATGCCATTGGCTGGGAGTCAGATGCTTGATTTTTTTTCACTCTCGACTCCCCTCAAAACAATTTTTGCTTTATACTCTCAATTTCTTCATTTATTAGTCGGTCATTGCGGTCGAGAAGCCAAGATCCACGCTGCTCCCCTTGGAAACCGTCCAAAAGTCCACCACCTTGTTTAAGACCCTCTGTCTTAATGATACTTTCAAATAATTTCTTATAACTCTGCCTGAAGTAAGATGCCAATTCATCATCATAGAAAAATAAATTGGAAATTTGTCCTAGATTGGCAAGGTTCTCCTTTAAGGAAAGAACCGTGGTATTTCCTCTTATGATTAATGGTCCATTGTAATGATTTCTATCGAAATCTACCAGAATTTGGAGACGACCTTGTAGAATATGGTTTTTGACTTCCTGAAATGCTTTCTTGAAATTGTTTAAGAAAAACAAATACATGTCCATTGCATTCGGATTCTTTTTAACACGCAAATTAATTAGATATGACCTTACATTTTTAATGCAAATAATATAAAATGTTTCCACATATTGCGAGAGATGTTTCTGCTCTTCCAGCCGCCATTTCAATGCTTGATATCGCTTGTAAAACATTTCATACGCGACTTTTGAAAAGTATCGGTTGACGAATTTCTTTTCATCCATGCTCAACTCATCATGAGGCGTGCAACAGGCTAAACAGGATGTATTCAATTCGAGATAGATGTTATCCTGAAGAGGCGTGTCTTTAAATAGATTTTTTAAAACAGAATACGATGACAAAAGATCCATTCTTTCAACAATACAACTGACATGGGATTTCAGAAAGAGCGAATTGAGGACTTGTAATTCGTCATTTTGCCTAGATTTGTACTTGTCTAAACAAATCATGCGGAAAATATCGATGGGATACACGAAATAGGAATTAGATTCATGTGTTTTCTGTATCAGACCGAGCTTTCCTAAAGAACTGAGGATCTTCGATGCCTGTATAGGAGTACACCCAATCAATTCTGCTAATAGTTTGTTATCTATTGTAGCATTGGTGTGATTTCCCTCAAAATACAACTTCAAAATTGCTCTTGAAGATTCTCTGAAATATTTTCCTCCAAACATTTTTAAAAGACTTTTTATGTTTCGTTCTTTTTCTTCCATTCAAATCCAATCCGATTGAATTTCTTGAAATATCACTCTCTTTTACTTAACTGATGGTATAAACTTGGACAGCCTTGGACATTTGTCTTTGGGTCCTTGAGCTCCGTCCCACCAGAAGACGGAAGCGGATTTTCAAGTGATCTTCATCCATTTAACTGATGCGTGCCACGAAAGCTCGCCGCCTCTCCAATCCGCAAGAAATCACTCTCTATCATGGGCACTCCGGTTCTCAACACTCCTTTTAAATGCGAGTCTTACCTCAATCTCACGAATACTCTTTAATGTCCAATTTTGCATGGAATTTTCATGACTAGTTCACGACTCTTCAACTGATGTTCATTCTTCTTCTGTGCATGATTCCTGATTTTCTTGGATTTCCTGAAATTTACACCTGAAGACTTATATTTCCTCTGGTATTATTATATGATCATTCCGGCTTTAAGATTACTTGTAAACGAGTAAAGTTTGGATGGGAAAGTGGGGTTTGATCGAGGGGGACCAACATCCCCCCAAAAAGATCGCTATTGTTGCTATCATTTGACTTCTTTATCGTTAAATTTTAATACAAAGAATCAGATGTTGACTGCATTTCTCTTGCTTTCTAATATATTTAGAAAATTAATGCAATTCTGTAAAATCATTCTTTTAAATACGTGTCTTCGATGAACCTGATTTCATCTCGTAGTTTTTTCGTCTGACTCTCGTATAGCCATTTACCGCGTTCTTCTCGAAGCAGAAAATTGGGGAGATCATCTTGTTCCTTATAATTCTCTGCTCTCATGATGTTTTCGAATAACTTCCTATAACTTGTCGTTAAGATCTGCACGATTTCGGCGTCATGAAAATACAAGATCCGATCATTTCCGGGATGATTCGGATTCTCAATAAGACAAAGATAGGCGTTATTTTCAAAAATTACCAAAGGACCATTGATGTTCTTGTGCTCTGTATCAATAATGACTTGAAGATGACCGTCCAATAGAAAATCATAAAAATTCTTAAAAAAACTCTCAAGATTTTTTAGGAATGTTAAATATACATGAATTGGATCGAGACCTTTTTTCTCAGATATTTTTAATACAATGGATCTAATGGCACGCACGTTGATGATATAATAGACTGTCCCTTCCTTGATGCCCCTCCGTCTTTGTTCTTCCAGTCGCCACTTTAAAGCCAAATAACGCTCATGAAAAATGTCGTAAGCCACTTTTGAAAAATATTGTTTTAAGATTTTTTGGGTCGTCAAGTCCAAACTATCAAACGGAACGTTACAAGCTGGCCCGCCCGAATTAATTTCAAGGTATAAATCGTTTCTTAGATTAGTAATTCTAAACATTTCTTTAAAAACTTGATACATCGAAGACATATTGATGTTTTCCACAAAAGGAGCAAAGAAATTTCTTGAAAACACGGAATTAATTGCCCGAATATCCGCTTGCCAAGATTTCTTTAGTTGTTCCAGGCAAATCCTGCATAACGTGTCAATTTCGTGCGTGAAATAAGCGTTTTCTTCGGGTGCTTTTTGGATTAGATCAACGCGAGCTAGCGAACTCAAGATCTTTGAAGCCTTGGTTGTCGAAATGTCCATCATTCCTGCGAGTAGACGGTTGTCGATTTTTTCTTCTTGATAATTACCGCTAAAGTATAGTCTATTAAGGATTTCGGCTGATTCCTTTAAATATTGTCCCCCTGCAATTTTTAAAAGTCGCTGGATCTCTCTCGTCTTATCGTGCATGGACTTCCCCTTATTTTTTTTGCTTTGAAGAAATTATAATCTCCGGAAATTATTTGATTTGACTCATCTATATAATTTTTGGAGGAAAAAGGAACTTTACGTGAAATCATTCTTTTAAATAGGTATCTTCGACAATTCTGATTTCATCTCGTAGTTTTTTTGTCTGACTCTCGTATAACCATTTACCGCGTTCTTCTCGAATTAGTAAATTGGGGAGATCGTCTTGCTCCTTATAGTTTTCTGCCCTCATCATGTTCTCGAATAACTTCTTATAACTTTCCGTTAAGATTCGTATGATTTCGGCATCATGAAAATATAAGATCCGATACATTCCTTGAATGAATGGATTTTCATGCAAACAAAGGTAAGCATTGTTTTCGAAAATTATTAAAGGACCATTGATGTTCTTGTGCTCTGTATCAATAATGACTTGAAGATGACCGTCTATCTGAAAATCATAAAAATTCTTAAGAAAACTCTCAAGATTTTTTAGGAATGTTAAATATACATGAATTGGATCGAGACCTTTTTTCTCGGAAATCTTTAATAAATGAGATTTAATGGCATTTACTGTAAGAATATAATAGACAGTTCCTTCCTTGATGCCCCTTCGTTTTTGTTCTTCCAGTCGCCACTTTAAAGCCAAATAACGCTCATGAAAAATGTCGTAAGCCATCTTTGAAAAATTGCGTTTAATAACTTTTTGCATTGCTAAGTCCAAACTATCAAACGGAATGCTGCAAGCCGGCCCTCCCGAATTAATTTCAAGGTATAAATCGTTTCTTAGATTAGTGATTCTAAACATTTCCTTGAAGGCTCCGTACATCGAAAAAATGCTAACATTTTCCACAAAAGGCGTAAAGAAGTTTCTTGAAAACACGGAATTAATTGCCCGAATATCCGCTTGCCAAGATTTCTTTAGTTGTTCCAAGCAAATCCTGCATAACGTGTCAACTTCATGAGTAAAATACGTGTTTTCTTCGGGTGCTTTTTGGATTAGATCAACGCGGGCAAGCGAACTCAAGATCTTTGAAGCCTTGGTTGTCGAAATGTCCATCATTCCTGCGAGCAGACGGTTGTCAATTTTTTCATCTTGATAATTACCGCTAAAGTATAGTCTATTAAGGATTTCGGCTGATTCCTTTAAATATTGTCCCCCTGCAATTTTTAAAAGTCGCTGAATATCTCTCTTTTTCTCGTCCATGGACTTCCCCTTATTTTTTTTGTTAGGAAGAAAATTATAATCTCCGGAAATTACTTTATTTGACTCATCTATATAATTTTTGGAGGAAAAAGGAACTTTACGTGAAATCATTCTTTTAAATAGGTATCTTCGACAAATCTGATTTCATCTCGTAGTTTTTTTGTCTGACTCTCGTATAGCCATTTACCGCGTTCTTCTCGAAGCAGGAAATTGGGGAGATCGTCTTGCTCCTTATAGTTTTCTGCCCTCATCATGTTCTCGAATAACTTCTTATAACTTACCGTTAAGATTCGTATGATTTCGGCATCATTAAAATACAAGATCCGATCATTTCC
Organism: Candidatus Helarchaeota archaeon; assembly: GCA_029838215.1. Classification (GTDB taxonomy): domain Archaea; phylum Asgardarchaeota; class Lokiarchaeia; order Helarchaeales; family RDOG01; genus JALGVI01. Next base: position 2,915 of record JALGVI010000034.1, on the reverse strand, counting down.
CGGATGATATGGATTTTCAGTAAGACAAAGATAAGCGTTATTTTCAAAAATTATTAAAGGACCATTGACGTTTTTGTGTTCTATATCAATTATGACTTGAAGATGGCCATCTACTAGAAAATCATAAACGTTTTGGAGAAAGATATCAAGATTTTTTAGGAATGTTAAATATGCATGAATCGAATCGAGACCTTTTTTCTCGGAAATTCTTAATAAATGGGATCTAATGGCACGCACGTTAATAATGTAATAAACAGTCCCTTCCTTGATGCCCCTTCGTTTTTGTTCTTCCAGTCGCCACTTTAAAGCCAAATAACGCTCATGAAAAATATCGTACGCTGTTTTTGAAAAATATTGTTTCAAGACCCTTTGAGACGCTAAGTCCAAACTATCAAACGGAACGTTACAAGCGGGACCACCTGAATTAATTTCAAGGTATAAATCGTTTCTTAGATTAGTAATTCTAAACATTTTCTTCAAGGATTGATACATCGAAAAAAAGTTGATTTTTTCTACAAAAGGCGTAAAGAAGTTTCTTGAAAACACGGAATTGATTGCCCGAATATCTGCTTGCCACGATGCCTTGAGTTGTTCCAAGCAAATCCTGCATAACGTGTCAACTTCATGAGTAAAATACGTGTTTTCTTCGGGTGCTTTTTGGATTAGATCAACGCGAGCTAGCGAACTCAAGATCTTTGAAGCCTTAGTTGTCGAAATATCCATCATTTCGGCAAGCAGCCGATTGTCTACTTTTTCGTCTTGACAATTACCGCTAAAGTATAGTCTATTAAGGATTTCGGCTGATTCCTTTAAATATTGTCCTCCGGCAATTTTTAAAAGTCGCTGGATCTCTCTCGTCTAATTATAATCTCTGGAAATTACTTTATTTGACTCATCTATATAATTTTTGGAGGAGAAAGAAATTTTAGATTAAAACAAATGAGCCCAACTTGATTTTTAATGAGATTCGAAACACTATTTGCAGGGAGATATTGAAGATGTAAGGATAGAGTTTTTAAAAAGATGTTTCTTGAGTCGAATCATCATAGAGGTCCCCTGTAATATCGTGTCGCAGGACACGCTAGACATTTTTCATTCAGAAATCGCTTGCATTTGGCACAGTTTGCACCACAAGGAGCTTTTTCTTTATCGTGAGTTACCAATTCTATTCGAACAGGCAAGAATTGGTCATATGCCATTTCCGTGATTAACGCAACTTCGGAACGTCGAACACCCTTGCTGGATCGTATGGCACAAGTCTGTAATTGTTCGCTTTCGAGCGTGTTTTGGTCCTCTGCCAACATTAATGCAATGATATTATCCGTTCCTAACGTGGAATAAAGCGAAATGAGGCGAGGACAATCACGAAATCGTCGAAAGATGGCATCTTTAGCAACGGCATTCTCGACTTCTAACCTTATAAATACAAGGTAAAAATCGAAGTTTTTGAGATTCAATAGAATAGATGAGTGAATGATGCCATTTCTTGCCAGTCTAAGTAATCTTTTACGGATAGCCGTGCTACTCCTGCTTGTTTCTTTCGCTAAATCGTGCAAGCTCATTCGTCCATCTTTACGAAGCAATCCGAGGATCTTTCGATCTATTTCGTCAAAAGCAAGCTTCATGGTTTAGAATCTCAACCATATTATTAATAAAGGTATCTAGAACTGTACCCTTATATGTGGTTCGATATTCTGATCGTGATCCTTCTCGTGTTGATCGGTAGTATCGTCGGCTTAGTAAGCTCCTTGTTCGGCGTGGGAGCCTGCTTCATCATGGTTCCTGTGATGATTTTTATTTTTCAAAATGTTCAGGGAATCAATCCTTCCCTCGCACCTCTCATAGCATTTGGAACAAATATGGCAATAGTCGTGCCCACTGCATTAAGTGGTGCTTTGCGGCACCGAAAAACCCTTCACTCAAAAGATCGTGAATTCCCAACCAAGAATTACGTGTACTTTGTCATTCCTGTTGCACTTGGCTCAATTACGGGTTCCTTGGAAGCATTTATCTTCTTCGTGAATTTCAGGGCAATTGCAGGATTAATAATGAAATTATTATTTGGAATTTTTTGTCTTATTGGAGCATACAGGTTCCTTCGTGCTCGTCCATTACAACTTGAAGAACTGGAGAAGCCTGTTGGCTGGAAGTATGGTATTGCGGGTTTCTTCTCCGGAATGCTGGCACATTTCATGGGTATAGGTGGCGGTATTATATACATGCCCGTCTTAAATACTATTTTAGGAGTTCCCGCATTATTCGCAGTTGCCCTGTCACTAAGCACGATGGTTGTTGGCTCCTTAGTTGGAGCGATTTCATATTCTATATTCGGTGGAATTGATCAAGCAATACACCCTGCAGATTATCCTCCGTTCACTTTCGGTTGGTTCAGTCTAGGCGCGTTTATCTTCATAGGTGTTTCTAGCATAATTCTTGCACAATTCGGTCCAAAACTTGCTCACAAGATAGATCCAAAACGATTCAAGATACTCCTTGCAATCATTTATATATATATCGGAGTACGGCTCATCGTAAACGGTATCTTTCAACTTTTTGGGCTCCCTGCACCGATTCCGTGAGTTAATCGCTTGGTACTCGAATAAAACTTCAGCACGAGAGACAAATCCTCCCCTCTTTTTTGAAAATCGAAAATCTCTTTTATAATACCCTTTTTTTTTATTTGTTCAAAAATGATTGTCCAAATCGCAGAACCGATCCGCGAGAAGCCTGATAAAATAAAAATTATAATTTAAAAAGATCCGTCCTGAAATATTTTATTAGTCCGTAAACAATTTAGATTTTTGAAGAAACATGATGAAATTAAAGAAAGCCGATACGATAGTTATTTTGGATTTTGGGGGGCAGTACACGCATTTAATCGCCCGTCGGATCCGAGAATTTTCGGTATATTCTGA
>JALGVI010000033.1 GCA_029838215.1 Candidatus Helarchaeota archaeon | reverse complement strand
GGTCCTACAGGGTGCGGCAAGAGCACGCTTCTTAAATGTTTCAATGGATTGATTCCTCATCATCATCCTGGATATATCTCGGGGGCTGTTCTGGTCAATGGTATGGATACAAAGAACGTTAGCGTGTTTGAAGTAGCTCCTAGCGTGGGTTTAGTATTCCAAAATCCTGATGATCAGCTAATTTCTTTTACAGTTGAAAAAGAATTGGCATTTGGTCTGGAAAATTTGGGAACGCCTCAAGCGGAGATGCAGGCTAAAATTCATGAAATAATGGAGTTACTGAAATTAAATTCTCTTAAAGATCACGCTCCTCAAGATTTATCAGGAGGCCAGCAACAATTGGTTGCCATTGGATCAGTGCTCATATTTAATCCTCTAATGATCTGTTTGGATGAACCGAGTTCAAATCTTGATCCGAGCGTTACCTGCAAGATTTTTCAAATTCTTCATGATTTAAATCAAAAATATTCCCTGACCATAATCGTCGTGGAACATCGGCTTGACTTGCTCTTACCATATATCACGCGAATTCTCGTGATGAATGATGGAGACCTGATTTACGATGGGAATCCACGAGAAATCTTGTTGAAAGATGACTTGGTGGACATTGGGATTAACATTCCCTTTACCATCCGGTTGTATAAACGCCTAAAGAAAGAAGGAATAAAAATTGACCAAGTTCCAAAATGCATCGATGAAACAATGACTTTGATAAAGAAAATGAAGGAAGAATATAAATGATCCAAACCCAAGATCTTATCTTTTCCTACGATGGAAAGCGAGATATCCTAAAAAACGTTTCACTTCGAATTAAAGATGGTGAATCTGTTGCAATCTTGGGTGAAAATGGTGCAGGAAAAACAACACTCATCAAAACTTTCAACGGTCTTCTCAAGCCTCAAAAAGGAGAGGTTTTTATTGATGGAATCTCAACCAAAGCGACCAACATGACCAACTTGGCAAGAAAAGTAGGCATTGCATTCCAGAATCCCGATCACGCTTTATTCAACGAAACAGTAAGGGATGAAATCCTTTTTTCCCTGAAAAATTGGAATTTATCTCGACAAGAAATTGAAGAAAAATTGGAAGAGACTATTAAATTGTTTCGATTAGAAGCACTATTAGAAAAATCTCCGTTCAATCTGAGTGGTGGACAACGAAAACTCGTGTCGATCGCATCAATTTTCTGCTGGAATCCAAAACATCTCATTTTAGATGAACCCACGATCGGACAGGATCTCAACCACAAGAAGCTCCTTACAAAAATCCTTAAAGAGTATCTTGATTCTGAGAGGATAGTCATCACGGTTACTCATGACGTGGACTGGGCAGTGGAAGTCTATGACCGCGTGCTCATAATTAAAAATGGAATGATTTTAGCAGATGGCCCTCCCGGGCGGATCTTTTCAAATTCACGTATCGTGCAAGAATCCTCACTCCTCCTTCCACAATCAGTCTCGTTCGTAAAAGCATGCCGAAATATTTGGAGTGATTTTCCCCACTATTTGATAAAAGATGATGAAATTCATGAAAATCTCTTAAAACGGCTCAAGTGACCTTCATGTCTTCGATGATTCTTGAAACCTTCAAATTCCGAAAGAAAAAAAACGTGATTTATGATCTAGATCCGAGAACGAAACTCTTCATCATTTTAATTTATGCGGTTCTTTCACTCCTTCTCCAAAATTTCTTTCTCTTGCTATTTCTATTTTTAACGCTTCTCCCTTTCTTCTATTTTGCAAAGTCATTTAAGAAATTTTTAGATTTTAATAAAAACTTATCCATCATGGTCATTTTCATATTCATCATCAATATCTTTTATTTTAACTTTGATTTCGCCCTTGCCATGATATTTAGACTCTTGGTTCTAATGGATTCTTTCCTTCTTTTCTTCTCAACAATACATCCTGATGAACTCGCACAGGCTCTATATAAAATGAAAATACCATTTCCGTATGCTTACACGATTAGTCTTGCAGCACGATTTGTTCCTAATCTCGCTGAAGAAGCTCGTAAGATTCAGGAAACACAGATTTCAAGAGGAATTGATTTCGAAAGTGGAAATATCTTTACTAAAATTAAAAACTATCTTCCATTACTCATCCCTCTATTTGTATCATCAATTAGAAAGGCACACGTTGTTGCCGAGAGTCTAGAAGCCCGCTGTTTCAACGCTCATGTCAGACGAACATTCCTTCACGAAATAAAACTAAAACGAATTGATTATATTCTCTTATTCGGGTTCGGAACCCTTTTCATTACTGGGTTAGTCGCTACTTTATGGCTGGCTCCGTTCATCATGACTATTACTCAACTAATCATGCTCCTAATGTCTTGAAAATTAAAAGAGTGAATGTAAATGAAGAATTATTTTGGTCTCACGATGTTCCTGTGGATCGTTTCTTTCGTGTTAGCGATTCTTTTCACGTGGTCCTTCATCATTCAGAATTACATTTTATCTCCATTCATTCTTCCTGATAAACGATTTTTGATGAGCGTGTTGATAGTACTTTTTGCACCCTTCAATAATATATTTGTCTGTACTATTTGGTTCATCACGGGCTTAGCGGGCGGCATTTTGATCCGGGGACTTAAAAGCAGCATATATCTCTCTGTTTTTGCAGTAAGCGTGTTATATTCAATGTTTGCAGGTCTTTTTCTTCAATTATTACCCACGATTTTCACGATTTCATATATTCTCATGAACCTAAGCTCATTTTTGACCGTGCTTGCGGTTACTGTTTTGGGAGGATGCTTAGGAGGACTGATCCGTCCAGATCCAAAGCCATCTACAATTCAAATTGGAAAAAAGAAAGTAAGTATTCTCTCAAAATGTCCTTCTTGTGGACGAGAATATGATTCTAAACCACTTCTATGCTGTTTTTGCGGAACTGAAATGTCTGAAGAAAAAACCGATTATCTTGAAACTTGAAACTTATTCATCTGTTCCAAGACTTCTGCAGCTTCATCATTTTTTTCGAAAAATTCTCGAGCCGGTTTTAATAAATCCGTAATGGCGCGAGCTGTTGCACTTTTGAGATCTCCAGGATGGAGTTTTTCATCTTGATAGATCCTGCAGAGATCATCAAGTGAAGTTACTTCAAGATCTCCACCATGTTCTGGTTTCCGTTCGATCTTCAAAACAAACCCCTTTTGTGAGAAAAGCAACAACCTGTTTAAATCGATAATGGGATTATTTTCAACCGTCTTTGGAGGGCAAAAAGCCTTGGCAAGTTTTTTCGCAATCTTTTTCGGTGAATCATGAATGAATATGGCAGAACCTGGTTTTGATTTTGACATTTTAAATTCAATCATGGCTTCTTCCTTATCCAGACCCATTTCCATTCTAGATTCGCCACTCAATGAGCTCAACAATGGCGTATGGATACCCACGGGACGAAACTTTATTTTCAATGCTTTTCCTACATCGCGGGCAAGCATGTGTGCCTTACGCTGATCCATCCCACCAAGACACACATTATATTTGCCATAAAAAATATCTGAGATTTGTAAAAGGGGATACAAGTTCATGCTAAAATCCTGATCCGCTTCGTCTTGCTTTCTTCCCATTATAGTCATTGACCTCTTAATTCGAGCAAGAGATAATTTCTTCGCCGCCTTCATTACCCAAGTCCAATATTCTAAGTTACTCATTAATTCTTCTGCAGTTTTAAAGTGCAAGGTTTTTACATCAACTCCAAGAGCCTCAAGACAATACTCTAAATATCTTGCGGACACCCGGATCTTTTCAATGTCTCCACCCAACTTATTATTAATTTGAGCATGCCAAGTGGCTTCGAGAAAATCCATTTCTATTCCTGCTTCCATCAAATCCTTGACTTTTCTTACCCAAATTAAATGTGCAATATGGAACTTCCCTGATGGTTCAACCCCAACATAACCACGAATGTTTTTACCCGTTTCGGCTTGCTTCTCGAAAAGTCGCTTTAAATCTCCAAACGTGATTATTTCTTCAACGTTTCGCGAACAAAGTTCAAGTTTTTCATCAATATCCATTTAACCATTCATCACTTTCTTTTATTTGGACAATTTTGAATCTGAAATTCAGGGTTACTAAATTGGGTTATGGATCAGCTAAACGGAACTCCTTAAAAGTATTTTTCTATTATCAGAATTGATAAATCAACCATAACTCAACGACTGTTGACTTTTTAAAGTCCACATTAATGATTCTGATGGCATTACCATCTTGAAAAAAGAACTACTCCTCCGAATCGCAAATAAGATGCAACAAAGGAATGATGCCTCCTCAATTTTTTTAAAAAGAATCCAAATTTTGGAATCATGGTTTGGTCGTTTCTCGAATTGTCCCTGATTTGAGTAACTGATTTCGTAATCCAAAGAGAATTAATTATATAAATAAGAAATCCAATGATGAAAACATCACCATATCACAATTCACTAAAATCACTTCAGAAAATAATCATAAACACATTCTAATCTTATTCACTCTCATCACTCATTAACTGATCGAAACCAATCGAATGGAAATAACTACATTCGACACTTGTCAGGCATCACGAAATGGGATGATAAGCAAAGGAAAGTGCATGCCAAAAAGTGGATAAGGTAAACTCGCCTTTCGAAAGCGGGTTAGGTACGTGTTACTTTTGATTATTTTTTGATTCATATGGGTGATAATCATGCAAAAAAATGAAAGTCTAAGTACAACTAAATATATAATTAAAGCTCGAATAGAGATCGAAGGAATTGTTGAAAAGCCGGATATAGTTGGAGCGATTTTTGGACAAACAGAAGGTCTCCTCGGAGAAGACCTTGATTTGCGCGAGCTACAGAAAACGGGGAGGATAGGCCGCATCCAAGTTGACGTTCTGTCCGAAGGAGGAAAAACCATTGGACATGTAATCGTTCCGTCCAGCCTGAATAAAGTCGAAACGTCCATTCTCGCATCCGCACTTGAAACCGTAGACCGAGTTGGACCCTGCTTGGCAAAGATCTTTCTAGAGAAGGTCACTGATATTCGTCAGACAAAACGCGCTCAAATCATTCAACGAGCTGCCGAGATCTTGAAATCATGGGAAGAAAAAGTAGTTCCCGAAAGTCAGGAGATTTCTGACGAAGTCTTGAAATCCGTTCGAGTTGAAGAAATTGTCAAATACGGCGAAGAAAACCTCCCTGCAGGTCCAGCAATTGATGAATCTGATACGATCATCATTGCAGAAGGTCGAGCAGACGTGCTGAATCTTCTAAAATATGGTTATAAAAATGCCATTGCTGTCGAAGGAACCAACATCCCAAGGACTATAATCGATCTTTGCGAAAAGAAAACTACAATCGCATTTGTCGACGGAGATCGGGGCGGCGAACTCATACTTAAAGAATTAAATCAAGTCGCAGATGTCGATTTCGTTGCTCGTGCACCATTCGGAAAGGAAGTTGAAGAATTAACTCGAAAGGAAATCATTAAGGCACTTCGAAATAAAATGCCATTTGAACAATATTATCACATGACCATTGAAAAACCAAAAGAAAAAGTAAAACAGGAGAAAACAAGAAGCTCTAAAAGACAATCCCGATCTGCCAGCTCACCAAGTCCAGCACATAAACCCGAGAAACAACAAAAAACCCCTCAAGTTCCTCCTGAACTAATCCAAGCATCAATGGCCATTCAAGAGGAACTAATAGCCGTGCTTCTAAATGAAAAATTCGAGGAAATTACTAAAGTCGATATAGGTGAACTCGCAGATTACTTAATCAATTATTCAAATGAAGAAGAAGGAACACCAAAAGAAAAAATCCGAGCCCTTGTTTTTGATGGCGTGGTTTCCCAAAGAATTGTTGATATCGCTTCAAATCTAGAAATAGAGTTCATTATTGGAGCACGTAAAAGTGAATTGACAAGGAAACCCATGAAAGTCACCATCCTTGAATTCTCTCAATTAAATTTCTGAACTAGCCGTCTTATCATTAAGAGGTCGAATCCTCTTTTTTTCTAATTTTTCCCTTATTTGAAATTGAATGAATCAAGAAAACTTTTAATTTAAAATTTGGTTAGATTCCTTGCACTTTTAAAAGCCCGTGATCGGCAATTCCACATTGCGGAACTCCTTTCGATTTGATTAAAACACAGCGGGCGGGAATCACTCCGAAGTGCAGAAGCGATTAATCCATTACAAGGTAGTATAACATGTCTGAAGATACTGAACAACCGCAGGACGGCTTATTAATTCCAAGAGACCAATATTTAGCCGCTGGCTTGCATATCGGAACGCAAATCAAGGTAAATGATATGAACCAATTCATTTACCGCATGACTAAAGGTGGTCTATACGTTATCGACATCCGAAAAACTGATGAGCGCATTCGAATTGCCGCTAAAATGATCGCCAGATACGATCCCGTGAAATTTGTTGTGGTCAGTGCTCGCCGCTATGGGCACCTTCCAGTTCAAAAATTTTGTGAAATCATTGGTGCTCGTCCCATTGCAGGTAGATTCATACCCGGAACGTTGACTAATCACATGGCATACAAATACATTGACGCAGACCTGATCCTCATTTCGGATCCGCGAGCCGATCGACAGGCTCTAAAAGAAGCAACTATTGTTAAGATTCCTGTCATAAGCCTCTGTGATACTGATAACAGCCTCTCCAAGATCGATTTATCCATCCCTGCGAATAATCGCGGTCGGAAATCTCTTGCTCTCATTTTCTATCTTTTGGCACGAGAAGTCCTTTTGGAACGAGGCGAAATTCCAAACCGTGAAGAATTTGGATTTGAACAGTCTGATTTCTTTTCTTCTCAAGATTTTCAAACGAAATATGCGAAATCTTAGATCTTTTTTTCCTTTATGCTTTTATTCCAATTTTAAAAACTAAAGAATAAAAAAAGGGCCCTTAATCTTCAGGTAAGTCTACACAATATCTATATACTATTGTTTCTCCAGTTGTTTTACTCTTTCGAGTGATCTTTATAAAATCACCTGGTTTTGCTCCGATGACAATCGCAACAGGGTCTCGACTCGAGATTTGTGGAAGAACATCTTTTGTTAAGCGATACTTGATAAGCATTTCAACTGCTTCTTCCTTTGAAATGATCTCGTGTTTTGGAACGAATTTATGGTTCAAGATATCCATCTGAACGAGCTTTGCTGGGATAAATTCGATATTATTGTCCTCCATCTCGTTTTTTGCACTTCGAGTTACTTTCCCTGCCCCAACGATGATTCGATTCTTAATTTTTCGTTTACCCATCTCTTTTATGGCATCTCGAATATGAGCTACGCCTAACGTGGAAAGTCCTTCAATGATCATTACTTGAACTAATTCCGTTTTTCCCCTTACCTTCCGCTCAAATATTTTCATGTATTGACCATTATCTAATTTTTTATGTTCTTTTTCCGAATATCCCCTATTTTCCATCAAATTCTTTGTATTTTTTACCAGATTTCGCATGTGAACTCATCCTTAACGACATGTTCAATTTACAATTGAACCAAAATTGAGAAAATGTTTTAAAATTCAAGCATGTTTACTAAAGCTTTTCATGAATAATCGCTTTACAAAAATGATGATACTCTTTTTAATTTATTTTTCGGTTATGAATATTATCAAGGATAAATTAAATCGATGAGCCGGATCGACATGAATATAATGATAGTGGGCACGGGCTACGTTGGATTAACAACGGGCGTGGTTCTTGCAAAATTGGGAAAAGAAAAGAAAATCTCATTAACTTCTTATTGCATTGATTCCATTCAAGAAAAAACTGAAATGATTAATGCGGGCACTCCTCCTTTTTATGAACAGGGTCTCGAAGTTCTTTTAAAAGAAGTCATTAAAGAGAAAAGACTATTAGCATCAACCCACATTGCTGAATTCATTAATGATGTCGATATCATATTCATCTGTGTGGGAACTCCCTCACGTGATGATGGAAGCATGGACTTACAATTCATTCAGTCTGCATCGAGAGATATTGGAAATGCCTTGCGATCGGCAAAATCAAAGCCCGTTATATGCGTAAAATCTACAGTCCTTCCCGGCACGACGCGAAACGTTGTCCTTCCCATTATAGAGAAACATTCTGGGAAAAAAGTCAATCATGATTTTGGCATCATGGCAACTCCCGAATTTTTGCGTGAAGGAAATGCCATCCATGATAACCTCCACCCTGACCGAATCATTCTGGGAGAGATGAATGAACGACACGGAAGAATCGTGGAAGATTTCTATGAAAAACTCCTTTCTGGTGTTCCACTCTTACGAATGAGTATTGAATCAGCGGAACTGGTGAAATACACGTCAAATGCATTACTTGCAATGAAGATATCCTTTGCAAATGAAATTAGTAGGTTAGCCGAAACAATTCCGGGTGTGGATGTCACCGAAGTTATGAAAGGCGTGGGACTCGATGAACGCATTTCCAGTAAATTCTTAAATGCAGGTGTAGGCTTTGGAGGGTCTTGCTTCCCCAAAGATGTAAGTGCTTTGGTGGACTTCACGAAAAGGCAAGATCTTGTTCCACACCTCCTACAATCAATTCTTGATATAAATGAGACTCAACCCATTCATTTTGTTAATCTTCTCATGAAGAACATCCCCGAAGATTTGGAAGACCTCACGATCTCCGTCTTGGGTCTGGCTTTTAAACCCGGAACATCAGACATGCGTCATGCTCGCTCTCTTAAAATTATTGAACATTTAAAACAAATTAAAAAAGTAAAAACTATCAAAGTACACGACCCAATTGCAATGGAAACTGCAAGAGAAGAACTCTCCAACTTAAAAATTGACGTGACCTTTTCAAAAACAATTGAAGAATGCATTCAAGACAGTGATGCATGCCTCATCGTAACTGAATGGGATGTTTATAAAAAAATACTTCCAAAAACATATCAAGAATTAATGAGAAATCCATTTGTCTTGGATGGGAGGAGAATTTATGACAAAAACGAATTTTCCTCTAAAATAAAATATAAAGCAATCGGATTGGGTGAAATCTCAAAAAAATAAGTAATTTATCCGTATTTTTTTACCGTTTATCACCATTTCGAACCCATCCGAAGCAGTTTTGCTAAAATTAAAAATAAATGTCTCAATGATCATTTTTCTGGTTCTAAATATTCAGTCTTTTGTTCAAGTAGATGTAAATAAGAAGATTTATCATGTATTAATTAACGAGAGATATCAAATACATGTCGGTTGGGTGTGTTTTGGCACAACTAAACATAAGAAGAACATTGTCATTGTTAGAAGCCCTAGAACTAGCTCTAGCCTGCGAAATGCCAACAAGAACATCATTCACGTTATTAGAACTGTGTGTTTATGTCTGGGATATTCAATCTCGCCCGTGTTATAAACAACGATTAAGCAGCGTCCACGAGATCCACAGGACGCTTCTGGAATTCATGGAAGAAAATCCCAGAAAGGTCGTTCCGTTAATGCCAGAACTATACGTGAACCAATATTTCTAAATAATTGATGTGTTTATCCAAAATGAATTTATTCTGATTTCTTATGAAACCATGAAGTAACTTCACCAACTGGATCTCCCTTGCAGAGACATTTTGTCTCCTCCGTTATGATCTCGTAAGGGCTTTCTTCAAATGCAAAATCCATGACGTTTTGAATTAGCGTGTTCATGATTACCGAAAAAGCACTTCCAAATTGCTCATCACCAAGTTCTTGACTTACTCGCTCTTTTTCAAACATGCACATGAAACACTTTTTTATTGGCACCCTGAGAATGTAAACTCCATTCTCATCTGGACGAGCCGTGATCTTCCCGAACATTTCCTTTGAGTATGATCCAAAGACAACATATAGAAAAAACGGCGTCACGTATTCAAGATCTGAAAGGTCTTGAGTTACGAAAGATTCGAAGGAATATCCTCCAACTTTTTTTGTCATCAATTCATAAAGAATGTTAGAAGCTTCAGGTGATACCATCCGAGCATTGAGAACCTTTATGGCGGTTTGAAGATCTCCTTCCATTTCAGCTAAATATCTTAGAAGTGCCCGATAGAGTAAGTTTAATGTATATAACTTGAATTTTTTTGAGCTCCTAAAGTAAAACCAGCGACCTATTTTACCTAAAAGCCTTTTCGACTTACTTAATTTCGTAAATGACATTTATTCTTCCCTCACGAGCTTGAGTTCATGAATGCATTTCGGAGAACCCATCCATTTAGATGCTATTGTCTTGATTTGAAATTCTTTAACACCAATTGATTCCTTATCCATTATTTCATTAAGCAGTGTTTGGAAATAGCCCGAAAACGGCGTGCACATGTGAACGTCAAGACCTTCGATCTCTGTTTTTGCACATAACAGACAAATCGGATCTATGATGTGGTAAACATCCTTCTCAATTTCTTTAATCTTGACTTTTTTATTCATCAAGTATTTTCGAAAGACCGCAAGAATGTATTTCTTGAAATCCTTTTCATTGATCAAATCACCATCATCTAAATACGTCTCGGCTAATTTTTCTCCCAAACGAAAGAGCTGTTCAGTCAGTTTTTCCCGTGTTTGAAATTTTTGCTGAATGTACAGCACTAGGCTTGGATAAATGACTTGAATGATCACGGCATTTGCCGTTTTTTTCAGGAATTCCTCTTTGATTTTTTGTCGCTCATCACGCTCGGGCATTTTTATTCACCGATCTAATTAAATGATTAGTTTTTACTTTATGAACATGGTATTTATAATCTTTACGATTCCCTGATGTATGATATATTTATATCAATGAAATTTACTCATCAACTTCTTTAATTTCATGTAAGAGCACTTGTAAACAAACCAGTATCATCCAAATCAAGAAAATCCCTGCCGTCAGCCACTCCAGTAAGGGAAAACCCGTGCTGATGAGAAGAAAAGCAAGGAAAACTTGAGCAAAACCAATTCCTGCAATTAATCTCGAAAACTTTTCTATCGAAGTAAATAAAATCGTGCTGAAACAAATCACCGTGATTGTTATCGAAAGAAAGGTCGAGAACGAAAAAAGCACGTGCACGGAGAATGTAAAAACCGTCATTGGAAAAATACCCGTGAGGATCAAAAATACACCAAAAAGAATGGAGAACACGCGACCGACCTTAAATAATTTAATGAAAAAAGAATCTTCAATTTGCAAAATCTCTCGATAATGGTTTGTGAATCTTAATGCAAACCCAATGATTCCGCTTCCTGTAAAAATCAATCCAAAGTTGAATATTATACCCCCTATTGTAATGGATACCGGAAGTGTCCTGCCAATAGGAGTCGAATTAGGGACTCCGGGACCAACGCCCAATTCACTAATGCGAGTAAGAAATACGGAAAATCCGGGAAACAATTCAATTGATATTAGACAAACGATTAGAAATATCCCTATTAGAACGAAACCAAAAATGATATCGATGTATTTCTTGAACCATTCTTTCACTGGAATGCAAACCAATTCTGTGCTTGACAAATATCATTAAAAATAACGAGGTGCAGAGGATGGGGTTTGAACCCACGCAGGCCTTCGCCACAGGAGCCTCAGTCCTGCTCCTTTGACTCGTCGAAGATGGGGCGAACCCCGAGTTTCTCCAACTCGGACACCTCTGCATGAAACCGAACAACATTGGTGACATTTTCAACCATTAAAAGTTTTTGATAGAATGAGAGAAATGATCCGAAAACTGATTTTTGACATAAAAACAATAAAATTAACTATTGATGATTTTGTTTTAACCTGTTATATACTTTTTCAGCCATGTCATGAAAGACTTCATCAACATTTTCTCCCGTTAATGCAGAAGTCTCAAAAAAGCGTAAATCATATTTTTCCGCAAGTTTTTTACCCTCTTCAATTGAAACCTGTCTTGTTGCTTTCAAATCAACTTTATTACCAATGAGGGTTCCATCAATATCCTTCACGTTAACAGTTAGGGCGGCTTGGAGGTCTTCTATCCAATTAGATAGGCTCTCAAAACTTTTCTTTCTGGTAATATCATATGCGAATATGACTCCGCCTTCTACCGCTCCTTCATAATAGATTCTTTGAAGCTCCTTGAACTTCTTTTCCCCTGCGAGGTCCCACAGGTTCAGTTGAATGATGTCATCCCCGATCTTTACACGTTTTGTCGAGATTTGAACTCCTGTCGTGGGAATGTATAACTCGCGAAATGCTTGATCCACGTAACGTAGGAGAAGCGTTGTCTTTCCAACGCCCGGATCACCCAATACAATGATCTTGATTTTGTAATCAATAGTCGCCTTTGAAATCTCTTGTAATTGCCATTTTTTCAGCTCGGTTGCCCGGTAATCTTCAAGAAAGTTCGTGAGATTGTCATAAAATTTAACAATCACGTTCCGAAATGGTTCATTTTCCTCATCTTTTTTGTGAAATAATTCTGTCAACTGGAGGCTTATTTTTTTCAAGTAATCCGTGAGAAATACTATGTGCTTATAGATCAAGGGGCTAAACTTCTCCGTAAATAAAACCGAAATGCAACTATCGACCCTTTTTCCACGAGCCTTTTCTTCTGGAATTTCGAATAGATAAACCAAACAAGACATGTTTAAATGGGGAAAAGGAATAATGGAAGCCAAATTCGGTTCAGGATAACTACCTGTCTCCCCTGCAAGCAATGACAGGGATTTTAATGCAACAAGGTGAAGAATTCGCAGGTCTAACTCGGTCTCATTATCGTCCGGGAACCATCCACTCCTCGCAGGAGCAGGTCCTTCTTCGCCAAAATAGGAAAAAATAACTCCTCTGATGATCTTGTCAATTTTCTCTCGTGATGTCAACGGTTCCATGACCTCGTGATTAAGCTTGGCAGATTTTTCATGATTCCATGCTAATTTGTCTTTAATAAATCCTTTCTTGAAAACTTAAAAAATTTGAGTAATACAAATCCTGAAAAAATCAGTCAATCGGGACACTAAATCCCGAATCGCTCTCAGAACCCATGACTATGAAGAAAACCTGACCTTCATAGTATGCTTTTTTTACCTTAAGACTCAATGCATAATCTGGAAGCAAGATTATTCGCTTATCATTCCCGATTTCTACGATTAACTCTTCTCCTTTTTTACGAATTCGTGTCTTTCCTCGCTTGGCAAATGGAATTTCTAACTTGATGACGATATTACCGAATTGGTCCGTAGAAAACTCAATGGCTTTTTTATCGGTATATTTCTCCGTTGGATCTCCCTTCGGGCCATAAAGATCCGTGGCGACCTCTTCTAAAAGATCAAATCCGATGACCTCCTCCTGCATCAATCGACACTTCAACACTTTTAGCGGATGAAAACTGTGCTGAACTCTCCTCAAATACCCTTTTTGCAATTCTATCCACTTATCAAAATAGGATCCCGTCTGAGTTTTAAAATCGTCATCAAGGACTTCCGGATAAATTTTATTCACCGCGATAGCATCAACTAATAATCCGTACAAGCTCATGAATGTTAAAGACCGTTCTGCCTCTTGAATGGGCATTTTTTCGAGATTAGTTGCTATTCGAACCGTCGTGTCCGCTTGTGCCAGAATTTCATGTACGTGTTCCACTCGATCCATTATGCTCCTCATTTGGTCAAAAAATCGGTCCGTTGGAATCGGCGTCCGGGTGGCCTGTTCAAGACCCATTTGCAATCCTGTTTGTTGAAGAAATTTTGATAGACCTGATCCCATCTTCATGAACGTCTTGCCGAACATTGAAAATACCTGTGGCAAGGCAAGCAACCTAAACGTGTGTCCCGTGGGTGCAGTATCGAGAACGATGACATCAAATTCTTCAAGATACTTTTCTATCGTCAAAATCGAAAATATCTCATCCATGCCTGGAAGAACTGCCATCTCGGAAGCTATTTCCAAATCTATTCCGCGCGATTGGAAGAGACGAATTAAGAAGTCTCGAACATCTCCATAATTTACATTTACTTCTGCTTGCGTGTTAATCTCAAGACCCCACAAGTTACTTCTCAATTCCTTCGGATTTAGTGTCCCTAATTTAGTATCCATGGACTCAGAAAGTGCCTGTGCCGGATCACTTGAAAGCACTAACGTTTTCTTTCCGAGGCTTGCAGTCCTCAATGCCGTTGCTGCAGCACACGTGGTCTTGCCGACGCCGCCTTTTCCCGTGAATATGATCACTCTTGTCACGAATAAAACCTCACGTAAGAAACACGTTTCAATTCCGAAAATAATTTTTTAAAATTTATTCTCTAATTTTAGATAGATTCCATTTTAAAAAGACCAAAATCAAGACGTGAAGATAAAAAAAATATAAAAAATCTGACATTTTCGTGTATGGATGTTGTTTCGATATACAACCCGCGTGATCTCCACAATTATAACCTCCAATCCAACAGTGTTTAGAATATCGTTCCTGTCAAGATACGATTTGAATTTAATTCATCGAAGACAATGAAGATTTTCTAATAGATATTAATCATTGTTGTATATCGTTATTTTTAAAACACTCAAAAAACAACTAGACATCTCAAGTTCTTTGAAGATGAAATTAGAGAAGACTTATATTATAATCTGTTTCAAATACCGATATAAGTAGTTCCAATCCATTAGATATCTTATTAGTGAATGATAATATATTCTGGGGAAATAAATGCAAAATTTACCAAAAACTCCATTCTTATATTATGAAACAACATCTGATTCAATTCGAGACCAGTTATTAACAGCTATTGGAGATAAAGGCGACCATATACATGAAAAAGAAAAATATAACTTCATAACAAAAGAAAAGGTCAAAGAATATCCAACTTTTGACAATTTGGTTGAACAATTAGATCGCCTTTCCTGCAAAAGCATTGTAAATGAACTTTGTTATATCGATGATGATTTTCTAACAGATTTTGGTCACAGTCACGTTGTTAGTTTTCCGCACGTACAAAAAACAACCAGAAGACTTCATTTCTTTAATGAAAAAATTGGCCAAGATTTTTTAGAGGATTTTCTTCATAGCGATTCTTCATCAGAAAAGAAAGACTTAGATTTTAATGACTATTATTTGGGATTTTGTGTGTTAAGACCTTTGCCAAATGCATATTTGGGACGAACCTGTCTTAAACTAACTGATGATCTGCTTCTAAAAGATAATTCCAATCAAGATCAAAAATTCAGTATTCCAATAAAAAAGCCCATTTATGTAAACTTTTTTGGTATTAAATTGACGTTGCTTGGCTCAATCTTCATAACTCAGGATAGTGGTGCAGGATTGTGTGCAAGTGCTGCAGTATGGATGGCACTACACATTTCTCAAGAGATTTACAAGAATGTAATAACCGCGTCTTTATCCGAAATAACGATTAATGGTTTTTCAGAATATTATTATCCTACTAGAATTTTTCCTGCACGAGGACTTTATGAGACTGAAATAATTAAAGCTCTAAACGAAAGTAATTTATTAGCCGCACACATTCAAACGGATCTTAAAGATTTTTATAATACACCTGCATTCATCTATGCCTATAATAAATATTTAGGAATTCCTTGCATATTATGCCTTAATTTCTATAAATCGTTTGAAGAGGAAGTTAGTAATTCACGTCATGCCATTATTGTTACTGGATGTCAAGATCTTTCATCCCTCTCTCTTCCTGAAATGGTAGAAACTGAATCTCAAGAAGAAAAATATTTGAGTTTACTTGGAAATGCCATCGAAAGCTTTTTGGTTCATGATGATGATTTAGGTATGTTTATAAAACTTGAAAGAATGAAAGATGAAGAAACAAAAATTCGGTATGCCTCTAAGTTTTACGTGCCAAATGGACATTATGAATACAAGGATGGATATATAAATCTTGAAAGCATTATAATTCCCCTAAATAAATTAATTCGTGTTGATTTTAAAGAAATATTGAATCTAATTAAACAAATAGAAGACTTTTTCAAAGGATCACGAAAAAACAAGTATATATGGGATGTATTTTTAATCGATATAGCTAAATATAGACAAGATCTCTTAAAATCATCTCTAAATAACAAATCTAAACAAACTCTGTTAACAAAGAATGGACCTAGATTTCTTTGGCAATGTAGTGCTTTACTCCCAGACGAAAAAACAAGACTAAAACTTCCAATATTTACCATATATTTTGATGCAACAGGATTTTCAGATCTCATATCCATATATACCATTCTTATTCATAAAACAAAACATCATTCAGAAATAATTGATAATTTAAAAAATTCAATTGATCAAAGCGATGAAAAAATTAAAAACATATTTGAAAATGCCCTAGTAACACTAAAGTCTTAAAAGGAAGGGCATTAAACAGCGGTTAGTAAATTGAGAAAAAAGTTAAAACGTCATCATCTTGTTTTCAGGAACATGTTGCCTTATCTTCTTTAAAAATTCTCTCTCTTTGTCATGGATTTTCTGGATGTCTTCAGCACTTATTTTTCTCTCTATTTTTAAGTCATATTCATATGTTGATTTATCAAAATTTGTGAAGACCATTTTAATTCCCTATCATATTTTAAAATTTAATTTATTTAATAACAAACCGATTTTATTATTTCATTATATAAATGTAACTAGCTTATATCTTACTCCGATTAAGATTATATAGCTTTCGTCATCTTTGTAAAAAACAAGCAAATTAATTGTTTTCTTTTCATTTTGTGTCGAATTTACTCTATCTCGACAAAAATTTTGTACTTTGAGCTTATCAGAACAGATTTCTGACAATATGAAAAGCATGAAAAAAGTTGCACATCACTGATATTTCAACCGATTCTATCGTTCTCAATTGAAATTTTGTTGTTTTTTGCCATTTATCAATTCTAATTGAAAAATATTTAAATATTAACAAGAAAATAACTAAGACAAATGAACCTGTCGATTTCAACTTTAATCTTATTTATTGCAACGATACCTGAATTGATGGCAGTCATCATCAGCTTATACGGATATTTGAGAACAAGATTTCCTCATTTTTTCTACATGTTTTTCACGTGGATCTTCTTGTCGCTCGGAAATATTCTCATTGGATTCGCATACCTTTTCCTAAACACCACTATCTATCGAGTAGGTATCTTGATTTCTGCTCCGTTAGCATTTGCAATTATGGGATTAGTTGACTCCATTTCCAGAGAACACGTTCATGCTCCTAAATTATTCATCATATCCATTATCTCCACTGTATTATTCATTTTTGCATTTGACCTGAATTCCGTAGTTTATAACGTGTCGATTCTCGGAGATATCACGTTAGCAATGACAGGACCGTTCATGATCGCGGGTTCCTTGACGTTTATCTTCTCAGGTCTGTTGTGGATATATTACATGCTGAAGATTCATTTGAATGCTCCAACATCGATTAAAAAATATTCATTGATAAATTTGATAGGTGCGATCTTGGCAGGACCGGGTTCCTTCATCGCATTCTCAACAGGTTTGGTTTGGATCGTTCCCGGAACCGATTATCTGTTCATAAGTTGTGGTGCTTTTTTGTGCGCCTTTTCCTTCTGGAATCAACCTGAATTGGGTTACGTGCTTCCTTTCAAGGCATTTAGACTCATGTGTATCAATTCGGAAAGCGGAGTTCCAATATATACTCACGACTGGGATCCAACAAATGTCGCGGATGATACGCTTCTTTCAGGAGCAATTCAGGCACTCTCCAGCATTTTGGACGAAGGTCTGGGCAAGGGATTCGTGCGTGAAGTCAAGTTTGACAATGGAATAATGATAATTAATCGAGTTGAAGACTCTAATTTAATGTTTGTCATTATAAGCTCAAAATCAAGCCCGATCCTCCTTCACGGCTTAACTCAATTTGGAAATGATTTTATCGATAAATTCAGGAAAGAAATCTCTGCAAAATTAATAAATATGAAAGATTTTTCATCAGCTGACAATTTGATAAAAAAGAATTTTCCATTTCTTCCGACATATTCTAAAACAAAAACGAGTTAGCTTAAAATTAAAAAAAATTTCAGTGATCCGTTTGAGACATATGGCACGGATCAGTGTTTTTTCAAATTATTATTTACAGCGTGACGGATGATGGTTTTTAAGTGGAGCTTGTAAGTAATGCGGATCATACTCACGAATATCAAAAGAGTTGATATTGAAAATTTAAATAATGAAATACATATCATCCCATACCCTCAGTCCGTAAATCTAGGGGCTGAAGGCTTTACGATTACACGAGAGTCAACGATTATATTCGAAGAAACTCAGCAGAAAGAGTTACTCCTCTCGCTTTTAAATGAAGAATTGGGCTTTCACGATCTTCCACGGCTTCAAGAGGCCGTGATAGATTCAAAGGTATCGAGAAAGCATCGAATATATTCGAATGAACTACACGAGGAACAGGGGTATTATTTAGAAATCGAGAGTGAAGTCATTGTTATCGAATCAAAAACAGAGACGGGGTTATTTTATGGGATGCAGACTCTCTTGCAGCTTTTTCAAAGAACTAAAGAAGGTGTCGTATATCTTCCAGAAACATACATCGTGGACTTCCCTGAACTAAAAATTCGAGGGATTTCCGACGACACGGCGCGAGGTCAGGTCCCTACTATTGAAAATATGAAGAAAACGATTCGCACGCTTGCTAAATTCAAGTTAAACTCGATTTTTTACGGCTATGGATCTGATTGCTGGGAGTTAAAGAAACATCCGAAATTAACAGAAGGGCGAGATGTCTTTACTGCTGAGGAAGTTAAGATCCTCGAGCAAGAAGCAAAGAAGTATCATGTTGAACTGATACCAATATTTCAATCATTAGGACACATGGATAATATTGCTCACATTCCTGAATATCGGGCGCTCATGGAATTTCCCGGCTCAACGTGCTTGGACATTTCGAATCCTGAAACCAAGAAATTTGTAGAGGATCTTCATGAAGAGATCTTACAGATGCATTCTTCGAGCTGGGTACACGTGGCTTGTGATGAAATTTTTGATTTTGGAACATTTAATTCCCGTCCATACCTAAAACAGAAAGGAAAAAGTAAAGCTCTTCTAGAATATTACCTCTGGATATACGAAAACGTAAAAAAGCATGGAAAAAAAGAGATCTTCATTTATCATGATAACATTGCAAGCGATAAAGTTCTTCAAAAAGGTCTACCTAAAGATCTTATCGTTTTCTTCTGGGAATACTTCACCACGCTGACGTATGGCAAGATTAAAAAATGTCGTAATGCCGGATTCAATATTGTTGTCAGTCCGTCAGTCCTGAGCTGGACCCGCAACTTCCCTGACTTTATGAAAAGCAATAAAAACATCATTAGCCTCATAAAGAAAGGAATTCAGGAAGGCGCGATAGGTGCCGTTACGTCCACGTGGGGCGATTACGGGAACGAAAATTTTCGGGAAAATAATCTGTATGGTTACATTCTCACGGCGGACGTCAGCTGGAATTCCACCACGTTCACGCTTGATCGTTTCCACGAAGCATATGCACGTCAATTTTTTGGTACGACAGATCTAAAAATCGTGGAGGCAATGCATCTAATTTCATCAGTAAATCAAAGGTTATCAGGTTGGTTTCCAATACCACTACCACAATTCTATAACGAATTTTGGAAACATCCCTTTCCTGCTCCTAAATTCAAGATAAAACGAAAAAAGATGAAAAAAATAATTCAGGACATGGAAGAAGGAATACGGTTGCTCCAACAAGTCAAGAGATCCGTCAAGAAAAACAGCGATTATCTGGAATACATTAAATTTGGTGCCGAAATCGGGTTATATTTCGCAAAGAAATCCTTGATAACTCAAACCGTTCAGAAGGCACTCAATAAAAAAATGGATTCTAAAACCAAATCCTCCTGCATTGCGAAAATTAGGATGCTCCATGATGAATTAAACCAACTCAACAAAAAATATCGACAACTATGGCTGAACTGTGCCAAACCCGAGGGATTAAAGCGATTAATCCCAAAGCAAGATTTGTATTTAAGATATTTCAAGGAAAAAATTGAACAGATTAATGAAAACATTCCATGGAAGAACCCATTCTTAGAATCAGAATGGATTGCCTTTCCAGAAAAAAGAACCAAGCAAAAACCTACTTACTTGCGCAAAACTTTTACCATCAATGGCGGTAAAATCAAGTCCGCATTCCTTCAAGGAATTTCACACCTATTCATGACTTTATTCATCAATGGGAAAGAAGTGGGCATCGTGCAAAGTCGCGGTTCTCTCGACTTTCGACCTCTAGATGTCGCAGTGCAGGTCTTCGATATCACTCAATATCTTAATCCTGGCAAGAATGTCATTGCCATAGAAGCCAGCAATCATTTACAAGGGGAAGCCGCAATCAACATTTATTGTGAAATCACGCTGGAAAATGGTGAAAAAACAATTCTTAAATCTGAAGCCAGTTGGAAAGTAAGTAAAAACATGGAAAAGGATTGGAAACAGGTATCATTCGATGATTTACAATGGGAAATGGCAAAATCACTCGGTGCACCACCAAAATTTAATGGACAAATCATGAAACCATACTTAGATGAGAAGGTTCCTTCAATGATTACAATTACTTTTGGTGCACGTCTACAGGCGGCTGCCATCTTGCCTGCGCAACTATCTTTTCTCATCGATCCTGTAATGAAAACTCTAGGCTATCTGTGAGAATAGATTTTCTCTCTCCTTTTTTTATTGGGAAGATCATTTTATATATCTATAAAAGAGATATTTTCGTAATCCATTATCGCAAAAAGAAAATGGTCGTGATATTGCGATGGATGTTAGAAAATTCTTGTCATCGAATAAAAAAAGGACAGGACTTCTGCTATCTGCTATCGTGATCGTTACTGGACTTATTCCTTTGATTATTTTTAACTTCTGCCCCGATCCGACTCATTCATATACCATCACGCCGGTAATCCTGTTGACTGAAGATGATGTTCCGATAATGACATACGTGTATAATCCGTTGACTGCTACTGGTAATCGCCCGGGTGTTGTTATTGGACACGGATTCACTGAAAATGCTCATCACATGCAATTGATTGCCATTGAATTGGTCAAACGTGGTTTCGTGGTCGTAAATATCGAATTTAGAGGTCACGGCAGTTCTGGAGGATTTCTTCCGTCATTCATGGATCCCAACATGGTCCAGACAATTGAGAATGATATAATGGCAGCAGTCCAATATCTCCAATCTCTTGGGAATATTGATAAAATAGGCTTGCTAGGTCATTCAATGGGTGCGATGACTGTTCTAACAACAGCCGATGACTATACGAATCTGATAAATGCCACCGTTGTCTTAGGAATGTCTCGTGATTTTAGCTCGGGCATACGGGGGGCTTTGGCAGGAGCCGAAACCGCAGAAGTGAATCTCTCTCGCGTCTCAAATCTCTTGATCGCAAATGGATTATTTGAACAAATGTTTTCGGTCGATATCTCTTTGAATTTCTTGCGACAATATACAAATCTCACTCAGGTTAGTCTTTGGCAACAATATGGGAGCTTTGCCGCAGGAAATGCTTGTAAAGCCATTGCTGGAGGGACAGAGCACTTATTTGAACCACTTGACTTACTTATTATCCATGAAACAGTAATTTGGTTTGAACTCGCCTTTAATGGTACCATTTCAAGTCCGATAATTCTCACATCGACTCTCAACATTCTTTCATTTGCCATCACACTTATGGGAGTAATTGCTTTTTGTTTCGTGCTAATTCTTTACCTTCGGGATCAGATTTGGAAGAATCAAGATTGGAATGACCAAAAAAATTTGGTACAAGATGCATCTGCTCTGAAAATGGTAGTCTATTATATTCTCGGCACAACAATAGGATTTGCAGGACTCTTTTTGCCGCTTAGCATTCTTTTATCCACGGTCTTAACGATTTCTATGGGTCAATTTTTGTATGCCCAGCTAATTGCTGTTGCTCTCGGTGGGATTCTCGGTTATTATCTCGTAAACCGAAAGAATGAATCACTCGGATTCTCGGAAATCCCAACAAAGATGAAAGAACTATGTACGGAGAATTATGGACGAGCAATGCTCTTTGGTGTGGGTGCCGCATTAATATTCACGTTCTCAATAACAGCAATAACGACATGGAGTACAATCACTACAGTCCCAACGACACGAGAAATTGGAACGATTTTTGGATTAGTTATCATGATGTTTCCGTGGCTTTTTATAAAGGAGTTTTGTTTAAGGTCCATTCAAGGACAGCTGAAATACAAAAACCGATTCAAGGAATATTTCTCGATGGTAGGCATTGGAATTTTAGTGGATAATGCACTGATCATTCCATTAACTATCCTAACTTGGGCAAAAGGTCCTTTAATTGGATTTTTGGCACTAACTCTGACGGTGGTCATGATTTTTTCAATAATCCAGCAGATCTTGGTAACTTGGATTTACATGTATTCAGGACGGAATATTCTCGGATCAACCATGTTTCTGAGCATTTTTTATGCTTGGATGATGATCAATTTCTTTCCATTTGGTCTGCCGATGATCTCTTAACAAAATTTCTTTAAATTCCTTCTTTTTTAAAATCTGGGCAATTTTAATTCAATAACATGATGAATTAATTCGATAAAAATTCCATTCCATCTTGATTTACTGGTTTTTCTCACGAGTCTTAAAATTTATTAAAAAGAGTAGACGTGGTCCCCCTACGTGTCCCGCATTAGTCTACTTTGTTTGATTAAATCCCCAAGTTTAATATGATCTATCAAATTTATAAAATTCATTAGGATATAAATCTTCAGGTTTAAATTCTCGGAATTCTAGAAACTGAAGACCCGAATGGATGCAAAAAAATTTACGATCTCATACTTCAAGCTTAAAATGCACTGAGAATCCTTTTATTCATCATTCATGATATGGAAACCTTAGTAAAGTCCTTTTTCTCTATTGATTTGATTTCATTCTCCAAGATCTTCAGGTTCTGATTTAAAATCCAACTTCTGACTTTCAAGTATTTCAAAATTTAAAATTGCCTAGAAATTTAAATATACCATCTTGATTTAGACTTTATAAAACCGAAAAAATGTTATCGAGGCCTGACACTTGGACTGGAATTAATTTCCTACAATGGAGAACTTCTTGTAGAGATGGATGCAGGTCAAGATTTATTTTTCGAGTCAAGCGATTTAATTTTGGATTTTCAAACAAATTTTTGTGAGATTGTTCCCCGTAACAGTCTTAATGTTCCTTTTTTTCTAATTAGTCTTGAGTGGCCTTGGTGCTGGCGCAATTAAGCGTATCTTGCACTGGTCAATTCACGTCTTTTTATTTTTCTTTTATTTATTTTAAAAATTCAAATGAGGTGATAATTTTGTCTGAAGAAATGAAAAAGATCTTGAAAATAATAACCTTGAACAAGGACTTGGATGATAGGTCCGCAGCAAAGGCAATGGAATTAATCATGAGTGGTATGACGACACCAGCTCAGATTGGTGCTTTTTTAGCCGGATTGCGATTGAAAGGTGAAAAACCGAGTGAAATCGCGGCATTTGCTAAAGTAATGCGTGCATTTAGCAAGAAAGTCTCTCCAGAAATTCCTAAAAATGATATCATGGTCGATACGTGTGGAACGGGAGGGGATGCCATTAAAACATTCAACATCAGTACGCTATCAGCATTGGTTCTGGCAGCGGCCGGCGTTCGTGTTGCAAAACACGGAAATCGTTCGATAACCAGCACTTGCGGGAGTGCTGATTTACTTGAAGGGTTTGGAGTCAACATAAATGCCCAACCAGAAATCGTGAAAAAATGCATCGAAAAAGTTGGAATCGGTTTCATGTTTGCACCCGTCTTCCATCCCGCAATGAAACACGCGTTAGGACCCAGGAAAGAATTGGGAATTAGAACAGTTTTCAATATCTTAGGTCCCTTGACCAATCCCGCAGAAGCCAAAGCTCAGATTGTCGGAATTTATTCACCGGATTTGACCGAAAAAATAGCACAAACTTTGAAGCTTTTGGGAATCAAACGTGCCTTGACATTTCATGGAATGCCCGGTCTGGATGAATTTTCTAATATAGGACGAACGTTTGTGTCTGAGCTTGAGAATGGAGGTGTTCGTAATTACGTAGTTCAAGTCGAGGATTTTGGTCTCACGAAAGCAACCATTGGAGATATCAAAGGCGGAACCGTTGAAAAGAATATTCAAATAAGTTTATCCATCCTGAATGGAGAAAAATCTCCAAAAATGGATATCGTGTTAATGAATGCCGCAGCAGGTCTTTACGTGGCAAGTAAAGTTGATGCTCTTAAGGATGGTGTCGAACTTGCAAGAGATGTTATTAATACAGGAAAACCACACGAGGTCTTAAGAAATCTGGTTGAGACCTCGGGGGGAAATAAAACAATATTCGAAAAACTGGAGGACAATACGTGAATATTTTAGATGAAATCGTTCAAAAAAGGTCTATTTCAATAAACAATATTAAACGAAAATATTCTCAACCAAAATTCATTCCAAATGAAAAAAATCTGTTCCATGATTCCATTAAACGAAACAAGAACATTTCAATCATATCCGAATTGAAATTTGCTTCGCCTTCAATGGGTGATATTCGAGAAAATGTCACGATAATTGATCTCATTAAGGAGATGGAAACGGGAGGTGCAATTGGTTTAAGCATACTAACCGAACCGGAATTTTTCAAGGGATCTCCTGACTTCATCCCTGCTATCAAAAAAGTCACGAATCTCCCAATTTTAATGAAAGATTTTTTCATTCATGAAAGCCAGCTAAATTTCGCCGCCGATATTGGAGCTAACATGGTATTGTTAATTGCTTCAGTTCTAAATAAGGGTGAGATCTCACGTTTTCTCAAAATAAATGAGAAATTAAACCTCGAATCACTGGTTGAGATTCACGATGAAACTGATATCGAAAAAATTAGAGGATTTAATCTGAAAATCGTGGGAATTAATAACCGGAATTTAACCAATTTTTCTATTGATCTAAAAAATACCGAAAAACTTGCCCCTATTCTAAGAAAAGAATTCCCAAATTGCATGATCATTAGTGAAAGCGGTATTAAATCTCGGACCGATGTTGAGCGTGTTCAAGCGGCAGGCGCTAATGCCGTACTAGTAGGCACTTACATCATGCAGTCTCCACGGATTGCTTCAACAATTCAAGAATTAAGAGGTGTTAAAAATGACTAAAATTAAAATATGCGGATTAAAGGACTCAAAACACATAGAACAAATCGTTTATCAAGGTGTAGATGCCATAGGAACGGTAGTAAACGTGCCCAGATCTGCTCGGAGCATCTCTATTCAACATGCCTTGTCTATTCGCAGATCTATTCCACCATTCATTTCTCACGTATGCGTGACCGTTCCCGAAACCATCGTGGATGCACTATCCTTGGAAGAAAAACTCCGACCTGATGTTCTTCAAGTTCATGCCCTGGAGAAAGAGTCCTTTTTCAAAGAATTACGCAGAATAATCAAGACAAAATTGGTTTTGGCATTGCCCATTGATGAAAGCGGTAATTCGCGCTTGATTGATAAGGATCCAATATTTGCAAGTCAAGTATTGACTAAATATTGTGATGCACTTCTAATCGATAGCTACTCGGCTAAGACCATCGGCGGATCAGGAGTCGTTCATGATTGGTCCATTGCAAAAAAAGTCCGAGAATCGATTAACGTTCCATTAATCTTGTCAGGAGGATTGACGCCCGAAAATGTTAGGAATGCAATCGAGACAGTTCAACCGTTTGCAGTTGACGTTTCAAGTGGCGTGGAATCAGCTCCTGGCGTGAAAGATATTGATTTAATTAAAGAATTCATAAAAAATTCCAGAGAGGTTTAAAATGTCAGTTAAAGATTATAAAATGAAATACCCCGATGAAAATGGCAAATATGGGCGTTTCGGAGGCAAGTTCGTTCCAGAGATATTGATGCCTGCACTTCAAGAGCTTGAAAAATCATTCAACGAAATAAAAGATACGAATGAATTCCAAGCTGAATTGAAACTTCTCTTACGAGATTTTGCAGGGCGTCCCACGCCCTTATACTTTGCCAAAAACTTGAGCACGAAATTGGGATGCAAGGTCTATCTGAAGCGAGAGGACCTTCTTCATGGTGGTGCACATAAGATCAACAATACTCTTGGTCAGGCATTGCTTTGCAAGCACATGAAAAAAACACGATTGATCGCGGAAACTGGTGCAGGACAACACGGTTTTGCAACTGCCATCGCAGGAGCATTATTAGGGATGAAAACTGAGGTTTACATGGGAAGGGAGGACATAGAGCGACAGAAACACAACGTATTTCGAATGAAACTACTAGGAGCTGAAATCAAACCGGTGGATTCTGGAAGTAAAACTCTAAAGGATGCCATTAATGAAGCTCTCAGGGATTGGATTACGAACTTGTCATCCACCTATTATTTGATTGGCTCTGTCGTCGGACCACATCCTTATCCACTCATCGTGCGAGAATTTCAAAAAATAATTGGCAAGGAAATCAAAGTTCAAATAATGGAAAAAGAAGGACGTCTTCCGTCAGCAATCATTGCCTGCGTTGGAGGAGGAAGTAATGCTATCGGAGCATTCTATGAATTTATTGAAGATGTTTCTGTTGAATTACACGCTGTAGAAGCAGCAGGAAAAGGAAAAGAAACAAAAAAACACGCAATAAGCCTCGGTAATGATTCAAAGGGCGTGTTCCACGGAGCGCACACACATCTCCAGCAAGATAGATACGGACAGATAAAAACAAGTTATAGTATTAGTGCGGGATTGGATTACCCTGGAGTAGGACCTGAACATGCATTTCTAAAAGAAATTAAACGGTTACGGGTTGGTTCCGTCACGGATGTTGAAGCACTTAATGCATTTCTAGAATTATCCCGAACTGAAGGCATAATTCCTGCGTTAGAACCCAGTCATGCATTAGCATATTTATTTAAGATCGCCGTGCAAGAATTTCGAGAAGACGACATTGTTGTGGTAAACCTTTCCGGTGCAGGAGGAAAAGACCTGCAGATTATCAAAGAGAGATTGGGAGGCTTTGATATATGAATACAATCTCAGAGGTATTCAAACAATTAAAGAAAAATAAAGAAGGCGCTTTCATGCCTTTTGTAACGCTGGGAGATCCGAATAGAACTTTGAGCATCGAAATCATCAAAACGTTGATTGAAAATGGTGCTGATTTCATGGAACTGGGAATTCCATTTTCAGATCCAATTGCAGACGGAAAGACAATTCAGATGAGCTCGCAAAGGGCCTTAGAAATGGGCATGAATACAGATATCGCATTCTCAATGGTGAAAGAAATCCGCCAATTTTCATCGATCCCCATCTTATTTTTAACATATTACAACATAGTCCTTCAATATCCGCTTGAGGCTTTTTTCAAGAATTGCAAGGATAACCACGTTCAGGGAATCGTCATCCCTGACTTGCCAATTGAAGAAGCTGCTCCTGTTATCCAAGAATGCTTGAAAAACAACGTTAATTTGATTCTTTTTATCGCTCCCAATACATCCGAAACAAGGCTCACAAAAATAATTGAGAACGCCAGGGGTTTTCTATATTTTGTCTCTACTTATGGGACAACAGGAGCTCGGAAGAAAGTTGAAACATCCACGTTAAAGAATTTGTTGCGATTCACGACGATGTCAGAAATACCTATCATGCCCGGGTTTGGGATCAGTTCACCGTTGCACGTGAAGGAATTAATTAAAGCGGGTGCGGCAGGTGTAATCGTTGGCTCGGCCATAATAAAGAAAATTGAAGAAAATCTCAAGAAACCCGATAAGATGCTTGGTGAAATCGGAGATCTTACACGAAAACTTAAAAATGCCACGAAAATGGGAGGACATGTTAATGAATTTTAATTTTCATTTAGAATTGCTTGGACAGAAATACGATATATTTAACTTATTCAACCACCTCATTTCTGATTTAGAGGTAGAATATAGCTTCCTGCTCGAATCAGTACAAGAAGAGACTCGGGAGACTCTATATAGTTTCATTTGCCTCGAACCTGATTTTATTTTGGAAATCAAGAACGGCAAATCAAAAATTCGCACGGTGCTTTCTGAAAGAGGCGAGAAAATTTTGGAAGAAATAAATTCTACTGAGACGAAACCTTTCATCGAAAGCAATGGATCGTTTAATGATCAAGTCAAGTATGACATGAAGGCATTCGATGAGCTCCAAAAATACGTGTTTTTTAATAAGAACGCATTTAGAGAGATTTTTCCAAGAAACGTGTTCTATGGGGGCTATTTAGGCTATATCGGTTATGACTCGGTCGCTTCGTGGGTCAAATTCAATTCAAAATCATCCTATCCTGATGTTTTACTGGGATTGCATTCCAAAGTCTTGATCTACAATCATAAGACGGGACAATTGTTTTCCATTGATAACACTCTTGAAGGCGAAAATGGCTACGAACGTCCAATTGAGTTAATAAAGAGCATTAAGAAATACCATCGGCATCCAATGAAGAAATATCCCGAGCTATCACTCAATGAAACTGAAGAGTACAAATCTACAGTTCCGTTTGAAAAATATTCTGAAATGATTGAGAAAACACGAGAACACATATTTTCTGGTGATATCATTCAAGCGGTTATTTCACGTAAAATCAAGATATGTTCTTCTGCAGATGATTTGGATATCTATGGGGCATTACGACTCCTGAATCCCAGCCCATACATGTATTATTTGAACTTCAAGGACATTCGCATACTTGGTAGCTCTCCTGAAGCCTTAGTTAGCATGGATAATGAACACGTACGAACGGTTCCAATCGCGGGCACGCGAAGGCGCGGAAAAACGCCCGAAGAAGAAGAAAAGATGGTTCGGGAATTAACGCAAGATCCAAAAGAACAAGCTGAACACGTGATGCTCGTGGATTTGGCAAGAAATGATCTGGCAAAAGTTTCAAAATCGGGGACTGTCATTGCGAAAGACTTCAAGGTCGTGAGAAAATATAAACATCTGATGCACCTAGTGACTCATCTAGAGTCGCAAAGGCGTGATATATCGAGCGTTGAAATCCTCAGGTCAATGTTTCCAGCAGGAACTGTCTCAGGTGCACCAAAATTGAGAGCAATGGAAATCATTAACGAAGTTGAAAGGGAGTCTCGCGGACCATACGGAGGTGTCGTCGGCTATTTCAGTCTGAATGGTGATGCGGACTTTGCAATTGCCATTAGAACAATCTTTATGAATAACAAGGAACTCACGGTTCAAGCTGGCGGGGGAATTGTTAAGGATTCAATTCCTCGCTTGGAGTGGATCGAGACGAGAAACAAGATGAGATCAATTTTACTATCGATTCGAATGGCGGAGGCATTTCAATGAATAAAGTCCTTTTTATCAATAACCATGATTCATTCGTCTATATAATCGTCGATTATTTCTTGCAAAATGACTGCAAGACCATTGTTGTGGATAATTCCATTTCAATTAAAGAAGTCCGAGAAATAGATCCCGATAGAATCGTAATTAGCCCTGGTCCAGGACATCCTGCTTCCGATACGGGTAATTGTCTCGAAATAATTAAGGAGTTTGGAACGAAACAAAATATTCCAATTCTTGGCGTATGTCTGGGACTTCAAGCAATTGTAGAAGCGTTTGGTGGCACTATTGAACGAGCACGTGTTGGACCCGTTCACGGTATGATATCAATGATTCATCACGACGGTGAAACAATATTTCGAGATATTCCCAATCCGTTTCCTGCCACGCGATATCATAGTCTTGCCGCACGAGCCGTCCCAATAGAATTAGAAGTAACTGCAAAAGCGGATGATGGGACGATAATGGGAATCAGGCATGAAAAATTTAGAATTGAAGGTGTCCAATTTCATCCCGAATCCATTTTGACAAGACCCCATGGAATGAAAATGATCCAAAACTTTCTCATCCTGACTTGAAAAGAAAAGGCGCATTTTTCAGAAGGTCGTGAACGTATCTCCTGAAAATCCCCATGCTCGAAGGATCTTTTCCGCCTCGATCATGACACCATCAATGAACTCCTTGATGGAAATAATGCGATCAATGAATCCCACCGCCATGCTCGCAATTGGCGAATCCCGTAACTTACCATGGTAGATTTTCTTATAGAAATCCTCGTTAAAACTATCCATTTCTACCAAGCGCTGTTTGAAATTGCCTCTAGCAGGAAATTCCGTAGTCCCCATTAACTTGGTGCCAAAACAAACGGCATCAGCACCCATTGCTAAAGCAGCTAAGAATCCTCGAGCGTCTCCAATACCGCCTGCCGCTATTAATGGAACCGTTATACCTGCCTTTCGGGCGAGAGTCATATTTATTAAAGTCGTATTTTGAAGCGGATTTTTAAAACCCGTTCCCTCAAGTCCCACGATCGTAACCGCATCAGCTCCATGACGTTGGGCTGCTAACGCATGCTTCATCGTGGCACACTTATGGAACCAAAAACATCCTTGCTTGGCATGCACTTTCTTTCCAATCTCTGCAGCTTTGTATGCTGATGTCGTGATGATTTTCACGCCTTCATCTAAAGCAATGTCAACGTAATCCAGCAAGAGCTCTTCAGGAACAAGTCGAGTATGTCCCGGAGGCGCAATTGAGAAATTAACTCCAAATGGTTTTTGAGTAAGTTCCTTCATTTTTTTAAGTTCTTTTTGGAATGCTCTTGCAGTTTGAAAATTATGTGCCGTTATTATTCCTAAACCGCCAGCCTCGGATACTGGAGCGGCAAATGTCCGTTTACCAAAAATTGCAAAAGCACCTTGAATGATGGGGAACTCGGTTTTCGTCATTTCTGTTATACGAGTCTTCCATTTCATGACAAAACACCTTAGCCGTAAAGAAAGGGGGATTTCTCTTTATAGATCTAAAACTTGCTTTAAAAATCTAATATTTCAAGTGCTTTCTCAAAGAAATGGTTGTCATCACGGTTAATAATAAGATAATCGACAAGATATTAAAATCTTTTTTGCGAAATTCGTGAGGATTCGGAATGCCATTTAAGGCAGAGAGAAAGGATGACAAACCAAATTCCATTCCCAAGGTAAGCGGTCGACAGTTTCCATATTTGAATATTCGACCAAACAATTTTAAATTAATAAAAAAAATATCAAATTCCAATTTTCTATTTAGAAATAGATTTCATTTGCTTTATCTGCTTTTTAACGAATTCGAAAAAGGATAGACCTTCCGATTTTGCTTCCATTTGAATTATTTTTCTTGCAATATGAACTTGTTGTAAAGCAGGATCGTCTACAAACTCTGTTTCAATTAGTTTTTTAATTTCCTTTAGCTCATCATTTCTTGCATCATTCATGTAATCCTCTCATGTAAATTCTGCAGGCGTCATTATCTCAATATGTCTAAATCCATTAATAGTATTGACCATTCTCACAATATCCTTTGTTTTTCTCTTTACAATGTGTTTAAAATTCCAGCTTAAAAGATAATCCATTTCATACATGACTGCCACGGCAATATGAAAAGCATCTTCTGAGAATTTCTTGGGGACTGCTCCCATTTCTACATATTTTTGTGCCAATTCTTCTGTATCTTTTCCTAGTTCTAAAACATTGAATTCTTTTACAATTTGATTGATATTCTTCTTCAATTCGATATTAGGAATATGGTCTATTTCTAACAAGGTTATTTCTGATATATATACTTCTATTTTTTCAAGGGAATCAAAGAATTCACGCGTTAAGGCTTGTCTCTCAGGATTTCTTTGGTCAAAAAGTGCTGAAATGACTGATGTATCCAGATATACTTTGATTTTATGCGTCATATTTTATCTAGTTATTTAATGTGTTTGTTAATTATAAAAACATTTTAAAATAGAACTATGATTCAGAGCAATACAGAAGGGGGCGGTGTCTCTGTGAATGACAGCAATGTACCGTTCTATGACGAAATAATTGCTAATAGATGAAAGAAATAACGAATATAAAGGTATTAACATAAAATTTACTTGAATTTTTTACTGTTATAAGTATTTTCTCAAAGAAATGGTTGTCATCACGGTTAACAATAAGATAATCGACAAGATATTAAAATCGCGAAATTCGTGAGGATTCGGAATGCCATTTAAGGCAGAGAGAAAGGATGACAAACCAAATTCCATTCCCAAGGTAAGCGGTCGACAGTTTCCATATTTGAATATTCGACCAAATGGACCCTGGAAAATCACCAAGTCGCTGATATCTTCATAATCGAGCTCTCGGTAACGAATGATAATAAAGATACGAATCATGATGATCCTCTGGTCTGTTATCAAGTATAGATGTCCTCGCGTGTAAAAATAACCCAGAATCAAGGCAATAACACCAATTACCGTGATGATCCAAAGAATAAAAGGAAGGATCATGAACAACATGACCACTATTGAAAGAAATTCTGGATCTGAAGCCGTGATGGACATTGCTACTCCGAATAAGGTCGAATAATTTATGGTAAAAATCAAGCTAATAATCAAACTAATTATTGGAAACCAAACTACTGAAAAGAAAAACGAAAAATACTTTCTATTAAGAACCATCACGATTTTTTCATTAGGAAATAATCGAATTTGTGAAGGAAGCTTTCCTCTATCTATGATTTGTTCTTCAATTTCGAGTTCTGGGATTTCAACGGGAATGGCTTTCTCATGTTCAAGTCGGAGAGCCGTGATGGTCTCGAAGATTTCTGATGGATTGGGAATACCGGAAATTGCACAACTCAAGCTAGGGGCATAAATGGTCTCCATTGCTCCAGACACGGGAATTATTGTACCATAACCAAAAATACGTCCAAAAAGACCCACGTTCATTAATAAATCCGTAATTCGAGAAAAAGTCAATTCCCTTTGCGATAAAGAAACAAACTTCTTGTAGATGATGATTCTCTTATTCGTAATGATGTATTTATGTGACTTGACATAAAACCATCCAAGAACCAATGCAAGCACCATTAATGCAATCAGGCTTATCACGACAAAGAACATGACACTAGGATACATGATGCCGAAGTATGAAGAACTCTTGAACATCGAAAGCATTAATGTTGAAGCGATAACCGCAACTATGATAATTAAGACTGTAAATGCTATTACAACTGGAAAGAAAAAAGATTGGTATTTCCGTAGTAAAATGTACTTCACGGTTTCGTTCTTTTCAAGCTGGATTTCATGAGGAACATTCATGATGTTTACCTTGATTGGTTACTCTTTTCGATATTTCTGAATAATCTTAATTATTTCTTTCTTACTTTCATATGGAGATGAAATTCCTAAAAAAGAATGAAGTACCTGAGCCATTCCCACTTCCAATCCCGGTGTCAATGGCTGGATCTCGCCGTATTTTTTCCATCTACCCACGGGACCCTGGATGACCAAGAGATCCGAAATACGATCAAACCAAACATCACGTCTCGTGATGATGATGAATTTGCGGAAAATAATAATTCTTTTATTGGTTACGATGTAGATATGAGAATTGCAATAAGCCCTTGCAAAAATTATGGCAAGGAGAATTATCGGGAAGAAGATACTCAACAATGTAACATTGATGACGAATGTGACTTGGAGGTACAAGATAATGGAGAATCCTGAATAGGTAATAAGTGTAAAAAAGAATAAGGACATGATGAAATTAAGAATAATGAATAATAACAATACAAAAAAAATCCCGGGAATGATGCGAGTCAGGATATAAGAAGTGAGGTTTCGAGAATATGTTAATTCGATGGATTCATCTCCATTCAAGGAAATCTCTTCAGGTATTTTTCGTGGTGCAGTATTCGTGCTCATTTTATCCAGCCAAATCAATTAATTTAATTATATCTTCCCGAATCGTCAAACCATTTTCAATTCCTTTAATTGAGAATAAAAACGTGAATCCTCCACGCGCCGTAAAGCCGCCTTCCATGCCTGGACTGGTTAATGTAATCGAAGAATAATTAAACAACCGTCCAAACGGTCCTTGCTGAAAGACGGTATCTGAGATTTTTGGATATCTCAATTCACGTAGGTTCTTCGACACGAATTTCATGTAATAGATAATTCTCTTGTTCGTGATTAAATATACATGTCCGCGACAATAGAAATATCCGAGCAGTAGTCCAACTGAAATCACGGTACCTAAAATGAAACCGATAACGATGATAATGACGGGTAAAACATAGAATAAGATAAAAGGATCGAATAAAATTCCTAGAAAACCTGTCAGTGTCGACCCGACAATTATTGCTAATATCATTAAAAATGGAAAAATAAAAGAGATAAACTTTCTATGGAGGATGTGGATTACTTTCTCGTCAAATTCAAGGTCAATAATGTCCGGAATATCTTCATCTATCTGCATTTTAACACGAACCTCCAAATCAAATAATTTTCCCAAACTTGACAATGGATTTAAATTTATACGTGATGTCAAACGGAGACTTTACTCCTGCAAATCCCATGAACGTTACGGTTTGAGCCGTTTGAGCAGCATCTGCTGTCGAGCTACCAGATTGTCTGGGTATTTTCGCCTGCAATCCTGGAGTGATCGGATTAATGTCACCAAACCGAAATATACGCCCGAGCAATCCCTGTTTTACCGTCAAATCAGTCATCTTCTCGAGTTTTGTCTCCCGAATCCTAATGAAAAAGAATTTCCAATAAATGATGAGCCGTCTGTCTGTAATTAAATACACGTGAGACCTGCAATAAAAATAACCGATAATTGGAACGAATAATAATCCCGGAATAATCCCTATAAGCGATAACGTGAAATAATTTCCAAAATTAATCATTAAAGCATTGATAATCAAAAACCATAACCTGAAATAAACTAACAATACGGCTTCAATTATGGAAAAGATGACTACTATCGCCCCGAGACCGATCAAGACATTTACTATATATGGTATGATGAGTGCAGAAAATTCACGTCTGAATCTCAAGAGAATTTTTTCATCTTTCGGTATCATGATTTCTGAAGGAAGATTATTTTCTACCATCCTCCTAAATTATGTCTAGATTATCTAATAAATGAATCGTTTAGAGCAAAAACAAATAATTATATCCAAGGATTTTTCTGCTGCTCGATGAAATTCAAACTGTTTTTCAACGTTCTTTTTTTGTATTTTTGCCGTTTTCAATTTGAATACAAGCAGAGCCAAGTAAATCGTTTAAGAAAACAAAATGATTCGATTTTAGTTCAGTCGGCAATTATTCAAGTCAAATTTAAGTTTTCCACTAGACATTTTTCTGGCTATCAGAAAAAAATCCCTCCAAATCGATTCTCACGTAAAAAAAAGAATGCACCAGTACAACAATAGGTTTCAAACCACTAAAATTCGATTACATTTTAACATGAGAAAAAAGAACAGCATTCTTATTAAAAAAAAATGCTTTGTTTATTAATTTTTTCGGTTAAAAAAATTTAAATATCTCTTGATTTCTTAATGTTCATTAACTCCTTAAAAGGAAAAAATCCCATTAAATCATGATTTAGCTCGTGAAATTTATGGCGAAAAGATCGTCAGAAACACAGTTTAAAATCCTTAATATCTTGGAAAAAGAGGATTTGGGGCTAACTGTAACACAAATTGCCGAAAAAATTGGTTTAAACAGGAATTCCACGGCAAAATACTTGGAAATAATGGCGGGGAAGGAGCTAATCTATAAAGTCGAGAGGGGAAAGACCGCAAAGTTATTCTATCCCCAAAGAAAATCCAAGACGTTCGAAGAACGGGCAAATTACATGGTTTCTTTTTATCAGCTTCTACATTCCGTTTTTTTCAACGATTTCTTGGAAGACCCAAAAAAAGCACGAGAAATCGGATATGCAATGGCGAAAAAAGGTGCCACGGATATCTATACAAAGCAATTTAATGGTTTCGAATTTACATTTGAAAATATCACGCAACTTGCAGCCATTGCGGTAGAGATAACTTATCCCATTCCGAACGTGAAAGCCCAAGTTCACATCAATCAGGAAAATTCTCACAAGAGCTTCCTTCTAACCATTGAAAATTGTATATGTGAAGGGAAGCAAGAATATAGATCTATTTGTGAAATTCAAGCAGGGCTTCTCAAAGGCATTATCGAAAATCTCATTGCATCGACAAAGGTCGACGTGAAAGAGATAGAATGTAGATGTGACGGAAAAGATCACTGCACTT
The DNA here is from genome assembly GCA_029838215.1 of Candidatus Helarchaeota archaeon. Lineage (GTDB taxonomy): Archaea > Asgardarchaeota > Lokiarchaeia > Helarchaeales > RDOG01 > JALGVI01. Next base: position 13,429 of record JALGVI010000033.1, on the reverse strand, counting down.
ATCTGATAACTCAATTATGAACTTGCCTGAAAAAGCGCAGAAAACAATTGATGACAAGTGAAAAATCGTGGAACGAAAAATTACCATTCTCAAGGATTATCTAGTGGCAGAAGTGGATCGCGGCGTGGAATATCTATCGGAAGATCTGCGAAAGACTTTAGTGGGCTCGTTAATTGAACCCGTTTTTAAACTCGTAATCGGACCCGAACAACGCCAACGAACGATTAAATTACTTGAAAAGATCGTGGCCGTGGCTTCTAAAGAACGTATTTCTGATATCGATGCAGTAGTATCCGAACACTTGGAAGAGTTGCTTGCAACAGATCCCATCAATCAAAATCTCAGGAAATCGCTATCACTTTATCCTGAAGCCCGCGGATATCTCCGTGATTCTTACAAAAATCGCATAAAATTTTACAATAAACTCCTGATGGATTCATCAAACGTTGAAACTTGGGAAGATTTATATAAAACTGGTTTTGCTTCTGGAGAAGAATGCCTGCAATACATCATGCCTGAAATCGAAGCTAATAAAAAATTGATTGCACTAGTCAAGAAAAATCGCCGAATTATAAATGTCAGTGGTTTTATACGTGCTGATGTTATTGATGCAATGGTAAAATTACACGAATACGCACATGGACGCCTGCTTGCCATTCCAAAAGAGCTATTTTAATCGTCAAAACTACAATATCATTTTCATGATCTTCCTCGTTTTGTGTCGTTTATTAGATCATTTTTTTAATCTATAAACGAAGAAATCCATTAATGAAATCCATTCTTTCAGAATTCTTTCTTTTAATGAGGCGATTGCTTGAAGGAAATTGCGGAGCTTAAGACTTTTTTAAATAAAAAAATCAAAGATCTCGAGATGGAAAAGGCAAGAATTGAAGAAGAACTCAACATCTATAAAAAAGCCATTGAACAGGTAGATTCTTTGTTAATAAAAGAAAGCTTCAAGACCGCTGCGGATTTATACGTTTCACAAAAACAAGAAAAACCCAAAACCGAAGCCAAAAAACCACTCGTTGAAGAAGTTCAGCAAGAAGAGGTTGTCCATGAGATTAAATCCGCTGAAGGGACGTTATTGGGAACTTATAAAATTCGAGGCGATACAATTCAAATCACGCCCGAAAAGGATTTTATTCTAACAGATGATGATGCTCCGCTTCGTTCATTCTTCATTGGAAAAATTCTAAATAAATTTAAATTAGCAGATGAAAAACCCACCACGGGAAAGAAAATTCCTGAAGACCGTAGATTCAATTATTTTGTTCACAAGGATGAAAATGGCTCCATTAAAAATATCACGATTTACAATTATGGGTCGTCTGAACGATTACAAGAGATTCAAAGGACACTAAATTGGACTTTCAGGAAGATTGCAGAAAAAAGGCGGTGACAACTTGATTTCATATTTTTATAATTGAATTTATTTACTTCTACTAGAGAATTTTTACAACTTCTCCTAGTGCAAGTTTACGATTCGGTGATGTTCTTGACTTGGGAGGCATTGAAAAGAATAGAAAAAATATATCAACGAAAACGAACAAAAAATGGCAAGGTTCAAGCCATAATACTCAAATCTATTGAGGTTAATGGTATATTATCTGCCATTGGCTTGGAATTAGAAAACCAAGGGCAGAAAATCGCAATTGAATTATCAATAGATGAATACGAAGATTTTAAAACGTTCCTAGATGAATTTGAAGACCAAACATTTACCTCGAAGGACGTTAAAATTATCGAAACAAAAGGGATAAAAGAAATTGCACCCCATGCCTTTGAAATAACGGTATCCACTACACCGGCTGATTCATCCACAAGCCTGCCGAGTCCCAAACCCATTCATCTATCTCCTGAAGTAGAATCTTTAAAAACTCTTCGAGAGGAATTTGCTTCGCTAAATACCGAAACGGAGACTGCAGAAGTTGATTTACAAGCTAAGCCAGAGCCCGTTAATAAAAGCGAACCATTTGATGCTTCTGCTTTAGGAATTCCTGAAGCCATTCCGATTGTTGAACCCGTTAAGGAAACAACCGAGAATGAAGCAAAAACCAGTGAACCACTGGTTCTAGAGCCAGAGCCTTCCGAACCCGAAAAGACCGAAGAAGAAGAGGAAAGCCATGAACTGGCTGAAAAAATGACACATTCGATTCAAGAAAAATTCAAAATGAAGGAAGAGTTCAAAAAGACCCTATTACAAACCAAGCAAATTGCAGAATCTGTATCTATTTCCGCGGAACCGCCCGAAGAAATCAAGTTAACGCCTGAATCGATCTTCGAAGATATTGAATCTCTCGAAAAAGAAAAAAAACCCACGGAATACGATAATGGACATATTGATTATGAAAAAGAGAAGCAACACATTGGAGATATCAAGGAACTTTTTGGGGGAACCATGGAAACAGGGGAACAAGTCGATCTATCCAATCTTGATAAAGAACTTGAGAATATAAAACAAGTTGAAGAAAAATTTGATAAATTAAGGGAATATATAATTCAAAAGAAGGAAGAAATCGGACCAATTCATTCCGAAAATGATGTAGAAATCGCCAATAGAATGAAAGAAGTTGTTGATATCTTGCCAGAAGGACCTGCACGTGATTTCGTACAAAAAATGATAGCAGAAAATGATCTTTCATCTTCTCCATCCGAACATGAGAAAGCAGAAGCACAACCCGAAAAAGTTGAAGTATTCGTTGAAAACATATCACCACCAAAGCCCTCTAATCCTATGGACTTAAAAATAGATTTCATTGAAGCTATTCGGGAAAAAAGCACTGAACCTGAAAAGAAGCAAGAAAAAAAGAAAAAAATTAAGTTTTGGTAAGGCGAATTTCAGCATTCATGCACTATTTTTGATTTTTTTCTATCTTTTTCCAATTGTGATCGATCCAAGCTTGAAGTTCTTCAATTTCATCCTCTGACATCCGCTTAAAACGACCCTGTTTCTTCAGATATTCCCGAATAGAAGCTCTTTTTGATTTATCGACCAGATTAGCACTCTCTTTCGAAAGCTTGAACTCACCATTTTCGACTTCGTAAAGAACCCACATCCCTGTCTTTACTGCATCCTTGCTTATTTCTACCGTCAAGTTGGTATCATATCGCCATCCTGGAGGACAAGGAGCAAAGATATGAATGTATCTGAATCCTTTCATGTTCTTGGCTTTCGTGACTTTTTCGAATAGGTCATTTGGATATCCTGCTGAAGCTGTTGCCACATACGGGACATTATGAGCCCTAATGATGCCAGGTAAGTCTTTTTTATGTTGTCTTTTACCTTCTGGCGTTGTAGTCGTCCATGCTCCAAAAGGAGTTCCACCACTTCTCTGCGTGCCGGTGTTCATGTAAGCCTCATTGTCATAGCATATGTAAAGGATGTCATCATTCCGTTCTGCTGCACCCGAAGCACTTTGCAGTCCAATATCATAGGCTCCTCCATCACCACTCCAGCAAAGAACCGTGATATCATCAATTCCACGGGCTTTTAATCCCGTCCTTATGCCTGCCGCTGCCGCACATCCTGCCGCAAATGCCATGTTCGTGCCCGCTATTCCCATTGCCGTCTTTGGATAAAGTCCCACGACGACATTCGTGCATGATGCAGGGCATACAATTATGGTTCGTTGTCCTAAAGCTTTTAGTGTCCATCTTAAGGAGAGCTCGAGTCCACATCCTGCACAAGAACTATTTCCGGGAAGAAAATATTCCTTTGTTTCTGTTTTTACCAATTCTTTATAAGATTTCACCATGTTCTTCACCTCAATAGTGGAAATTCACATACCTCGGAGTCATTTTTTTAGCCTCGCCAGCATCCATTTTCAGTGTATTCCGTAAAACTTCGCATTGTTGTTCTACCGTGACATCTCGCCCGCCAACGCCTGCAACATAAGGAACTACAAGTGGCTTTTCATCATTCACATACAAGGCAGATTTGAGATCCGCAGATACTGCTCCTCCATTCAAGCTGAATGCCATGTTGCGTTCCATCGTTGCAAATATCTTTATATTGCCTTCGTTTGCAACATCACAGAAATCTTCTATTGGGAAGGGCTTATACACGCGGAGCTTGATCAAGCCGACTTTGTATCCGTCTTTTCGCATTCGATCAACTGCCACACTAGCTTGGTCCGCCAAGTTACCCATGCATACCAATGCGGCTTCAGCATCATCACAGCGGTATTTTTTTATCAATTCGCCATGATTACGTCCGAATTTCTTCTCAAATTCTTGGGCGGCTTCTCTGATAACGGGTTTCGCAGCTTGTTGTGCCTTATCAATTAATGCTCGAAATTCGAAATACATTGCATTCGGCATTGCCGTGGTGCCCCCAGGAATCTGAAGGCTTCCGTGAAACACAGGCCGTTCTGGATCCAAGTAAATGTGTGGCCAACCATTTTTCGGTACTTTAGGCAAATATTCATCCACGAGCTTTTGGTCTGGTAAATATACGGGCTGATTAGTGTGGCTTAGAGAAAAACCTTCCAAACATACCATCATTGGCAGAAAAACGCGAGTATCCTCACAAATTCTATAAGCCTGAACGATATTATCAAAAATCTCCTGATGATTGGAGGCAAACATTATCATCCAACCAGTATCACGAGAAGCGATAACATCTTGATGATCTGCCCAAATGTTCCATCCCGGTGCAACACCTCGATCTACTACACCAAGCACGATTGGTAGCCTCGTTGGAGGAGCCCAATGAAGCATTTCGTTCATATAGAAAAGACCCTGTCCACTAGTAGCACTAAAAGTTCGAGTTCCAACATAACTCGCTCCTATCAAGAAAGCCATGACGCTATGTTCGCTTTCAACACGAACGTATTGACAGTCGAAATCTCCTGAATCAACGAAATCAGAAAGTTTTTCAACGATGACCGTTTGAGGGGTAATTGGATACGCCGAAATGACTTGTACTCGCGAATATCGTGCTGCCCAAGCAGCCGTTTCATTTCCTGAGATGATTTTTACAGTTTCGGGTAAGTGTTCAACCATGTTATTTTACCTCCCTTTCCATCTCTATTGCATCAAAGGGACATTCGTGTGCACAAATTCCACAACCCTTGCAATAATCGTAGTCGATTTGCATGCCGTCTGCAGTGATGTAAATGATTCCCTCTGGACAAAAAGCCCAGCAAAACATGCACTCCTTGCATTTTTCTTTATCAATGACAGGACGGAGCGTCCGCCACTCGCCAGTCAATCCTATAGAACCCTTATCAGGGACGGAGATTGGAACGGGGGGCAAGTCTTCAAACTTTGTCTCATCAGGAACTTTTCGCCAACTTTTATACTTGTTGTTTTCCATCATGTTTCACCTTCATTTTTTTACGCAGGTGCATTTTTCGTAAGCCGTTTTTACAGCTTCGATGTTTCTTGCACCCCACTCTCCCTTCCATTTTTTCTCGAGTAAAGATAGTAGGGTTTCCAGTTGAATCAAACCCGTCCCTTTTACAAAGGCACCAAGCATGGGTGAATTGACCACAAATGCTCCTCCAAATTCTAAATTTAAATTGACGGAAATCCCCGAAGCATCAACGGTACATATCTTGATTTTTTTATCCGTGTTTATTTCTTCCGGTTTTTTAGAAGAATTTACTATCAGTATCCCATCTTCTTTGATGCCCGACATGACCATGTCAGCATAACTGGCAAATAAGCTGGGATCAATGCATACCACGATGTCTGGATATTGAATTTGGCTATGGATGCGAATGGTCTCCTTGCTAAGGCGAGAGAATACCTGGATTGCCGATCCACGCCTTTCTGCACCAATCAAAGGAATGGATTGGACACCTTTATAGCCGTCTGCAAATGCTGCGGCTGATACCATGTTCGCTGCAGTCACTGTCCCTTGACCACCTCGACCGTGCCATCGTATTTCATAAATTTTATTTTCGTTCATGCGGTCCATACCTCTTGATTTTTTCCTTTGTTTTTCCTTCACGATATTTTTATTTTCTCATGTCTCTAGCAACTATTTAGCATTCAAAGACCCAAAAAATCCGTGTGAATTTCTCAGGTCTTTTATAGAAGAAGGACAATAATAATAACGACTACAACGGAAAGAAGAAGAAGTAAACTAACTTCTACAAAGCTTAAATTGAAATTTTGTTGATTTTCTAATTCCATGAATTGATTCATCTTGTTTCTTCCGTTGAGTCTGATTAACAAAGGTTTGATTTTTTAGAGATTCTTTTTAATCAACATCCTTATAAGATATAAAAAAGTTTTGATTTTTTTTCATCAGTCTTTCGAAGCTTTTACTTGACAAAGCGAATGATTTGGAATCTCCTGCGACGGACTACGGCATTTGAAAATATATCTTTTCTCGACCGCCAACTAGGTCTCCTTTGCCACCCTTGAATACAATCACGTGCGAAAAGATGTCATACTGCAATGGCGATACAATTTTTAGTATTCTCGCCCCAAAAGGAAATGTCCACGTTGCTAAACAACCATATTCAAGGATTTCCTGTTCTGTCCAGGATTCATAGAGATTCCTACCGCTCTTTATTTGACCTTGAAATTCTACAAACATTAAAATTGCGGGAAAAATTGCTGATCCATGAAAAAAAAGGTCTACATGCGTGACTTCGGGCGAAACGCGTTCACCATTCAAAATATTTTTCTCTTCTGTAAAGAACCGGTCCATGTTTGAAGAAATTGTTTTCAACTCATCCTTTAAGAGATCGGGATGATCCTGAAGACCACGATAAAAATATTTCTCATCGTGGTAATAGAACGTCAAAACTTGCGTGATTTTTCCTTGACGTGAAACGAAGAAGTGTGCTTGGGCAAAAATGGGAAACACGGCTTTACTTGCTTCTGATAGATCTTCGTTCATAACAAATCACTGAAAAAATTAGATGATCGAATAAATATTTAAATCACAAACTTAATATGAAAATGAAATTACTCGCATCATTCAGGAGAGAAGACTGATGGTTCTCGTGAATAATAAAATCTTGACCGAGCTAAATCGACTCGATTCACTAATTAAATCCGAAATGGATCGCTCTAGAATAGAAGCTGAAAAAAAATTTGAAAGAAAATTGACCAAGGAAGCCATAAATTATGCCTATTTGCTCTTTAAAGAGAAAGTCGAAAAAATCATCAAGGAAGAAATCGAACGGTTCAAGATTATAAATATCGTCGTTGATTATTCGACCATGCCAGAAAAGATAGATGACATACTAAAATGCTTGAATGATGTTAAAGTGGAACTGATTGAAACGTTTCCTAATCCTGATAAGGTTATAATAAATCCAAGGGATGAAATAAAACGCATTATCTTGAGCATGCCGATTGAATGGAACGTTGAAATCATCGAAAAATACAAGAAATTATTTTTAAAGAAGTTGCGATTTGAAGAAATCGTTCCTGCTAAATAAAAAATTCTTTTTTATCTTTGATTGATAAGGAGCACTCACATGAAATTTGATTTGAAATACATAAAGAGCTTAATGGAGAAGGATTATGAAGAGGCTTGGGTCAAAACAAAGGACCTCCTTGATATTGAAGGAAAAAAATTCGAGCTCCGCAAGGATCAAGGTAAATCACACGTGATTTATGATTTTATTGAAAAAGCACGGAAGATATTGATCAAGCTGGGATTTGAAGAGCTAGTCCTTCCCGTAATTCTAGATGAATCTCTCGTATACAAGGAATACGGACCCGAAGCCGCATTGATCTTGGATAGACTTTTCTATCTCGCGGGATTACCACGCCCTGAAATAGGACTTTCAAAGGAAAAAATCAATAAAATCCGAAAGATCATTCCTTCTTTTTCAAAAGAAGACATCCTTAAAAAGATACTGCGGGAATATAAAATCGGAAAGATTGAAGCCGATGATTTAATTGAAACGATGATCATTCGGTTAGATATCAAGGAAGAAGAAGCCACCCAGATTATTGATGGTGTTTTTCCAGAATTCAAAACACTCACGCCGATACCAACGTCACTAACGTTAAGAAGTCATACAACGGCACTTTGGTTCCCAGTACTTGCTGCAATGCAGAAAAGCCGCGTTTTACCCGTGCAACTATTTCATGTGGGTCCAAAATTTCGCCGTGAACAGCAACTTGACAAGACACACCTCTACACTTCACACACCATTTCACTCGTCATCGAAAATGATGAGATCACACTTGAAGACACGAAGAGAATTTCAATATTAATCCTGAAGGAACTCGGATATCCGGACGTCCGGTTTGAAATTAAGAAAGGCACGTCTAAATATTATGCCCCGCAAACAGAATATGAGATTTTCATTAAACATGAGACCGGTCAGTGGATAGAAATTGGAGATGGTGGTTTCTATAGCCCTGTAAGTCTTGCGAAGTTTGGTATTGAATATCCCGTTTTTAATCTTGGAATCGGAGTCGAACGTTTCGCCATGATTCAAACAGGAATCGATGACATCAGGAAGCTCACTTACCCATATTATTACGAACAAGTATTGTCCGATGAAGATATCGCCGAAAAAATCGATTATGAAATGGAGCCCCGAACGTCAACTGGAAAAGAAATAATGAAATCCATCATTAAAATGGCGGAACAACACAAGGACGAAGAGGCTCCCGTCGAAATTATTGCTTGGAAAGGGAAAATCCGAGACATCCCCGTGGAATTGCTTATTTGGGAACAGGATAAGGGAGCAAAGCTTCTCGGAAAAGCATCATTAAATGAAATATGCGTGAAAGACGGTTCCATTATAGGCTCTATAAAAGGCGAAGGTGTCGGGACAGGAATCCGATTTCTCGATGCCATTGCTGCCCAAGCCGCAAGAAAAACTGAAGAAATGATCGATAAACATGAGTCCTCTTTTCAAATTCGCGTGAAAATGGTGAAAAAAGCATCTGAACTCAACATAAAGATACCGCAAGATGTCCGTTTTTACATCACGTCCAACGAAAAACGCATAGACCTTAAAGGACCGGTCTTTATCGGCATTACTGGACGAGTCATGGAATGACGATTTCAGAATTTTTACGATTAATCAATGAAAATAAAAACGACTTGCAGAAATTACGTGAACATCAACTACAACTCGTGCCATTTATTAGATTATATGATGACTTTGAGTCCATCTCATCAGTGACGGGTGTTGATTCCGCATATATTGATGATTTGGCTTTCACTGCATGCGTGACCGTTGATTTTTCCTCTTTAAAAGTGATTGAAGAAAATACATGCCAAACAAGACTTGAATTTCCGTATATACCAACATATTTTGTTTTTCGTGAAGGACCTCCAATCCTTGAATGCATTGCAGGATTAAAACACTCTCCAGACTTGATTCTCTTCAATGCTCATGGCACGATTCATCCCATGCGAATTGGAGCCGCTTCTCATCTCGGCATATTGCTCGATAAACCAAGCATTGGTATGGCACGAAATCTCCTTCATGGTAGGATTTCAACGGAACCGAAAGATAAAACATGGAAATACGTGATCGATGATAACGGCACGAGAATTGGGGCTTCAATTCAAGCAATTCCTCGAACAAATCCAATTTTCATATCTCCTGGACATCGCATTTCTCTTAAAACATCCATCACCCTAATCACGAAGTTAATAAAAACAGAAAAAATGCCCATTCCTTTATCACTTGCTCATCGACTGGCAAATAAAATTAAAAAAGATTTCTTAGATACTAAGCCTGATAAAAATTCAAGCAATTAAAACACGCGTTTACATGAAACACGACTAAGGACAAGGAAAAATCAATGAAAAAAACGAAAGACCTATGGCCCTATCTTATCATGCTTGCAAAATTGGGTGCCCTTACTAAAGAAATAGACATTTCAACATCACGTTTTGCACGAGAATTCTCTGAAGGGGCGACAATAAGCCAACAGACCGCATCCCGTAAGTTAAATGAGCTGGAAGAACAAAAATGGATAATCAAACGTCCATCAATAAAAGGACAATACATACGAATAACTCAGAGCGGTGAACAGGAACTTGAAAAGATTCGAGATTTACTTGCGGATGCCTTCATGATAAGAGATAAAATAATTGACATTCAAGGTGAACTCTTCACTGGCATGGGAGAAGGTGGACATTATATCAGTCTTGAGAAATATTACACGCAATTCGTTGAAAAATTGGCATTCAAAAAAGTATTTGCAGGTACCCTGAACCTAAAATTGAAAAATAGACGCGACATGGAGAAACGACGTTTGCTTCAAGACAAAACAACGCAGGGAATTCGAATAGATGGGTTTAAAGATGCCACGCGAACATACGGTCCTGTCACGTGCTTTAAAGCAACGATCAATAACAAAATTGAAGGTGCCGTCCTTGTCATTCAACGCACGAGTTGGAAAGAAGATGTCCTTGAAATTATTTCTCCACATAATTTAAGAGAACAATTGGGCTTAAAAGATGGCGATTTGGTTTCTGTTCGAGTTTTTTTAGAATGATAAATTTTTTAAAAACCATTCTCCAGAATCTTTTCTTTGATTTTTTCTTTAATTGAAGAAGAACTATTATATCCCGGTTCCCCGTATTTCTCGAGGCGAAGAACCTTGAAGTCTTTAAGTCCTCTCTGCGTCAGCGTCTTTTCCAAAGCATCAAGATCGACTTTTTGATCATACCCCAAGACAATCACGTCGGGCTTCACGTCAAGAATTATCTTGAAGTGGTCAGGATCTTTATTCCCTAAAAGCGCTACATCAACAGCCTTTAATGCTTGTATCAAGGCAAGTCGCTGTTTTTCATTGAAGATTGGGGGACGACCTTTTTCTTTTAACACGGATGAATCTCGGGCGATAACCACGATTAATTCGGCATCCTTACCTCCAAGTTCCCTGGCTTTTTCAAGGAGTGTAACGTGACCAATATGCAGTAAGTCAAACGTGCCAAAGACCATCACGCGTATTTTTTTATCCATCATCACTCCTTGTATATTGAAATCATTTTAATAATCTGATTATTCAATTTCCAATTACAAGAAATGATGACTTGGAAGCATCACGTGAAACAAGCTTGGATAAAAAATGATAAGTTAAAGGTTTGTGAAGGATTTGTCAGAAACGGTACAAGTGATAAAATCAAGAAGAAGCATTAGAAAATTTATGATGGACAAAGAAATTACCGATGATTTGATAATAAAGATTTTGGAAGCTGGCAGTTGGGCTCCGTCAGGATTAAACAATCAACCTTGGCGATTTATCATCGTCAAAAACCCGAAGATTAAAAAAGATCTGGCTGATTGCACCAAATATGGAAAAATCATTAAAAATGCACCAGTATTAATCGCGGTATTTTTTGATCAAAATAAAGGATATAATCGAACGAAAGACATGCAGGCAATTGGTGCTTGCATCCAAAATATGTTGATCTCCATTCACGCGTTTAATCTTGGGGCAGTCTGGCTCGGCGAAATCTTAAACCAAAGAGAACAGGTCGAAAAAATCCTCGCCGTTCCTAACTCGTTTGAATTACAAGCCGTCCTTGCAATCGGTCATCCAACAGAAGCAGAAAAGAAAAACACCAGTAGCCGCATCTCACTCGAAAAAATCACGTGGCGAGAAAAATATGGAAATTCTCTTTGATTTTACTCGAGTTCAATAGGAATCCATTCAGGCTTAAATCGCCTTAGGATTGTTTGCAGTTTTAAAGGACGGACATTGATTTTTTCTGCAATATATTCTAAAGTATTATCTGCATTCTCCAAATATGGCAGGACATTTCTCAAAATTTCCAAGGATTCTTCATAATTAGCACGATCCATGAGCCCTAACCCCATTAATTTTTCCTGAACTGATTTCCCCTTCTCTTGAGTGAGTTTCTCTTCAAAAAAAGGAAGCAATTCCATGAAACTTATACAATCTCTTTCATATAGGTACACGAGAAGATCTTTTATGTCCGCAAAGTCAAGACCGTGCTTCTGGGCAATCTCTTGGAAAGTTGGATGGTCCTTCTCCATTGAAATCATGGTCTTCATGACCTTGGTTAGAGTTTTGGAAAAGATGGACGATGTCGAACTAGCTTCCTTTTTAAAGCGCTTGAGATTTAAGATGCGATAAGAGTTTCCTTCCTTTAGAAGTGCTTGCATTTTACTGCTCGTGCTCATGAAAAACACCTAACATGTTTATATATGATAAACAAAACGTCCTAATTAAATTTAAGGATAAAAAATCCTTTATCTTATAAAGTTAATCGATTTTTAAAAACAGCTCCGAAAGAGGAATGGGTTTTCCACATGCTGGACAACCATCCCGCCTACCCTCCGCCACTTTCCAGTGCATCATTAGTCCACATTCACACGTATAAAACTCACTTTTTGGTCTCGTCCGATCTATCCTGGCTTTTTTACCACGACGAGTTTCTACCGGAAGTTTCGATGTTTGGGCAGGAGTCCTGTCTTGGGTGTTTTTCGGTTTTGCCTTCTCATGTTTTGATTTCGAATCATCATGCGGTTCCATGCCGAATAACGTTTTTTGTCTTCCCATATTGAACACCAAATATGTTATATATGCACCAATTAATTAAAAAATCAGGAAAACTTTTTACCTATTAAAGACAGATTATAAATTCTTGAAAAATGGATTTAATTCACTCAGAAAAGGGTGAGCCAATGGCGTATGAAATAGATTGGAGCAAGATCGAGTTAAAACCCGAAAAAGATCATAAAGTTCCCGGACAATTCCTACTTAACTCTCGAGATAAAATAGAATCCCAAAACAATGAAATAAATAGCCTGAATGAGGAAGTTGCGAAGCTTAAGGCACAATTAGAAAGTACAACGGTTCGACTTGAGGCAATGAACACGAGTCTGCAAGAAAAAACGCAAGCCCTTGAAACACTCGAAGCCGAAAAAAACGATTTACAACAGTTGCTAAATAATACTAGGGCTGAGTTGGACGAAAAAAGCCAAGAACTCGAAGCCAAAGCAAAAGAAATAGCGGATCTAGAAGCAGATGGCGAAAAACTTAGTGGGGTCGTTGCCGAAAAAGACCAAGCAATCACTGGAAAGGAAAAAATAATTGAGACCTTAAAAAATAACGTTAATGATTTAAACGCAAAACTTGAGGAAGCCAAGGGAAAAATCTCATCCCTTGAAGTTGCTGCTTCCGATGCGAGTCAACTCTCAACTCAATTAAGCGAAAAAGATAATATTATTGCTGAAAAAGACCAACAGATTGCCCAATTGAATGAACAAATTTCAAGCATTCAAGGGCAACTTGCAGAAAAAGATTCTGCCATCGCTGATTTGGAAAGCAAAGTCTCAAATATGCAAGCTCAAACTGGAGATCTTGGCACAAAGGAGCAACAGATCAGTGAGTTACAAGCAAAGGTTAGTGACCTTGAGGGAAAATTGGGCGAATTACAACAAGCCGCTGCTCAAGTAGAAGAAAAAGACAAGCAAATTGCCGAGCTAAACAGCGCATTACAAGAAGCTGA
>JALGVI010000032.1 GCA_029838215.1 Candidatus Helarchaeota archaeon | reverse complement strand
GAAACATCGCATTGAAATACCATTATTATCGCGTGCTCCGTGAAGTCACCTGACACTCACCAGCACGCCCGGGGCGTGCCGATCCGCCCCACGAAGACGCTAGGAAACATTCTTAACCGATGTTGTCCAAGTTTGTCCAAAGAAAAAAGATCGGTGTAATAGATTATAAATAATGCGTGATGAGAATGGAACTGAAAGATACGCTTTTAAAGACAGGCACTACAACCATGGGTGTTATTTGCAAGGATGGAGTTGTGCTTGCGACTGAATCACAAGCTACGATGGGCTATTATGTAGCATCCAAAGAAGCAACTAAATTATTCAAGGTACTTGATAATCTTGGGATGACAATTTCTGGTGGTGTTGCAGATTGTCAGCAGATCGTGAGGACGCTTCAAGCGTTGCTTCGGATTCGTAAATTAGAGTTAAATAAAGAAATCGATGTAAAATCTGCAGTTCAGCTTGTCGCAGTTCTTCTTTTCCAGAACCGGATGTTCCCTTATTTGAGCATGCTTCTCGTGGGAGGATATGATCGTTTTGGACCTCATTTATATACATTAGACCCATTTGGCTCGATATTGGAGGAGAAAAAATTTGCGAGTGTTGGCTCGGGAAGCGTTGTAGGCATTGGTGTTCTAGAAAACCGATATCATCCTAACATGACGGTAGAAGAAGGCATTCAGTTGGTTAGAGCCGCCGTTGATGCCGCAAGAAAACGGGATACTGCAAGTGGCGGTCCACTTCAAATTGCAACCATAACTAAAAAGGGATTTGAACTCATCAAATCTAATTAAAAATTTCATTTTCTTTTGTGAATGACTCTTCCTGCTGTCAGGATTCCGTCAGCTAACACGTGCAAACCTGTTTGTTTTGTTTTTGGTTCGAATAGATAGAGGGGATCTTCTTCTGACCAATTGAATTCTATTGAAGCCGAACCGCCCATCATTCTTTTTGGTTTAATTTCCATGCTCGAAAGGACAAATTCTGATAATTCAAGAGAATTTCCATCTGGAGATAAAATTTGCTTTAAATTAATGACGTTGTTGAAGGCTTCCATTGGAAGTTCGTCAAATTCGTGTTCGAGCTTGACTTGAATTTTCATTAATTCTTTTCCATTTCGTTTCAATAAACCGATCTTGCACCCGTCTTTATCACGGATGGACATTTCCGCCAATTTTTTCGGAAATCCCCAGATCTCTCGACCTGCCGTCAAGGCCCTGTCAGAATCAACAAACATGTTCGTGCAAAACCAACCCCTTATCTTTATTTTTTCCGTTTTTAATTTGACGTCTACAAATGCCGCGGCTTCGTGATATGGTCCAACCGTGCTATCTTGAAAAAAAGCCACGTAAGCCATTATCATTGGAGATCTTGCGATTTTCAACGGATTTGGAACGATGCTTTCAATTTCGTTTCTGTTCACGTTGAATACTACCTGAATTAACTCTGCACTGGGATAAATATAAGGTGGTGCTCCATATAATGGTGCTTGCATTGGTATGCTTGCTATTTTTAAATTCGATTTCTCCATCCTAACCACGATCGATTTTTGATATTAATTTTTAACAAAAATTTTATACTTTTCCATCAATTTATTCAAGGAAAGATGGCAATTTGCAATAAATGATTGAATTTCATGTTTCTTTGAAGAATGATAGAGGTCCTGTGAGAAATGCTCGATGAAATAATTATGATTGTCGGTCCGGATTATGTGGCGACGGATGTCGAAACTTTATATGCATATTCAATGGATACATCTCCTGAGAAGGGTCATTTGGCAGAAATGGTGGTTCGTCCGCGGACTACCGAAGAAGTAGCTGAAATCGTGAAAGCCGCCAATCAAACGAAAACGCCTATATGGCCTCGAGGCGCGGCGACTTCTCTTGTAATGATGGGTGTTCCTTTAAGTCCCGGAGGCATCTTGCTAGATTTAACAAGAATGAATGAAATCCTTGAAATTGATGAGGATTCGATGTCCGTAACTGCCGAAGCAGGAATAACTTGGAGCAAGTTAGAAAGCGAATTAAACAAACGAGGTTGGTATACCGGTTTTGTAGGTCCTGGACCCGGACGTTCAAGCACTATTGGAGGTGCCGTATCTGTGGCATCGGTGATGTATGGATCTGCAAAGTATGGCTCGGCATGTGATATCCTATTAGGATTGGAAGTGGTAATTCCGACAGGAGAGATCATCCGCACCGGTTCTTCTGCTTTGAAGCGCGCGTTTCGACATTGTCGTTATGGCATTGGGCCTGATTCATCGGGAATTTTTTGTGGTGATAATGGAATTTTTGGAATCAAAACACAGGTTTCATTCAAGCTATATCCCGCTCCTGAAGTAACGAGATTCATTCAATACGGCTATAAAAATCTTGATAATTTGCTCGGTTGCCTTCACGAGATGGCAAGTTATCGGCTTGCTTCGGATCTTTCGTTTCCACTTTATGGCAAGGTTGAAGGACCTACCGAAAAATTGGTGGATGCGGAAGTTGAGTTACTTGATAAAATAAACGAGAAACACGGTGGAAGAAAAACTAATGAATCTTTTGCAAGAATGATTTTAGATGAGCAAATCTATGACTTTTTTCCGATTGCAGGTCGAATGGGCAATTTTGGAGCTTCGTGTAATAAATTACCGATCAAAAGAACGAAAAGTTTCTTTGATTTTTTCCAGAATGTTTTAAAAGAACATGCTGTAGGAATTCAAAAGCACGAAGTACTGCCTGCTTGGTATGCTTTTATCAGTCAAAACGCGATCGACGTCCTCCCGACTTTTGCGATTCCCGTAGGCAATAAAGAAGCATATGAATTGCAGACCACTATCGTGAAAATTATTTTGAATTCATGAAAAATTTGAAAAAATCTCTTGATCCGAATAATATCTTGAATCGTGGTCTCTTAAAACTAAGTTAGGTGTGGGATTCATGGACAATATCAAAGAATTAAAAATTTTCGAGTTTAAAGAAGAGATCTACACCTGCTCACGTTGTAGCTATTGCCGTGAAATGGTCCGTGAAACAGATAATACTCATTCTATCTGCCCAATCCGAGAAAACACTCCTGGTTTTGAATCATTTATTGCAAAAGGCAAGATGATAATGCTAAGAGGCGTTCTCGAGAAAGATTTAAGGCTCACGCCACGTTTGGCGGAAATTTTCTTTACTTGCACGACTTGCGGTAATTGTGAAACTCATTGTCCCTCAGGAATTGAAACCGTAAAAATTTTCGAAATCTTTAGAAACGATTTACAGGATAACGAATTAGGTCTTCCTGTTCACGTGGCATTAAGTAAACATGCCTTGGACAATAGAAATCCATATGACGAACCTGAAGATCAAAGATTCGAGTTCTTGCGTGATGTTGCAAGAGAAAATTTCGATAAATTTAGTGAACTCGGATATTTTGTGGGTTGCACTTCAGCATATCGAACAAGTGAGATTGCTCGAGCTTTCACGCGGATATTGGTTGAGAATGATGTGGATTTTACTTTTTTAAGTGATGAGTATTGCTGTGGGAGTCCTCTTTTTAGAACCGGACAGATCTCGGAAGCTGAAAAGTTAGCACTACAGAATATAAATAAAATCAAAAAGCTCGGCATTAAAAAGATCGTGTTTACTTGTCCTGGTTGTCAGGCAACGTTTGAAAATGATTATGCACGTTTTAATCCTGATTTTAAGGTTATAAATTATCTGGAATTACTTGAAGACTTGATAAAAAACGGAAAAATTCGATTTTCAGATCTTACTCCTTTAAAAGTAACGTATCATGATCCCTGTCATTCCACAAAGAGGAACACCTTAAAAAGTAATTATGAGCGTCCTCGGAGTATTTTGAAGTCCATTCCCCAGATCGAGCTTGTTGAAATGAGATCTACTAAGTTTGGATCGATTTGTTGTGGTGCTGGTGGGGGACTAAAGTCAGCTTATCCTGATTTGGCAATTCGAATTGCAAGTTCGAGAATTAGCGAAGCCCTTGATACGGAAGCGCAAGTTTTGGTAACAACCTGTCCTTTTTGCAAGAGAAATTTGAAAGATGCTGTTGAAAAAGAAGGATTGTCATTAAAAGTAATGGACCTCATAGAATTAATTGAAGATAGAATTTAGTTAAGCTTGGAAAATGCTGACGATGAACGACGTGGAGCGAAAGAAACTTCTTGACGTGAATGAATCCCTTCAAGTTGTCAATGAATTTAGGCGTGAGCCTAGTCTAATTGAGTTGGATTCCGTAAAAAATGTACTGATTATGGGAGATACTCATGGTGACTATGAAGTATCAAGGAAAATCTTGGACCGTTTTCTAAAAAAAGAAGATTTACTAATCGTAGCGCTGGGTGATTATGTAGATCGTGGACCACGACAGATTGAAAACGTGAATTTTTTATTTCAAAAAAAACGTGAATATCCTGACAAATTGATTCTCCTGCGCGGTAATCATGAATGGAGGGAAATGAATGAGAGTTATGGTTTTTTTAACGTGGTAAAAACTTTGTTTGATAACGACACTTCTGTTTATGACCTGTATGAAGATGTTTTTTCGGAAATGCCTGTTGCTTTACGGATTAGAAAACCAAACGTTTTGTTATTACACGGAGGAATTCCAATTGATCCCGCGGGCGCTCGTACCATTACCTTAAAAGAGATCAAAAAAATTCCAAAAGGAATCAAGGACATATTTGTTAATGGCATTCTTGATCAAATAGAATGGAACGATCCAAAGGAATCGCTGGGGACGTTCACACAGTCAGTTAGAGGTATTGGTTATTTCTTTGGACGGGATGTATTTGATGAGTTCATGACTGTAAATCAAATTGATCTTTGCGTGCGAAGTCATGAAGCATTTGATCGACCGAAATTCTTTTTTAAACAAAAATTAGTTTCAATATTTAGTTCAATAACGTATGGAATAGTTCCACAATTTCTCACGATTGATGAGAATTTAGGACTGAAATTCATCACATTATGAGAGCGATGCAAGACATGATGAAATATGCCATTGAACGGGTGAAACAAGAGATACTATCAAAGCTTAAAACAGCATTGGGTTCTGTTTCTACTTTTATCGATGAAATGAATGTCAATAAAATCATCATTCCCACGCCAGATTTGGCTCTTGGGGATTTTTCTTCTCCTGTTGCATTTTCACTTGCAAAAAAGATGAAGCAAGCACCTTTAAAGATTGCAGAAGACATTAAAAAACAATTTAATCTCGATTCGGCTTCTTATCTTGGCAGGATCGAAATTGCACGTAACGGCTACATTAACTATTTTCTGAATTGGGAAAGATTCGCTTCAGATGTTTTCAAGGAGATTCTCGAGAATCAAAATGATTATGGACGAACGTGGGAAGGAAAAAATAAGAAAGTCATAGTTGAACATACATCTGCAAATCCTAATAAGCCAATTCACATGGGAACCATGCGATGTGCTGTAATTGGTGACTTGATCAGTAGAGTCTTTCGATTTTGTGGGTATGATGTAGAAGTTGAGAATTACATGGATGATCTTGGACGCCAAATTGCCGTATTGGTTTGGAAAACGCTTCCAAATAAGGAATTTGTTCTTTCAAAGGAAGATGAAAAGATTGACTTCACGATTGGGAAGTTATATGTTGATGCCTCAAAGGAATTGGAAGAAACCCCCGAGAAAGAAGAAGAAATTAAGGAAATAATTCGTAAGATGGAAGAAAAGATTGATCCGGAAGCAAGTATAGCCCAAAATATTGTTGAAAACGCCGTGCTGGGACAACTTGAAACCGCTTGGAGAATGAATATTTTTTATAATCTATTAATTTGGGAAAGTGACATCATCCGGAGTGGTCTTTTCGATGAAGTTTTAGACCAAATTATTAAATCAAATAATGTTTATAAGATCACAGAAGGACCTGATAAGGGTTGTATTGTTGTTAACATGGGAGAATATGGAAAGCGGTTTGCCAATCAAGAAAAGCCGTATAAAATCATCGTGCGCTCGAATGGTGTCACAACATACACGGGTAGGGATATCGGGTTTCATTTTTTTAAGCTCGGACTTGCGAAGACTCAATTCTCATATCGATTGAAAACCATTCAACCAAATGAGCAAGAGCTTTGGGAAACTTGTGCTGGGGGCATTCCTCGAGACTGTTTTGGTTTTGCGGACAAGGCCATTAACGTCATAGGGGTGGAACAAGATTTTCCGCAACAGGTCGTGTTTCACGCCTTAAAAGTTCTGGGATTCGAAAAAGAATTTCAAAATTCTCATCATTTAAAATTCGAACATGTTTGGTTGCCCGATCAAAAATTTTCCGGCAGAAAAGGGACTTGGATTGGATTTCATGCTGATGCGGCACTCGATAAAGCCGTCTCTCTTGCATATGATGAAGTAAGCAAGAGGCACGATGATTTTTCGGATGATTACAAGCGAGAATTGGCAGAAAAGATTGGGGTTGGTGCAATCAAATATTACCTTGCAAAATTCAAAACGGACCGGAAAATCATATTAAAGTGGGATGAAGTTCTCAATTTTGAAGGAAATAGCTGCCCTTACATTCAATATGCGTTCGTGCGGACTCGGGGTATTTTGGAGAAGGTTTCTGAAGAGATCGTTCCAAAAAATTTAGAGAAACTTGGTCAGCCAGCAGAGAGAGCGTTAATATTACATCTTGCACGGTTTCCTGAAGTAATAAATGAAATTAAAAGGACATTCAGCATTCACTTAATAGCCGAATATTTATTGTTACTTGCAGATAAATTTTCCGATTTTTATCGTACCTGTCAAGTGCTAAAGGCTCCCGAAGATGTCCGAGCCGCTCGTTTAGCACTCGTGAAATGCGTGAATATCGTATTTCGAATTGGTTTAAATCAAATAATGGGAATCAATACACCTGAAAAGATGTGAATGAGGCAAAATGTTAAAAAAGTTCAAGAAAAAAATTGGCGAAGAAATCGATCGAATCAAAGAGGATCTTGAACCAAAGGAACTTTTAATCAAGCGATATCTTGAAGAGCGGGGAATTGCGAATATTGAATTAATGGCATCAGATCTAGGTCTACTTACCTCCGTTGCGAAAATTACATTGGAGAACATGGTTGAAAATGAAAAAATAAAAGGGATGTTCATTTACGATAACAAAGAATTTGTACTCTTACAAGGAATTGAAAATGATATCTTGGCAACCAGCGAAGATGCGTTCAAATTTAATTTTAAAGAAATAATGGAGAAATATTCTCTATCCCTTACAAATATTCGGAGAGTCATCATCAATTTAATTAGTGAAGGGCGGATTAGAGGGTTCTTTGATCTTCCTGATACGTATATTTTTTATAATATCTCGGAAGACGAAGAAAAGCAGTTAATTGATGAAATAAACAAGCAAAAATTGAATCTCATTCATTTTTCCGAATTTGTAAAAGACATAATTTCTACTCACGATGATGTTGATTTGTCCGCTTTAATAGAAGTCGCTGAAAAGCCTGAAGAGCAGACGTCTGATGAAGATTTTGCAGCACTTGCCGAAGAGGTAATTAAAGAAGCAAATGAGAAAAAGTTTGCACGTTCCATTTTGGAGCTTTTCTTGATCACTAACAAGATCAAAGGTAATTTCACGCGAGATTATGATTATTTCGTGTCGGATGAAATCGTCCTTAAAGAATTACTTAATTTTATTAAATTTACAAGAGAAATTTCTTTCGAAGATGTTGAGGAAGAATTGGCAATTATTTCACCCGAATTAATCAAATCATACATAGAAATCCTCGAAAGAAATCACGGTTTAGAAGGATATTTTACGGAAGACGACTCCTACGTGCTGAAAGACGTAATTGACGAGACCATTTTAAATACGCTTCAAGCATGCGATGACTTGAACATCACTGAATTACAACAGCAATTGAAGCTAAATAAAGATACCTTGATACAAATCATGAAAGAATTGGCTGAAAAAGATAAAATTGACGGTTGTTTTAACGCCACGAAGGATAAATTTTACAAATTCTCAAAAATTAAGAACGAAATGTTTAATCGCTTGCTAGAAGCAAAAGAAATCGAAATTGAAGAATTAAACTCCGCTCTTAATTTGGCAGAAAATGACCTGCTTCAAAATGTCGAGAGGATCGTTTCAATGTATCGTAAGCAACTCCGCGGAGTCCTCACAAGCGATGGGAAAACTTTCATTAAGGAAGAAACGTTGGATTTTCGCTTGATGGATTTACTAAACTCACGTGATCAGACAAGTCTAAGGGATCTAGAACAGCAGGTACGACTGGATGTTGAAACGCTAAAAGGCTTCATCCAGCATCTATTAGAATTAGGATTAATTTCTGGTAAGATTGAAAAAGATATTTACTTTAAAAGTTGAGGAAGGTTAATTTTATGAAATTTAAATGGCTTGGGACTGCTGGATTTGAGATAAAGTTCGATAACATGACGTTTTTAATTGATCCATTTATTTCCCGAACAAAAGGTGCCGTGCCGTCCATTCCAAAATCCAAATATGAATTTGGTCCGATTGATCACGTGTATCTCACGCACGGACATTTTGATCATGCTTATGATTTAAAGGAGATACTTGAAAAGACAGGTGCTTCATTGTATTGCTCTAAAACGCTTTTAAACAATTTTATTGAACATGGGATCCCTGAATCACAGATTAACCCATTAGAGGGAAATGAACAGTTTGATTTTACGGATTATGGCGTGGAGATTTTAAAAAGTGTTCACACAAAGTTCGGAATGAAGGTTATTCTTTCGAAATTACTAAATCCCGTAACGTATGTAGGAATTCGGCAAATTTTACGAATGGCACGTGGTTTTCCAAAAGGGGAAGTTTTGGCTTATTATTTTACGGCAAAAAAAGAGAATTTTTCCTTTATTGTCTTTGGTAGTGGCGGTTGGATCGAAGATATAATCACCGAATACGATGGAAAAGTGGACATTTTTCTGGCGCCTTATGCAGGACGATATGACATGCATGAGATCATTCCGAGGATGGCATCTTTATTCAACCCAAAAGTCCTCATCCCACATCATTGGGACAATTCGTTCCCTCCTTTGAGTTGGGAGTTATCCATCGATAAGTTGCGACACGTGATGAGTCAAATCGTGCCTAAAGTGAAGCTCTACGTTCCAGAAATTCTCAAAGAAGTTGAAATTAAATCCTTTGATGATTTCTATAACTCGATAGAATGAGATGAAATACGGATGAGCGATAAATATAGGACAAGTAGAACATATCCGACCAGACCAATATTTGGCGTTGGCGTGATCATAGTTAAGGGCAATGATGTCTTGATGATAAAACGTGCTGCAGAACCAAATAAAGGGTATTGGTCCATTCCCGGGGGCATGGTTGAGTATAATGAGTCTTGCGAGGAAGCTGCAGCCAGAGAATGTCTTGAGGAAGTTAGCTTAAAAATCAAGCCCGAGGATTTAAAGTTCGTCGATATAGTGAACAAGATAGTCCGTGATGAAGAAGGTCGAATCAAATTTCATGTCGTGATTGGTGATTACATTACAGACAAATTTGAAGGTCAAGCAGTTGCACGAGATGATGCTCTCGATGCAACTTGGGTCAAGTTTGATGATATTCCCACGCTGAAAATGACAAGTTCATTGAAATTACTTTTTAGAAAGGTGAACATCGGAAATTGGGATGGGCTAATCACGACAGAAATGCTTACAGATTATACTTAAGGAAGAAATCAAGCATTTTTTACGTCTTCTTGTTCCATGATGCCTATTATCTCGTCAAAATCTTGCAGGGATTGGAGTGCTTCATCTTCTTTCATGACTTCAATGGCATAGCCAGCATGGACTATTACATAATCACCAACATTTACTTTTACCAAACCGGTTGAGATTTGCCGAGTTGTACTGCCTCCAACCTCTACTCGCGCGTGAGAATCATCTATGATTTCAATGACCTTTGCTGGAATTGCCAAACACATTTTACTCACTGGGATAAATTCCTTGACGGTAAAAAATAATCCTGACAATACATTAAAATAATTTTTTTTAAGCTTTTCATCAGATTTTCGTTTTATGATAACTTGGCGGTGAATTGTTCGGTGTCGTTTAAAAAGATAGCATTAGCTCATGGAGCCGGAGGATCTGCTCAAAATGAGTTACTCAAGATCATAACTTCTTCGATAACAGAAAAGTGCTACAGGGGTGGGGTCGGCTTGGACGAGTTAGATGATGGGGGTTCCATTCCGCTTGAAAACATCGAAATTGTATTTTCAGCGGATGCCCATACCGTGTCTCCCATCTTCTTCCCGGGAGGAAACATCGGAAGCTTGGCTGTAGCAGGGACTATAAACGATGTTCTCATGATGGGTGCTAGACCGCTTGCAATTTCGGATACAATTGTAGTTGAGGAAGGCTTTGACACGTTACAATTGAAAGAAATATTGGATTCAATGAACCGCGTTGCACGTGAAGCGGGTGTGTCCATTATTTGTGGCGATTTTAAAGTTGTTCCTCGTGGGAAATTGGATCAAATTATCATATCTACTTCTGGCGTGGGAATCGTCGAAAAAGGAAAAATTATCGTGGATGCTGGACTTAGGCCCGGAAATAAAATCATTCTCTCAGGAATGATGGGTGATCACGGCATTGCAATCTTGGCATCGAGAGAAGGAATGGAATTTGACACGAAATTAATATCGGATTCTGCTCCACTTGTCGATGTCGTGAATGCTGCCCTTGCTGCGGGAAAAATCACCGCAATGAAAGATCCTACAAGAGGTGGTGTTGCGGCCGCATTAAACGAATGGGCTGAGAAGTCGGAAGTCAGCATATGGATCGACGAAGAAAGTGTTCCGATCCGTAAAGAAGTAGAAGGTGCTTGCGAAATGTTCGGCATGGATCCATTCGAAATCACGTGTGAAGGCTGTATTCTGATCGGAGTTGATGATCGGGATGCAGAAAACGTCTTAGCGGCGATAAGGGGAACAAAACATGGAAAAAATGCAAGTATTATAGGAGAAGTCAGGCAGGACCATCCAAAGAAAGTCATCCTCAAGACAAGAATTGGTGGACATCGGATCATAGAAATGCCTTATGGTGAACCCATACCGAGAGTTTGTTAATTTGTCTTTTTATTTTTAGAAATAAGTGAGATATGCTGCGCCATGAATGGCTTGACCAATGCTTATCCCTGCATCGCCTGGCGGGACTTTTTCATGTTGGAGAAAGGTGAGTTCGTGTGCTTCAACTCGATCTTTAATGGTCTTGACAATGAGACGATTATAAGAACATCCCCCGCTAAGACCGATCTTTCGTATTCCTTTTTCGAGTGCCTTTTCAATTGCCAAATCTGCAATGGCAAGTGATAAGCATTTGATTGCAGAAGCCGCTATATCCACAATCGAATTTGAATCCTGCTTTAATTGAAGACATTTGTGAAGAAGTGGAGTGGTCTGAATGATCTCGTGCTTATTTTTAACAACAGGCAACTCGAATTTGAATTTGTTGGGATTACCCAATTGAGCCTTGTGATCCAACCGAATTGCGGGCTCGCCTTCATAGGTTCGTTCGTAGCATATACCCAACAATGCTGACAGAGCGTCCAGAACACGTCCCATACCTGAAGTTTGAACTACTTTCGCGTTGTCATATAACTGGTTAATTAAAACATTTAATTCTTGAACTCCGTGAGGAAGACCATCCAAGTAATCTTGATTTATTCTTTCATGAAGCTCTTCTGAATTATATTTCTTTGACAAGATGGAAGCCATCATACGGACTGGATAATACACGCATCTGTCCCCACCGGGCATTGCGTGATATTCGAGCTGTCCAAGTCTTCGATAATCTGCATAAGTGCCGAGTAAGATTTCACCGCCCCAGCCATTTCGGTCATCCCCTAATCCCACGCCATCTAAGAGAATTCCCATGATCTCCTCATCGTGAGATATTTTGTGTTCGTTCATCAATGAACACAGGTGCGCGTGATGGTGTTGAACTTGAACCAGATTGGTGCCATATCGTTCGAGGAATTCAAAGCCCAGCTTTGTTGAATTAAAGACGGGGTTGAAATCACAGGCTATTAATTGAGGTTTTTTGATTTGCAACAAATGCAAGAAATGCTTTGCGGTCGATTTTAGAAATTCTAATGTTTCAAGAGATGTCACGTCTCCCACGTGTTGAGAAGGAAAGATCCGACCTTTCTTTAGAACTGAAATTGTTGAGTGTAACTCAGGTCCCAAAGCAAGCACCGTGAGCTCTGGTACAGGAAACGCCGTGTCAACATGTTCTGGAACGTAGCCTCGAGATCGTCGTATTATTGTTTCTTTTTCTTGAATCATTAAAAGCACGGAATCATCACAGCGTTGGTATATTTTTCGGTCATGTAGGAGAAAGTAATCTGCCATCTCTTGCAAGTCCTCTAAAACGTTCTCACGAGTAATTGCCATGGGGATGTTTGATCGATTACCACTGGTCATTATGAGGGCAGGATGATCGACATTATCAAACAATAAATAATGAATTCCTGCATATGGAAGGAAAGCACCAATGTTGTTTAATCCCGGACTTATGTGTTTTGATAAGGGAAAATCTTTCTTTTTATCTAGTAGAACTATGGGACGCCTAAAAGAAGTGAGGATTGCTTCTTCATTGGGAGTAATTGTTGCAAAGCTTCGTATTTTTTCAATGCTTGGTGCCATCACAGCAAATGGCTTATATTTTCGTTTTCTTTTACGTTTTCGCATTTTTAGAACTGCTTCATCTGTAGGGATGCAGACGAGATGAACACCCCCGATTCCCATCAAGGCAAGCACGTGACCTTCGTTAATGAGTTTTGCCGCAGTATTAAAAGGTTTTATTCCTTCAAATTCAGTACCATCATTATCGTAAAGTGTATACCGTGGTCCGCACGTGCTACAGGCGAAGGTTTGAGCATGATAACGACGATCTGATGGATTGGAGTATTCTGCAAGGCACTCTTTACAGAATGGAAATTCTATCATCGTAGTTAATGGTCTATCATATGGAAGATCTTTTACTGTCGTGAATCTTGGACCGCATTCTGAACAAGCGATAAATGGATACCCGTAATACCGTTTTATTTGGGGATTTCGAAAATCTCGTAAGCACTCTTCACAAATCGCAATATCTGGAGGTAAGACAATTGAATCTCCTTTAGATTTTATGCTTGGGAGAATTACGAATTCCGAGAATTCTTTTTCAGTTTCTTCTTTTTGAACCAGAATGGAATAAATTTTACTGATAACCGGTTTATTTTCTTTGATGTATTGAATAAATTGTTCGATAGAAGATTGATTACCGTTAACTACGATTTCAACACCTATATTCCCTGAATTACGAACAAATCCTTTAAGATCGAATTTTGCAGCGGCTCTGTAAATAAAAGGACGGAATCCCACTCCTTGGACTATCCCTGTTATATGAATTACGAAATTCATAAAAATTCTCCAAAATAAAGATTGAATCACGTGTTTGGGTCGGGTTATTCTAATAATTGCTCTAATTTAAATTAGCAATCTCAATTTATGCAAAATATATATTGCCGTTGTAATTTCTTGTTGTGGTCTTAAAATGCGTTTAACAGATCTTCGATAAAGATCTGTAATATTCAATTTAACGTGCTGTTCTTTTAATTCTTCGGCAATTTTTATTACATCAATGAATACGGGAGGTATTTCCTTTTGTTTGTGAGAAAACAGCCAACGAAAGTGTTTTTCCAAGTTTTGAATTATTTTTTGAGTCAATCCTTCTTCGATTTCTAATTGGCTATATGATTCTTTTACTAAATGTTCTGCTTCACGGTATAGAACAATTGCATCGAAATATTTTCTTTGATTAGAGATTTTATCTGCTTTCTCAATAATCATGTCGATTTGCTTGTCTACCTTTTTTCGTTGCTTGTCGATTTTCTCTTTAAGTTTCTCTAATCTTTTAATTTCGTCGTAAAATTTGCGTTCATTTTCATTATCATTTAATTCCGCCGAAAATCTAGCTGCAATTTCATAGCTCTCGATGGCTCTAATAAAATTTTCATTTTTTACCAACATTTCAGCATTTTCAATTGCTTTTTTACGTTTTTCTTTCAAGAATATTGAATTAATTAATGTTACTTGTTCGCTCAGAGCCTCAATCATTGGATGGTTGTTAAGATCCCGAGCTTTCCGAAGTGCGCTTTCATAAACATCTTTTGCTTTCTCAAATTCGCCTTCGTTTTTATAGCCATTCGCTTTCGCAATGAGTTCTTGAATGTTCTGTGCCATTTTCTTATCAAACTTTATCTTGAATTCATCATATTGATCTTGATATTTCTTTATGGAATCTTCATCATTTATTTCTCGGGAAAGCTTTATTATTATGTCTAAATATTCGAGAACCAGAGAAATTTTCTCTTCTTTTCGAACAAATTCACATCTTTCTATCATTTCATCCCGAAGATCTGCCTTCGCTTTATTACAAATGTCTTGAATTTCATCGGCTCGATCCTTCAAGTTCTCTTGATTTTTACCAAGGTCTCTTAATTCTTCGATGATTTCATTAAAGAGAACGATGGCTTCATGATAACTTTTTTGTTTTAATGCCATTTCAGCAATGTTTATCCTTTTTTCAATGGAATTTAATTGTTTTTGACTCATGTATAATATCACTTTTTTTTGATTAAGATTTTTTTTCGTGGTAACTTTTCAGGATTCTTCCGAGAGCAACTTCAAATTGACTCGGTCCCAGAAGCTTGATATCGGCTATTTGAGTATCAGAAAGATTTTCCATTTCGTATAAATATTTGTATAATTCTTGATTTAAAAGTAATTTTGGCTCAAGAAGTGAGATCTCAAAGTGTTCTTCCAAGATATCATTAATGTTTCTGAATGGAGCTATGTATCCTTCGAAATCTTCCAGCAACGAGTGAAATTTACGTTCAAAAACAGTTCGAAAGCTTTTAAATTTATTTCGTAATTTGTCTGAGGGAATGTGATGTCCTTCCATTATGAGGCATGCGCTGATTAACTCTCCCACGTCAATTAGGATTCGAATGTTTTTGTATTTAAGTTCTTCAAGACCTCCCATGGAACCCGTCAATTCACTTTCAAACGCACTAATTGCCGTGAGAAATCCTGAAATCAAGTCGGGATCTGTTTCTGCTTCAAGAAAAGATTTTGAAACAATGGTCGTTCCCGTGCGATTATGTATTATCAAAATCTGACGAATATTTATGATATCAAGAAAGAGACTATTGATGATGTCTAGAATTTCCCGTTCAATTTCAAGATCTTCTTGTGATTTCCTGTTAAACATGATTCTTTCACACGCGAAAGGATAAATTCTCCGATTCGTTGGGATTTCAAGGGATTAATTTGATCTCAATACGATATAATTTAATTCCTTTAAAATCTTTTTAGGAAAGTTAATTGATGCGAGAGGTGATCAGGTCTAACTCGAGTATTTAAATGAAATTTAGACTTCCATATTTATGCCAAATATTACAAGTGCCTTCACGAGAAACCATGCAGGGTCCATATGGATGAGATGGTTGGCAATCAGTTCCAAATAATTGACATTGATTAGGAGTCATCTTACCTAACATGATTAGATGACATATGCATCCCGGTTTAATATCTTGCGGTTTTTTCACTTGGATGCTAAATTTTTTTCGGGCATCATACTTTTCGATTTTTAGCGTATAGCCACCTTCTGGAACTCTTCCAATTCCGCGCCAATGAACGGTTGCAAGGTTAAAAACTTCGTCAATTTTTCGTTGTGCAATGAGGTTTCCTTCTGGAGCAACGCCTCTTTTATATTCGTTTATGACTTGGGGTTTCTTCTCCTTGATTTGTTTTAGTAGATAGGCAATTGAAATCAGAATGTCAACCGGTTCAAATCCCGCAATTACGGCGGGAAGTCTATAAGCATCTGTCAAGAATTTATAAGGATGCATTCCTATTATCGTAGATACATGACCTGGACAAATGAATCCATCTATTTGAAGTTCTCCCACACCCATCAAGAGGTTCATGACCGCAGGTATGGTTCGGTGAGAGCACAACATCGAAAAATTTTCTGGAGGATTAGTTAATAGCTCTTCCGCAACAATCGCAGCAGTAGTTTCAAATCCGATCGCAAAAAAAACAACATTTCGATCGGGGTTTTCACGTGCAATTTTAGTTGCATCATTGGGTCCGTATACGATTCTAACATCTGCTCCTTCAGTTTTTATGTCAAGCAGTGACTTTTCAGTTCCTGGGACTCGACTCATATCTCCAAATGTTGTCATTATCACGTCTTCTTGGGCCAATGCTATGGCTTCATCTATGTCTCGTGCGGGAACTACGCAGACAGGACAACCCGGACCCGCGATTATTTCGACATTAGATGGTAAAAGCGACCTGACTCCGTATCTACTGATGACCTGTTCATGAGTTCCACAGACATGAGTAAATTTATACGTTACTTCTGAGTCAGGGGCCAGTTTTTTAATGACACCGGCCCATTTTTTTGCGACTTCCGGATCCTGAAAGCTCTGAAATGAAATATTTACCACCATTTAAATCATAAATAAAATTTGATTTTGAATTTTTTTCCATCTCGAATACGGGCTTTTTTTTTATTATTTAAACTTCGGACCGAATCAATTTGGCAAATTGCAAAAATTTCTTTAAATTAAAAAGCATTGGGAAAAACATGGCAACGATAAAACAAGTAATTGATTCAATTCTCGTGGATATTAAAAAAGAATTAACACCCGATTCCAAATTGGCTATTTTAGGGATTGGTAATCTCTATAGAGAAGATGATGCGGCAGGGTTACACGTTGTTCGCCAGATTCAAGGTAAGATTTCTGATAAAATTTTGACAATTGAAGCAGCGGATGCTCCTGAAAATCATCTTTTTGAGCTACTCGACTGGAAGCCAACACACTTGCTTGCCATTGACGCGGCTGACATGAAATTAGTTCCCGGATCCATTGGCTTGATAAAAACCAGCCAAATTATGAGTTTTGCCACTTCTTCGCATTCAAATTCAAAATTGACTTTATTTAATTTATTAAAAAGCCAAAATCCTCAATTGAAAATCTATATTATTGGCATTCAAGCAAAAACCATTTCCTATGAAGAAGGAATATCAGATGAGATTAAAACTTCCATCAATTTTCTGGCGGAAGGATTAAATCGACATTTTTCTTCGTTATGAAAAAAATCATTTAAAAAGGAGCTTTTATTCTCCCGATCTTTTTTATTTTCAAATTTCTCTTACAAATACAAAATAAAAATTGGTTTTGCGAAGTGAATTTTGTATAATGAAGGACCAGTACGAAAAGCTAGCTAACTTGGCAAAAGGACGAAAAAAGAATCATTGGATCTATTATGAGACAGATATTGGAACTTTCAGGTTCAGTTGGAGGGAAAGAAGGAAAAGACAGGATTTATTCAACATTCACTATAAATCCAATGATCTCATGGGGTTTTTCAATAATGGTGTCATGTACATGTCTGATGTAATCAAATTATTGAAGTCACACGACGCACGTTTTTTAAAACTGGAATAATTTCTCTTAGATGGTAAATGGTCGCCTGTTTTGTAAATATCTTTTTTTTTAATTTATTTCCACGTATTTATTCTGCTTTAAAATGCTCTGGAAGCATGAATCCCTTGAGAAAGAAATCAATATGAAGTGCCGCCATTCGACCTGCAAAAATTGCATCGATGATGAAATTTGGTCCCGTTACGAGATCACCCGCAGCAAATACCTTGGGAATATTTGTGGCGAAAGAGTGTTCTTTGACTTGCAGCGTGTTCCATTTGGTCTTGATTTGCTGAAGATCCGAATCGTTGGGTATCCACGAGAGGTCGGGCTTCTCGCTGATAGCACGTATTAGCATGTCCGTTTCGAGAATGAATGTAGAACCTTCAATAGGAACTGGTCGTCTCCTACCCGAGTCATCGGGTTCTCCCAATTCCATTTTTTGACAATTTACTGCCTTTATCTTGCCTTCATCATCAATAATGATATCAATCGGGGTTGCTAAAAAGTGAAATTTCACGCCTTCTTTTATGGCTTCTTTGATTTCCGATTTATTGGCGGGCATTTCTTGGCGTGTTCGCCGGTAAAGGACTG
Source organism: Candidatus Helarchaeota archaeon (assembly GCA_029838215.1). Taxonomy (GTDB): domain Archaea; phylum Asgardarchaeota; class Lokiarchaeia; order Helarchaeales; family RDOG01; genus JALGVI01. Next base: position 16,293 of record JALGVI010000032.1, on the reverse strand, counting down.
TTACATTCTTCTTAATTCTTTGAATTAATCGAGCCACGTCAATTGCAACGTTTCCTCCCCCTATTATCACGGCATTTTCGCCAATTTCAGCATATTTTCCAAGATTTACCCTTTGAAGTATGTCGATTGCGTCGAGAACATTTTGAGCATCTTCATTTTCGATGTTTAATCTTTTTGATAGATGAGCTCCGACGCAGAGGAGTATCGCATCGTACTCTCTTATCACTTGAGAAAGGTCTAAATCTTTTCCCAATTCAGATTTCAAAACAAAATTAATATCCAATCCACTAAAAACGTTTTTTATCTCTTTTATTAAAACTTCCTTTGGAAGCCTGAATTCTGGTATTCCCATATAACACATGCCGCCGACGACTTTCTCCTTTTCAAATATCGTAACATCGTGTCCCTCTAGTGCCAATTCGTATGCAGCAGAGAGTCCTGCTGGACCACTTCCTATAATTGCAACTTTCTTGCCTGTTGCCGGCTTTACATTCTTTGGGAAATCCTCTTCTTTTACATATTTTTCTGCCAAAAAACGCTTGAGACCGGTCATGTTCATCGGACGCGCTTCTTTTTTCTTGATGCGTTCTAAATTGCATCGGGATTCGCATTTTCCACAAGTCCTGCTAATTATCTGCGGAAAAAAATAACGCTCCACCGTCAATTTTGCGGCTTCTTCAAATCTTCGTTCTTTTATTAAATCAAGAAAAAGCGGTATGGGAAATCGAACAGGACAGGTTTGAACGCAAGGTGTCGTCTTGCAACCTATACATCTACTGGCTTCTTCAACCGCCTCATCCTCGGATAAAATGACATATTCGCCAAGACTTTCTTCGAATTTATATAACAGCGGAAAGTTTATTTCATTTATCTTTTTCTTCAAGAAGCTCACCCGTCTGATTAAATCTGTTTTGTATAATGAAAATAAATAACTTTTTGCTCAATATTACCAATAATTTTGAAAAAATTTGCTAAAATCGTGCAAAAATCAGATCTCAGATGCTAATTCATGGCATTAATACATAAAAGCCTGATTTGTATAAAGATTCTTCTCAATTAACTCATCGTCGACATCAAAGATAATCGTTCGTGATGGTGGTTTCGTGACGATAAGTGCTTGAATTTCATCTTCGGGGAGGTCTTCAACGCCTAACTCTTCGCCATATGCTGAATAAACATCACGTAGCAATGCCGTACTTGAGCTTGGTTCTTCAACTATCGTGCGTTTGAAATCCTTCACGTTTATTTGTCCTGAAGTTCCATATGGATATCCGATATATTGATGAAGTGCCATTAATTGGTGGAAGTCTGTAGTAGCTTGCTCCTTGTAAACCACGCCAAAACAAAAAATATTTGAGAGCGGATGCCATGCCAAGGAAGCGTTGAAAATCTTTTCGATTGGATCTGCGTAAGATACCATAAAGAGCGGTTTGATCTCGTTCCAGAACAAGAAGAAAAATTCATTCTCCGTTACGGCAATGAAATATCGCCCACTTGGTGCCCATTCAACATATATTTGTTCTGGATTTAAATGTCTTGAAATGGGTATTTTTCGTGATGATTCATATCCTTGATAATTGTCTTCCTTGAAATGTTCTAAAAAAAGCCGTCCTTGATCATGATAGATGATGGAAATGCGTTCACCCCAATAACACGAAAGGATCATGCTCGAATCTCCCCCGACACTAATGGAAAATACCGGTTGTTCTCTTTCGATGTCAACGGCAGTAACCTCGTGCGGAAGTGATCTATATAGAAGATATTTTCCATTAGAATTAAACGATAAAGGGGAGCCTTGTTCGAGTAAGTTTCCATCCCACGAAAATTTTGAGTGTACTCCATGAGTACTTCTATCATATATTTTTATTTCATCATTATTAACGTGAGCAATTTTAGATTCTGACTGATCTAAGATAATTCGAACCATCATTCATCGCGGTTTCCGATTATTTCAGATTATTTAAAATAACCGCGCGAAATTCCGTGATTTGTCTTATATTTTTTTTTCAAGCTTGAATACTTAGTCATTAAATTTCTTAAATTAAAATTTACAATAAGTGATTAAAAGATGTGAGAAAAAATGTTTGACTTGCAACCTCCCCAAGAACAACGAGTAAATATTGGAATTGTTGATAAGAAATTGGTATTTGAGATGAACGAGGAATATTGTTCTGAATTGGAGAAAATCGATAGTTTAGATTCTTATCAACTTCAGGTTTTGCTACTACTTGTCTTGGAAGGGCTTGCAAAAAGGTCGATCTCCTCTCTGAGCTTCCAGGGGATCAAGCGCAAGCTGAATATTCATCAACAAATATTGACTAAGGCTTTAAACCGCTTGCTTGATAAGGAATTTATCTCAAAACGATCTGATGATAATCATTATGTGCTATCTGATAAGGGTCGTAATTTTTTACAACGTCTCTTGCTACAAATAAAGTCCCGAAAAACAAGCTCGACTAATAAATGGCGAATAATTGAACAGACTCATAAAACCCCGCTAACAGCACGAGAATTCCTTGAGAATCTAATGGGAAAATGGTTTGGTAATTTTCGTTGGGTCGGATGGTTTCAAGATCGTGATTCCATTAAGGTAGAGTGGATTTCCACGGATAATGCTTATGAAGCCATCGCATCTCATGAAGGTCGAAATCAGGTCCAACAAGGCAATATCGTAAAAACCTTCTTGGTTCAAAAGTCCCCTGAAAAGTCCTTAAAAGAACTGGAAATTCAATCCAAGCAATTTAATATACAAATAAGCAAGTTATTATCTCAAGCCCCGCAAATACCTTCAAAACAAGACGTGGTAACCTCAGCAACGAAGTTCACGACATCCAACCTGCAAAATTGGTTGAATCAATTTCCCGCTAATTAATTCATTATTGAATTTAATGCGTCATTTGCCACAATTTTCTATATTGCTTTTTATATCGTGAGACAACGATTTCGTAGTTGATAGTTATTTCCGGAGGCACTTTCCATTCTATTTCTAGTTCAAAATCATCGGGCTTAATGATCTTGATTGTCATTCCATCCATTTTAATTGTTTTTCCATTCACTTTAACTTGTTTCACCTGTAAAAATTTAGGAACGTGAACAAGAATTCTCTCTGGTTCTTCTTTCCACGTGCCTTTAAATTGTAGTTTCAGCCCTTTTATTGTTGTTTCAATCGAAAAAGAGATGATTCCAAAATAACACGGTGCGTTTTCGACTTTTAAAATCGAATTTGGCTTTAACCATTCAGGAGAAAGCGTTGAAATGAGATGAAGATCTTGATCTTCCTCTCGTAATAACATGTTTCGTAAAAGTAAATTGAAATTTGCGGCAAACCAGCCGTGAGGCGGATAATTACCCATGATTTTTTGTCCCAATATCCATAATTCATAGTCACGATTTCCCCATGGGTAAATTAACATCTCGAAACCTTCATGACAAGATCCTGTGTGAAGTAACATTGCATAAAAATCATTTAAAACCCGAGATTCACGTCCCATGATGATTTCAGATTGGGCTATTCTCTCGGTAACGTAATGATGGAGATATCTTGCCCAAGTGGATATGCCCTCTTTGAATTTATATTTTCTATAATGGTTCAAAGTCGCCTTGACAAGTTGATCATTTTTTTCATAGATTTTGGTTGGATAAATCATTAGCAAGTTGCTCCAATCAAATCCTTCCATGAAATCTAAGCAGGGGGGAATTCGGTTAATGTTTTTCGTAAATATTTCAAGGTATTTCAAGAGTCGGTTTCGAAATTGAGTCTTTAAGTGTGATACTTCCCGATAATCTTCAGATGCGTCCAAGAACTTGCAAGTTTGTGCAACGCCCTCGAGCCCGTGCAGTACCCAAAAATTGTGACCCGTATATCGTCCTAGAATTTGCTCATTATCGAAAGCATTCGTGGCTGGAAGCGTGCCATGGGGAGTTTTCTGAATTTGTTGTCGTAACCATTTTATTGCCTTCATCATGCGTGGATGCATTTTTTTTGCAAAATCTTTGTCGCGAGAAATTCTAATGTATTCTCCGAAAGCCCACAGACTTTGTCCCCAGCCATCAAGTTGTCCTTTTTGTGATTCAAAGTTTCCCGATTCTTGTTGATAATTCAAAAAATTTAACAGGATCTCACGCGAGAACTCGGGATATCCGAGAACGGCGTACATTTTCGAGAAGAAACTCGAATCTCTTAACCAAAAATCGTTATATTGAAACCGGTTGACTTTTTGAATGATGACATCATCCTTGAAATCTTGGCACATGAGATTGTACATCAAACAGGCTTTATGGACTTCCTGAACTTTTTGTTCCGGAATGTAAATTTGGGTTCCTTTTTCCAATAAATCCTTCCATTCGGCTTTAAATTTTGAGAATTGTTCTGACCACGTCTGTTCTTCTAACCCTGCAAGGATTTCTCTCTTAGAGCGCGGGATGGGATAATGGGGCAATTTCATGGTTATTTCTTTTTTAGAGCCTGATTTTAGTTCAACATCGAATTTTGAGATGCAATTAAGCTTTTTATTTCTGGATTTGAACGGACCGGTATAAATGACACTTGGTTTTTCGTATAAATTGGTCGGATCTTCATCGAGCATCAAAATTAGTTTTTTATCCCTAAAAATGCATTTATTTTCGATATTAAACGTCCACCTCTTTCGATCGCACTGCTTGAGCCCCGAATTGAAAAACGTTCCCACGGGTCGATGTTTAATCCCGCCGAATATTAGCCCGACTCCTAAATGCCCTGTTTTTGAGGTTTTAGAATGATTTTCTAACGTTATTTTCACGTAATTGATTAATGGAGATTTTAATGGTTTATCAAGCCAATATTGAAAGATCTGAAAATTATATCTCACTTGATCTTTCTCGATCTTGAATTCAATACAGGGGAGATATCCTTCATGGAGGTTTTTGATTCTTTTATTTATCTCTTCAATGGGATCACCGATCAAAAACCTTAATTCAAGAGCTCCTGTGTAAAGATGGCCTTCTGGAGTCACTGCTGTTGCCTTTTTACCACCCCTGCATCCCAATTGCATTATCGGTTTTGCAAAATAAGAAAACGGTTCCGATTCGTCATCGATATTTGGGTTAACCATTTCGTATTGTCGTCCAATTATCGGGAGTAGATTAAAAATCCGAACTTGGAGCCGTGATATAAACCGAGCTAATTTTGTGTTCATTTAATCATAACCCTGTGAAGAATTAAATTTCACGAGTCTAAAATCTTTCTTCAAATGCTTTTAATAAAAAGAGCGTGGGATTAAGATTTTGAGATTAGATTAAGCCGTGTTATAGCTTTTTGATGCCTTTTTCGCAAGTTCAGTTCCTTTTAAAAACAGGGCTGCTAATTTTTGTTTTGCTTCGTCTTTAATCGAGATGTCTACATAAGTCAAGGCTCCTGTACCACATGCTTTTACGCATTGTGGGTCTCCCAAGCATTGAGTGCATTTTATTGGAATGTTAAATTGAGTGCCTTTTACAGTTACCGGAACGATGACCAGATTATGGAATGGACACGCTTCAATACAGGGCTTATCCTTGCATTCATTGCATTTTTTGAGAATTTCTTCGGGATTGTCGCTCTTTAATGTTTCATAGTCCAAATCTAACCTGACGAGATTGTTTTCATCCCGAATTAATATTCCTTCCGGGCATTTTTCAAGGCAGGGGGCATCCGTACAATGTTGACACGCTCGCCTGATGATGCACTTGCCATTTTTTATTGAGAAAATTTGTGCTAACGGGGAATCGATTCCTTCAATGATCAACTCGTTAGCAGGACATGCCATCAAGCAGTTTCCACAACCTGAGCATTTGGAAGCATCAAGTAGCAAAACACGATACTTCAAGCAGTTCACCAAGTGGGATTTGTGGCAAGTAATTTTTCAGCGGCTATTTCTTTTTTCTTGTATGCAACTTTCTCGGGAGCTTGATATGTTATTGCTTTTGTTGGGCATACTTTAACACAAGCAGGTTCACAATCACATAAATCACACTTGAAGACTTTCCCCTCGATGGAAATCGCCATTGCCCCGAACGGACAGGCAAAGGCACAGGCCCGACAACTAATGCATGTCTCTCGATCAATTACCATTATACCGCGGGCATCCTTCGTAATTGCTTTTACAGGACAGACAGCAGCACAGCTGGCATCATCACATTGATAACAAAAAATGGGGACATCCGCTGCTTCGGTTACTTTCACGACTTCTATTCTACTTCTTAATGGAGACACGCATTTTTCATTATGAATTGAACATATTATTTCGCACAAGTTGCAACCAATACATTTCTTAATGTCTACCGACAAAATCATTCCGAAAACTTCCTGCGATCTTTTAAAAGACGTTCATACCTGAAAATTCAATTTGTAATCTTATCTAAAACAAGATCATTTATTTAATTTTTTATTTTTCAAATTCTTTTGAATTCGTTCAAATTCTTGAAGGTAACCTGGTTTTTGCTCGATATGAGCCGTATCGGTTGTTTTTCTTTTTTGAAGACTTGATTTGATCTCGAGCAAGAAGCAATGACTGGGTTTTCATCAGTTGGTCACCAAATAGCAATCAATTCTATAGATCATTCAAAAAACAATAATGGAAGTGGTCATGAATTGACGACGACAATAGGAATACGAACAAATAAAGGCATAATAATTGCGGCAGATAGGCGTGTTTCAGCCGGGAATTCATTCATCGCGTCAAAACAAGGAGAAAAAATTCACATGATTGATAAACGCATTGGAGTTGCGATTGCAGGATTGGTTGCAGACGCTCAAAACATAATAGATCGATTGAGGGCTGAATTTCGACTGTATTTGTATGAACACGGGCATGAAATGAGGATAGAAGCAGCAGCTCAATTTATTGGAAAAGTCTTTCACGGGTATTACCGCTCTGGTGCTCCATTATACACTCAATTATTGATTGGTGGTCTTGACGTGGCTTCTGAAAATCCACGCTTGTATTTAATGGATCCAAGTGGAGCTCTCATTCCTGATGATCGGTATATTTCTTCAGGTTCAGGTTCCCAGCTCTCCTATGGCGTTTTAGAAGGTGGCTTTCACGACGATTTAACTCTTGAAGATGCACAAAAATTAGCGTTGAAGGCAATGTTGGCTGCAATCGAAAGAAATCCTCATACTGGTAATGGAATTGACATGGTTCTCATTACTGCTGAAGGTTACCAAAAGGTGTCTGAAGTTGAGGTAAACAATCTAATAAGGAGGCTTAACTAGATGTTTGATGTTGGACGGTTAGGAGGGTATGACAGGATTGCTACCATGTTCAGTCCTGACGGCAGAATTCATCAGATAGAGTATGCACGAGAAGCCGTGAAGCGCGGGTCTCTTGTTTTGGCTGCACGGTCAAATGCAGGTGTGGTAGTTCTATCACAGTATAATAGTTTTAATCCATTATACGAGAATAATGAGAAAATTTTTCAAATTGAAGAATTTATTTTTACAGCATTTTCGGGTCTGTTAGCCGATTCGAGAGTTTTGATAAATCAAGCACGAATTGAGGCTCAAGTACAGCGGCTGTATTATAATGAAGATCCCGATCTCGATGTTTTGGCTTGGAAAATTAGCAATAAAATGCAACAAGTTACTCAATTTGGCGGTAGACCTTTTGGTGTAAGCCTTATTTTTGCGGGAATCGATTCTTCTGGTCCATCCATTCATTTGATTGAACCTAGTGGAGCCAAATTTAAAGTTAAAGCAATAGCTGTAGGAAACGATGAAAACAAGGCAATGAGTCTATTGAAAGAAGCGTATCATGAGGATGCCACGTTGGACGAATTAAAAGAAATGCTGATGAACATTTTAAATGAAATTGATGATGAAAATGCGCCGAGAGAGCTTTTGACCATGGATGCCAAAAAGAAAGAAGTATATAAAAAATTAATAGAAAGTAAATAAAAAATTAGTAGAATAATTATTTTCCATTACTTTTTTTTCATAAATTTGAAGCATTTTCAATGAAAACTTGAATCTTTTTGATGGAAATCTTGCTTTTTTCTGCCAGTTCCTCAGCGTTTGCATGAATCAAATCCTCGATGGTCCGAACTCCTGCTTTATACAGTTTTTCAGCAGATGCTTTTCCCAGACTGGGTACTTTAACAAGCAAAGCAACGGTCTTTTTTAGTTCATCTTTTTCGTCTTCTACTTTTTTAGCAACGGTTTTTATTTCTTCCATTGTTTCTTTAATTTCTTCAGAACTTATTTCTTCTTCCTCTTCTAAATCAAGGGATATTTCGAAACTTTTTTCGATTAGCTGGTCTATCTCTTCGTATTTTTGCTTCTTAGGTTTCTTTACTTCCGTAACGAGTTCGAGACCCAGCAACCGTCTGGCATCGTTTATCCACTTTTGAGTAATATTTTTATTTATGCCCAAAATCGAAGAAATTTCGTCAGGGTTTTCTTCTGCAAGATCCTTGAGTGTTTTTACTTCAATATCTGCAAGTGCTCTTATTTCCTGTTTATTTAGGATGTCTTTCAGTCCTGCCTCTTCGACTTTATGCTTTTTTCCTTTTTTAGCAACTGGCTTCAATCTTTCAATTTCTTTTTTCTTTGTTTTAGATCCAAGCATTTCTCGGGCTTCTTTTATCCAGTTTGAAGTCATCTTTTCAGCATAGCCCATCTCTGTTGCAAGCTCTTCAGGGACTTCTTCTGCAAGAATCTCAATATTTACGATTCCAAGAGCTGCCAATTCTTTAGCTTTTGAAGCATTTATTGATTTAAGTTGGGTCAAGTTCTTAATTGCATCTTCCAATTCTTTAAGAACTGTCACGCGCCTTGCTTCTTTTATTAACTTGTTAACGTCACTTGTTTTAATTCCTAAATCCTTAGCTAAAACCTTTGGATCTTCATTTACTAATTGTTCAACAGATTTAACTCCCGCTTCTGTAATTGCAAGTGCTTCCTTTTTTGATATGCCAAGACTTTTTGTCAGGTTTTTGACTAGTTCTTTTTTCTTTTTATCTATTTTTTTAATTTCTTCCAGTCTGCTTTCCCTTTGTTTTAATATTTCCCGAAATAACTTTCCAAGATATGCAACGTTTTCATCATGAAGGGTCTTTCTTCGTCTATCAATTGGAACTCGTGATTTATACTTCATGACTATATCAAGCGGAATGGCGGCGGCCTTAATTTCTTTAAGGCTAAATCCCTTACCAATGCGATATTTGGTTCCATTCTTGATTTTACTGAAATAAATGCGTTTAGGGGACATTACATTAGGAAAATCTGTTGAAGTTGGTATTTCAAGCATTTCCGTTTCGAGGTTGCTCTTTTTTGGCATAAATCTTCACGATCTCTTAGTTTGTAAAATGATTTCCAGCAAGTTAGAATTATTTGCGTGTTTTTTTATTTTAATTTTTTGATTTAGAAATACATCAATGAGATGATGACGATTTCCGCGATGGCTTGCTAAAAATGGCATTTAAATGCATGAATGATTTCTAAAAGAGTATTTTTCCACTCTTCATAAATCTTACGGTAAATCATGAATCGATAATTGAATTGTCTCTCAGAATGTTCGCAGTAGAAAACACCATTGATTTCTACCGTGGGGTATTGAATCTCTTTTTGAACGATAATTCTGGAACCTGTTATGTACTGATTATAGTGCGTGTTAATATATTCTCCATTTCGCTCAATTGAGTTTATTCTGAGTCGTTGATATTGCCTGTCGATTTCGTCGATCAGATCACCATCTGAAAGTCGAAAATCAAATTCTATCGTGTTCCATGAATATTCAAATTTGATGTATGCGCCATAGGATTCATCGAGGATTTCTCGAGACTCAAAAATTATCTTGCCTTCTTCTTTGTTTCCTGAAAGTTCTTGTAGGATGAAGTTTTCGGGTAAATAGTCTATTTGAACATGATATTCTTCGTTTTGAAATATCTTATTTGGCATTTCAAGCCCTCTTCTTCAACTTATGTATCCCACGCTTCGTCCGCGACGTTTTGATTGTTTTCGTTTTTTATTCATCATTTTTTCGTAGATCTTGAGATTTTTTTCTCCCTTTTCTTCAAGTTCTTCGGTATTCACTTCAAGTAATAAATATGATTCAAGTATTCTAACGAGTGAAACGCTCGCTTTAGCATCCTCCATGAATTGAGGAAAGGTTTCTGATAAAAGGATGACCCCATCCATGTCGTGTTCAAGCTTTCCCATGGCAGGGACCGTTCCATTCATTCCCGTAATGACTCCTTTGATAAAGGGCTTGACGCCTAATTCACGAAACGGGGGTATTAAATCGTCTGAAGTGGCAGTCATGAATACTTTTGGTTTTTCTTTTGGTGCCGCTACAGGTGTTGCGGCTAAAGAAATGATTTGCGTTATTCCTAACTGGTTTAGATAATTTACGATGTAAGAAGAAAGAACATTCGTACCCGTGGCGCTACTTGGCTGAAAGTCGCCTGTAACCAATATGAAATCATGATTTCCTTCGGGATTTTTCGCAAGATAGATATCTATTTTTGGAGGTCTGATGGAACCATCATTCAAAATGGCGACGTGACTGGGGAAAGCCGATGAATATATCTCATGTATTTTCCGTACATTCGGTAATACTTTTATAAATAAATCTACAGCATTTTTCCCTGCCATTCCCATTCCGGGCATGCCGTGTACAGAGATTGGCTTTTTTAGCTGATTTTTATCGATTGTTACGAGGTCCTTGCCGTAAATCTTCTCAAAAGACACGTTTTTTTCTTCCAACTTATCAATTAATACAAATTATAGAAAAAATACTTTTAGTGCTTTTTTATTTTTTCCTAGATCATTTCTTAAAAATTAAAAGTCCGCTTAAAGGTTTTGGGTGAAAATACGTGGATTTATGAGGCATTATTTCGCCAAATTCCGTGATTTTTTGGATGCTTTCTAATTCCGTGGGTTTTAGAATGATGATTCCCTCATGTTCATTATCCTTGATGGAATTGATTCCATTTTCAACGTTTTTCTCATAAGTGATATTTCCATTCGAGTTTAATTCATCCGTTAGAATGAGTTCATGAAGAATTGAAACGTCCAATTTTTTCCATTCATCTGAATGCGATTTTTTTATCAGTTTTGTTGGATCAACGCTTGCCTTTAGAGTAAATTTATAAAAACTCTTGGTCGGTCCATGAATAAAACCAAAGACATGGAATCGTTGACAGGATTCTATATCATGTATTAACTCTTTATCATCTTTAAATTCTTGAATGTCGAAATTTTCTTCGATTTTTTTGAGAAATTTATCCACGGGGGTATTCTTGAAGGATTTAATCATGCGATGGGTTGGAAAGATTAGAAGCCCAGGATTTTGAATATCAACGAGAAAGGACATTACATATTTTAAACCATTTTTTTGCTTGCTATAAAGGAGACCCGTTTTATAACGATGATGTCCGTCTGCAATGATCAATTTAATGGATTTAAACTCGCTAGTAATATCGTTAATTTTACCAGGATCATCTATTTTTCGGATCGTGTGAATGAACCCATCTCTATCTGTAACCGAGAGAATTGGATTTGAATTTGAATGATCTGCCAGAATTGTACTCAATTTTGAATTGCCTTGATAGATCAAATAAATCGGACCGAAATTGGCATTTGTATTTTCTAAGAGTTTCGTTCGATCATCCATGCATTTTGGGAATGTCATTTCATGAGGTAGGATTTTTTTTTCAGAGAAATCGACGGGTTTTATCAGTCCAACTAATCCTTGAATTTTCGAAGGCGTATCATTTTTATGGAATTTAATTTCATAAATGTAAAATGCTTTCTTTTCGGGCTGAATCAGGATCTTCTCTTTGATCCAGTTGTTTAACAACTTTGCGGCATTTTTATATGATATCGGTAAGTCAACGTGGGTAATGTTATTTACGTGTTTCTTCAATTCTCGTTCTTGTGCAGGCTTAATGACATCATAAGGAGGGGCAATAACATCTTCTAATTTCGAAATCTTCCTTAGATTGTATTGAAACGCCCGAAAGGGAATAAATTCCACCATGATAAAAAACGAGTTGAAAAATTGTCTTTTAAAATTTACTTATCTAAAAAAAAGGAAATTTTTAGGCATAGTGCGATTCTTTTACGGCAGCGCGTTTGGATTTTAGTGTCTTATACATGTTTTCATATTTTTTGATGATGTCTGGGGTAAGGGTTGCGTGTACTGCTCTTGCAGCTCGTTCAAAATGCATCGAGTTCACGCCTTTTATTGGTTTATTACTTAATTTTGCATCTCGAATTGCTTCCATTCCTGCTTCTCGTATGAGATTTTCGATATCTGCACCACTAAATCCATCAAGATCACCCACGATCTTATCAATATCAACATCATCAATGAGTTTCATGTGTTTTGTATGGACTTTAAAAATTTCCTTTCGATTTTCTCGGTTAGGAGCAGGCACCAGAATTAACTGATCGAATCTTCCCGGGCGTAATAGTGCGGGATCTATCAAGTCAGGACGATTTGTTGATGCAACAACGACTACATTCTTAAGGTCTTCAAGTCCATCGAATTCTGAAAGAATTTGATTTAAAACAGATTCATAGACTTGCGAGCCCGAATAAGCACCGCGCCTCGGAGCCACTGCATCGAGTTCATCAAAATAAATGATTGATGGTGCCGCAGTTCTCGCTTTTCTGAATACTTCCCTGATGGCTTTTTCGCTTTCTCCAACCCATTTGGAAAATACTTCCGGTCCTCTAATGCTGATGAAGTTTGCTTGGCTTTCTGTGGCAACACCTTTCGCCAACAAGGTTTTTCCGCAACCGGGAGGTCCGAACAAGAGAATGCCTCTAGGTGGACGAATACCCACTTCTTTAAAAATATCTGGCGTTTTTAATGGCCATTCTATTGTTTCACGAAGTTTTTCCTTGACATCGTGAAGTCCTCCGATATCATCCCACTTTACGTTGGGTATTTCGATGATTACTTCGCGGAGGGTGCTGGGTTCAACAAGCTTGCGTGCTTCCAAAAAATCCTCCCTGCAAACTCGAAGTTTATCAAGGATTTCTTGTGGAATGAACCTCTCATCCAAGTTTAATTCCGGTAAAATTTTTCGCAAGCAACACATTGCGGCTTCACGAGCCAGTGCAGCAATGTCTGCTCCAACAAATCCGTGCGTGATGTTAATGATTTCTTCAAGGTTGACATCTTCGTGTAGTGGCATTCCACGCGTGTGAATCTGTAAGATTTCTCTACGTCCTTTTTTATCGGGCATTGGAAGCTCAATTTCTCGATCAAATCGTCCGGGTCTTCGAAGTGCGGGATCTAATGCATTTGGTCGATTCGTAGCTCCAATTACTATGACATTTCCTCTACCTTTTAGACCATCCATCAGTCCTAAAAGTTGGGCAACGACTCTTCGCTCGACTTCACCCGTTACTTCCTCCCGTTTTGGGGCGATTGAATCTATTTCATCAATAAATAAGATGCTGGGAGCTTTTTGTTCGGCTTTTTCGAACTTTTTACGCAAAGTTTCTTCAGATTGTCCATAGAATTTGGACATTATTTCAGGACCATTGATGACCTCGAAATTTGCGATTGATTCATTTGCAACGGCTTTTGCCAGTAGGGTTTTTCCCGTTCCTGGAGGACCGTGTAAAAGAACTCCTTTTGGAGGATCTATCCCCAAAGCCGAAAATAGTTCGGGATGTTTTAATGGAAGCTCAACCATTTCCCGGATTCTTTGAATGGCGTCTTCAAGACCTCCAACATCTTCATATGTTACAATCGGAACACCCGACGGTAAGGTTACGGCTTCAGAATTTATCTCAATTTTGGTATTTCCCGTTACTTGAACGATTTGATTGGGAACTGTCTGGATGACCTTGAATCGAATTTCTCCCATTGATGGGTTTTTAGACCGCATTCCCGTTAAAAACTCTTCGAAAAATTGAGGTGAAAACTGCATTGATTGTGAACGTTGCCTCTGTTGGCGAAATACGCTTAAGATATCACCTTTATTAACGGGTCTATTGATGAGATGTCCTTTTATGCTATCACCCGAAATTCTTACTCTGATATTTTCGGCAGCAGGTGCCAAAACAATTTTTTCAGCCTTTGGAACCTTAATTTTTGCGACAGTTACGATATCTCCAATACCTGCTTGAGCATTTTGCCTGATCAGGCCATCCATTCGAATGATGTTCATGTTTACATCTTCTTTTTTGGCAGGGATTACAATGGCTCCTGTCGTCTTTTTGCCCCGTATCTGAATAATATCTCCCGTTGAGATTTTCAATTTCGGGAAGACTTCTGGATCTACCCGTACCCATGATCTCATGGCACTTTTTTCATCTATTGATTGCACGCGTAATTGTATTTCATCAACCATTTCATTCACTTCGATTCTATTAATTAAAAGAATAAGATTTAAAGAACGTGACTTTTTAAAACCTGAAGGTCCCGAAGAATTTCTTCATTTAATCTTCGAGCATGATTTAAACATTCTATTTCTTTCATTAATCTATTTTCAAATTCGAGTATCTTCTCATAACGCTTTACTTTATCTATTCCCATGATATTTTCCTTAAATTCCTCATATTCCGAAATTATGTCGTTAGCATTCTTGCAATATTCATTTTTAGTTTCGGTATCTTGGTTTGATAGAAAAGGTAAATCATGAATGTCAAAACAATCTGGAGATATGTCTATGACGATTCGACGCCTATGTTTTTCTGATATTTTATAATATTTGCGCCTTCGACCCTTTTTCTGTCCCGATTCATCAAATACCTCATTCATCTCTTCCAGTATTCCGAAACTCATGAGTTCTCTAAGGTGACGGAGAATTGCCTGTTGCCCTATTTCCAAATCCTTGGATATATCCGATAGGAATCGGGGGGATTCTGAAATTAGCTCAAGTATTTCTCGACGTGTTTTATTTCCTAATAGTCTTAGAAGTTCAAATTCATCGACGTCCATCATACATACATCCTAGGTAAAAAAGGATCCAAGGCATTAAATGACTCGGTTTTTCGTTCTTCAATACAATAATGGCAATGGTCATTTTATAAATGTTACTAACATTATTTGACTAATTTATGAATGATGGTGTTTTTTCAAGAAATGAGTTAAATAGGGGGTTATGAAATGAAAATATTTGATTTTTCAAATAATTCATTAAAAATAAATCAATCACGTGACTTTTTTTAAGAAATTTTCCGTGCTGGTTTTATGATTTCCAAGTCCTAAAACGGTTATTGGATCAAGTCCCATGTATAAGCCAATTAATTGATTCACGTGGATAACTGGAATTTGAAATTCTTCATCTTTTTCTATTTCTATGAGAATTGGAGCGTTATCAAGGACGTTAATGCAAGCAGGACATATGTTTACTATTGCATCGGGCTTAACTTGCGCAATGCTTTTTAACTTTTTATAACTGATCTCAAGTGAGGATTCGGGATTGATCATCTTTTGGATGTAGCCCATGCCACAACAAAGGGATTTTTCAGTATAATCCAAGGTTTGGATTTCTAAAGCACTCAAAATTTTGTCCATTATGAAAGGAAACACGGGATCATCCAAAATTTCCTGTCGATGCGTGCGTATATAATGACATCCGTAGTGCACGACAAGACGAAGGTTGCTCAAATCACGTTTTTTCTTGCTGATGATTTTTTCAAGATTCTTATAAAAAAACTCGATTACATGAAAGAATTCAAGATTATTGTTCACTGAACGATTAATACTGCGTAACAGGGCATCAATCTTTGCTTTGTTTTCTGATATTTCGAGGAATTCTTTCGTGTTCTGGAGGGAAGAATAACATTCATTGCAAGAAACGATGACGTTCTTCGACTTTTGTTCCATCACGCTGAAATTAATGGCATTTATTGCAGCTATTGTTAGATCAGATGAAAAATTCTCAAATACTCCTCCACAACATGCTTGATCATCTGATTCGATCCATTCGATGTCCAGTAAATCCAAGATCTCGTGAAGAGATGATTCCATGAAAGGATAAAGTTCATTTGCCACACAACTTCGGAAGATGAAAACCGGTCCTTCCGTGGGAATCTTTTCAAGACGGCTTTTCTTGATATTTTTCTGGGGAATCAATAAACGTGCTTCCTTTTGCCTGCTTTGTTCTTTCGATCCTTTATTTGCTTAATTAATTGGGAAAATCCCGTTTTTTGACATAATTTATTCATGTCTTCAATAGTTTTTGAAGAAATCTTGCGTTCGGGTTCCATTCCAAGTGCTTCTCGAAACGAGTGCGTGCCTTTATTTCGCATGATGCTTCCCGTTCTCAAAAACATTTCGGCCAATGGAATAAGTTCAACGATTAAATCAT
>JALGVI010000098.1 GCA_029838215.1 Candidatus Helarchaeota archaeon | reverse complement strand
ATCCATTCTCCCGACATCAGGCATCGGTAGCATGGTCGTGAAAAAATTTACAAACAAAGGCGAGCAAGATTTGGCTGCTTCGCCGCTCAATAAAAAGGATATAAAATAAAAGTAGATTCGAGATCATCCTTTTCTGGCGATTACCTCTCCACAGAACTTGCACGTGATCGGCTTGCCGTCCATCAACATTTTGATTTGTTCCGGTGTTAGTGCGGCACCACACTGATTGCACGAGATCGTGGTCAAGTCTTGGCTAATTTCAGAAATGAGCGGTGCGAGCATGTCCTTGTCTTCGGTGAAGGCATCGATCTTTGCCACGCATTTATTAGCGGTCTTCTCCCCAGTTAGCGTGATCATTAGACCTACTTTATTTCCCGAGTATTTCCCCTTTGCAAATCCTTTTATGAGTCCGATCTTGTTATTTCCGACCTCTATGAGTTCGGTGTTCAGGATTTCAAAGTTATTTTTCGGCAAGATTACCATCGTCTTGTTGAAAACTTTTTCACAATTAAAAGGAAGCGTGACTTCTTCTCCAGCTTTTTCATAATCAATGAGTCCTTTCGTGATCTTGTCGAATTCTTCCGATTGAATCTTGACGGGCGTGAGTAAACCACAAATCATGCGTATTTCGTGTGGGGGAACCTTGATTTGATGCGACTCACCTTTTGCATCTAAATAGGTTACCATTGAGTATATTTTTCCTTGAACACAGTCCTTTGATGGTTTGAAATTGAACGAGACGCTCACAAAATCGCCGTTCGGCTCGATCTTGCTTCGTTTCTCCATTTCTGAATCAATTTCGAGTGAATCCGAAGGGAATGAAGTGATAATTGCTCGCACGTCATTGATGATGAATTCGGTATTATTTACGATTTTTAGCTTGAACACGTATTCTTTCCCGAGTATCTGCCCACCACGCATGACTTCAATTGTTCTTACGGTCTTTATTGGCTCTTTTGTAGAATATATTTCGGGTTTTGAGTAAACAATGCTTTTTTCACTTGTATTTCTTTCAATCGGTTTGGTTTTTCGCTCAATTTTTTCTTCAACCTTACTGGTTATTCGTTGAACTGAATCCACGATCCCCTTCGTGAATTGTTCAATGCCCTTTTCGACATTGCGTTTAATTCTATATTTCTTCTCGACTTCAGGTATTCTTTCAACCGGTCCAATATATCCCTGAACGGGAACCTTATTGACCATGGGGATCATGAATGAAAAGAGAAATGAAACGTTTCGAAATTGCGAAATGCTCAACACGATGATCCCGAGAATCGGGTGAATGAACCACGCGATGACACAGAAAACATAGAATATTTGCCACGTTCCCATCACTGCAAGAAAAAGATAGTTAAATGATGATGGAAAGATAGCCTGAAATGCATAGATAAGTCCGAATCGGAACAAAATTATGGAGGCGAACTGCAGTAACAAAAAAATGCCTACATATATCCAAAAAACAGCTTTAATGGCTTTAAAAATCTTGTAATGATACTTGTTATATCTCGTGCTTCCAAAGAAACCATTATTTTTTATCGCCCAAAGCGGTTCGTTGACATGTAATACGGAAAATTCGAACACGACATCAAGGATCATGGCATAGGCGCCACAAGTGCAAAGTGCACCGATGAAACCCAGCATGCCAAATATGTTCCAATAACCAATGGGAGGGTTCCACCAATTTGCCATTGGATTGATGGGGAATGGAGAAACAAACGTAAAGAAAAATCCTATTGCAGAAAACACGATGGTTGCAATGGACAGTCCCAAGAGATACCCGCGTTTTTCCTTAATTGTCTTAGGTTCATTTTCATGATGAGACGTCATTAAAACTCGGGCATTTCTTCTATCTATTAGAATGAGGGCACAGAAAATAATACCCAGAATGCCCGTAACGAATGGAAATGGAGTAAGCCATCCGAATACAAACCAGAAGGATAAACCAACAATCCCCAGAATACTGAGAACCATTGCAAAAATTGCGGTGATGATGTTAAAGAATATATCTTCAGGCTTTTCTTTTATCGGATCTTGCGAAGAAGCAGGTATCATTTCGAGTGGAATGTATTCGATCTTTTTCGACAGTTCTTCGTAATTTAAAATGCGACTTCGATTTACTTCTTCTTCGATTGCTTGCCGTATGAATGCCGGTGATGTCTTTTTAGGGCGGAACTTCACCTGATTGATTTCAACGTGTTTAGGAATCGTATCGCCATCAACTCGAAGCTGTTTTAATTTATCATACGGAATTGAATTTCGAAATACATATTTATGATGGACTTTCTCCAAAAATATCAGTCGAAAATTAGTCAACACGAGAAACCCGGGAATCCTGAACTCCATGGTAACTCTAAAAGCACCTTTAATATGTTCGCCACGAGATAACGACAAATATTTTTGAAGAGCTCGTTCCAATCTAAACTGTCTCATTTTCTCACTGTCCTTTTTGGAAAACTCTATTTCTTTACATCATGGTTTTAATTCCTATTATCGTGAAGGAGACCATTTCAAGCCCCCATTGAGTGAATTCTTTTAGAGTTCCTACCCGCATTGCACTTTCCAAATCCTCCTTGGATAGAGCATTGATCTCTTGTGTGCTCCGTGATGCGAATTCTTCTTTCAGCACGGCACGAATGAGGGCAACCACCCAAGATTTTATGTCCTTGACCGTCATTAGAAAGGGATTTTCGACTCTTTGTGCTTCCCGCACGTCAATAATGTTCTGGAAAACTTTTTCCTTGAGAATGGTATCCCGTTTTTTCTCACCTTTTTTACCAGCAAGATAAACTTCCTTTTCGACTACATCCAAATATTCCCCTGTCAAGGAAGAAACAAAATTGAAGATCAAATTTTGGATATTTTTGACTTTCAGGACCATGATGCCATGACAGCCAATGGGTTCACCATGTTGATTAAACACGCCGTTTCGAATTGGAATGCCCCATTCTACCTTGAAGTTGCCAGCTTTAACATAGATCAATTCAGAATTTTCACGCTCGCCTTTCTGGAACGCATAGGAAATTCCCGTAAGAATGGTTTCTTGTAATCGGCCATCTTTAATCCACAAGGCGTGTTCAAATCCTTGACGGACGATGAAGCCTTTTTGGTTTTTAACCGGACATCTCCAGACGATTCCTTTATTTTTTCCATAATCCCACGTGATGTAATCTTTCATTTTTTATTTCTCCTTTAATCCGGGGAAGTACCACACTTCACTTTCAATTGATGAAGGATCTTCGCGCACGTCAAATTCTTTTTTCAAGTCTTCGATAACCACGCGTGCGCGTATTGGTGTGAAATCCAGTTTTTGTTGAATTTCTTTCAAGCTGATTTTCAGCTCGGGTGAATTAGAAGCCAGTTTAAGGATCAGTTTTCCATCATCGGTTGTCGGCTTTAATCGAATGATTTCAATATCATTTCCACCATGTTGATATTTTTCAAGCCCCAATATGAGTCCATTCTTTCGGAATTTATCGAGAATTTTCTTCAAGAACTTGAATTCAGCAGCGATCTCGGAATATTCGTCAAAGAACAGATGAATGAACTCCTTTACTTCGACAATGCTTGTTCTCATGCTCAATTTTGATATAAAACTTGACAGGTAAGATTCTAACTCCTTTCCCTTGATTCTTCTCCTTTTCGCGGGTTTTTTCGTAAATTCGGTCGGGTCTTCATACCAAGCCGTCAAATCTTCAATGGCAGGAATCAAATTAAAAACGTTCATCATTATTTTTAGAGATTTTTCAGTTTCAAGTCCAATGTTTTGTTCCAAGTCCTGAAGAGTATCGAAAAAATCGTTCAAATAGTCGGATAATGTCGTCAATATTGCTATTTTTATTGAGAGAACTTCCCGCTTTTCTTTTTCAGATTTATTCAGGAGTCCGAGCGGAGCATTTCGGATCTTGTCAATGATGAAACCAATGCGAGTAAGCATGCTATTGATTTTTCGACTCATTCTCTTATTTTCGATCTCCGACTGTATCATCGTGATCTTATCAATGATGGCTTGCACTCGCTTTAAAACAGTATTTTTCATTCTTGTATCGTCATCGATCATGTCTTTAGATTTAGTTTTCTTATTCACGGGACGTCTATTGCTCTTAACAACCTTCTGCAAGTTTAGTCGTTTGGATTGTTTGGCAGACTCAATCACGCTCAAGGATTGTAGCGGTTCGTTCACCATGGATGCAAAAATGATTTTCTGTAATAACTGCATCCAAATTGCCTCGAAAAGACCCGTTATCCTTTCGGAATTACTTTCGATCCACCCGACCATCTCTTTTTCAGGAGGTGGCAATTTCAACTTTAACTCGGTTCCATAATCTTCCAAGTTTTTTAAAAGGAGAGAATTCCGGTCCAAGAATTTCGGACCAAATGCTGCGTAGAAATCGACATCATGAATGATGATGAATAATATGAATAGGGAGCTAATGATTTGCAATAATAACATTTCAAGATCAGTGGGAATTATTCCCTGATGAAACTTCTCGACATCAAGCTCAATCACGTGTTCATTTTCTAGCTTTTTCAAAAGGGCATATATTGGCTGAAACCTTTCTAACAACTCACTCAAGAGATTTTTTTTATCCCCGCTTAAAAATTCGAGCTTGTCAATGACATTATCAATGTCCATTTTGTAATATGTTGAAGGAATGTGATATTTTTCAACGGTACGTGTCCTGCGAATGAGCTTTAAGCCTTCTAAAAGGTCAATTTCGGGTCCAATGGATTGGGCAGTTATTTTTAGAAGTTTGCTCATTTCATACTTGGTTCTTTCAAAGGCATATAATTCAAATAGAATCTGTTTTAAACGTAGAATCTTCTCTTTCCGCATGTTTTTTATTGCCCAATCAAAATCCACGAGATCCAAATTATTGCCCCCGAAAAATGTTTATGCTTACATTCTTATCAGGACTACTTTCTTTCTATGCCCAAAAACAGAATAATCTTCGTAGGAACACTGTTGACAACATGGAAATATGATATCCGAACTCAGTTTTTCTTCTTTATTCAGGGGTTTGTTACAAATCACGCACCGTGTCATCTTGATTTTTCACCTTCAGATCTTTTTGTTCAGAATTATATAAGATCCAAGTTTATATAAATTTTTCCAATGAACTAAATTTTTATTTGAAATCGTGATTCAGTAGATGACCGATCCCGCTGATCGTGCTGAAATTAAGGAATAAATAGTCATTCATGATGATGATGCCATAAAAATCACAGATGCTAATCTTGAAACGCAAGCAAACATCGTATTATGGTCGGCTAATCACTTCAAGTCGTGGAGGTTCGTTATAATTGCTCCTCGTTTGATTTTTTCAGGCAATTTGGATTTGATGTCCGTGCTTGTCTAAATAAAAGGAAAAAATGAAAAGTTTTTTATTTCTGATTAAAATAGATTTGTTAATTTCATTGGGAAAGAAAAAAGAATATTTTATGAATCCATTCCATGTATTTTAGTAAAAAAGCAACGGGTGAAGGAGCAAATGTCAACAGAAGATAAATTGGAACAAATAAACATGATATTGACTCAAATTTCCGAGGATAATTCAGTTCCCCGAAATATCAGACGGGTTGCCGTTTCGGCAAAAGAAGTTTTAGAGACTGGAGAAGGCACTCCTGCCGTTCGAGCATCAAATGCGCTAAGCATGCTTGACGAAATTTCCCAAGACCCGAATTGTACCACTCATGCGCGAATCAAGATCTGGAATGCCGTTAGCATTTTGGAAACAATTCGTGATTAATTGCAATGGCATCGCAACCACTCGAAATTAATTTTAATTTTCTTTATTTCGGTTTTTTTGACTTAGTAGGAATATTGGATCATATTAAAGCGGATTTTCAAGAAAAGAATTCAAGAGATCACGAAAAAATTCGATGATGAAGAGATACTCAAGCAATCGCATAAAGCCAATTGTTTTGGACTTGAATCTAGGGGCAAGAAACAAGTTAGAGGAAACGGGATCCCGATTCTTACTAAAGAGGAACTATTTTTCGGTCAATACATTCCAAAAAGGGATATTTCCATTCTAATTGATTCCATCACGCGTGTTCATACATCGAAGTCTCATCTAGGACACAGGTCATTCTTAAGACTCTTGAAAATAGAGTTTCAAACAGAAAACAATGTTGATTCCATTGCCTGGCAAGTCGTCAATCTCAAAGAATGGCTCGACCAGATTCTTGACTTGAAAAAGTAAGATACCTAGATAGTCTTTTGTTAGTATAAATACTTGTCTAGGTATATCATTTTATTCCCATCTCGTTGAATAGAGTTAACAGCCGTTCTTTTGAGAAGCCAACGTCAATATCATCCCATGGTAATGGGTCAGATGGCAAATATTTAAAAGAGCCAAATGATAACGAACATTTCTGAAGTGAGGCTCTCCATGCACCCAATCCCAAACCTCTTTGAAGAACTTCAAGGAGTACGGGATGAAGACTTTCATCACCGACTGAGATGATTCGTTGAATGCGAGCCCATCGGGGATCGAGCTGTTCGATATTTATCGGTTTCATTCCTTTTTCAAGGAATTTTGACTTCAAACGCAATTCTCCAAGAACAGGAGGAGTTGCCCACTGCAGCGGAGTATGAGCCTTGGGAATCCAGGGATTCAGACTCACCTTTAGGTTACGAGAATCATACCCGATCTCACGAATCTTTTGAACGAGCGAACAGGATGCTTTCAGGTCTTCTTCCGTTTCGCCCGGAAGACTGTGAAGGAAATAGAGTTTAACGTTTGGAATTCCTTGTTTCTTCAATATTTCAATTGCGTTAATGACATCTTCTCGTTGGAATCCCTTGTTAATTCCATTCAAAAGAGCATCAGATCCTGTTTCGGGTGCTAGAGTCACGGTTCGTTGGCATTGTTTGAGTGCTTCCGTGAGGTCAGTGGTGATTCGATCAGCCCGTAATGAGGGAAGCGTGAAAGTTTTTCCTTCGTCCAATACCAACCAACACAGGTTTCGTAATGCGGGATGATCGGAAAGAGCAGCTCCAATAAACACGACATTGTCCACTTGAGATTCTTCGAGTCCCGTTCTTATCAGGTTTTTTAGATTCGAAAAAGAGCGCTTTCTATGGGGATTTGCCTGATATCCAATCAGGCAAAAATGACACTTATGCGGACATCCACGAGATACTTCAATCAGGAGTGATTTTCCAAAAACGGGCATTGAACGATGACCGAGCGGGAGGTCAGGGATGATTTGAGATGTAGGGTGAAAACACGAATCAAGAGATTTAGTTTTGTTAGTCAATACAGGTTCATTCACGCGATGATGAGAAAATACACCGGATAATTGAGAAATATTTTCGAGAATGGTTGATTTTTCACTTGATTCGGCAAAACATTCCAATAAGTCTTCAGTTATTGGCTCAAGATCGCCCATGACAAAAAAATCGAACACGCGCGAAAAGGGTAAGGGATTTGAACTACAAGGTCCTCCTGCACAGATCAGGGGATCTTTTTCAGATCTTTTTTCGATTTCAATTGCTATTTCACTTTTTTGCAGCATCTCAAGAAAATTAAGAATGTCAAGTTCGAATTGCAACGTTACTCCGCACAAATCGAACTTTTTCAACGGTTGGTTGGATTCCAAAGATAGAGGAATTTGAGAATTCGGTGAAAACACAAAACGTTCGCATGCAATTCTTGGAAAAGAATTAAAGAGTGCATATAGTTCTTGGAAAGCCAAATTTGCCAGTGCAATTGCATATTGATTAGGAAAAATCAATGCGATCTTTAAATCCACGTCTTGCCAGTTCTTCCGAATTGCATTTATTTCTAAAACTTTCTTCATGAAAAATAGACACCATCAGGCTCGGTGATATCGAATCACGTTTATTTCAATAATTAATAGATGAATGGATCTTTTCTAAAATGAATCTTTCGGCAAGAGAAAAAAAAGGAAGATATTTTATCCTTAAAGACATTGATTTGCCAGTTTTTCATTCCTGCAGTAAGAATTTACTCTTTAATGAAGTAATTCTAAATCATTGTTTTTATGGGAATAAAAAGCTCGAAAAACTCCTTTGCAAAACCTACTCCATTTCAAATATTTGCCAGAACCGTTTTAAAAAATTTTCAATTCGCACAAGTAATTCAGTTCATATCTCGTGAAAAAGAAAAAATGAGGAAATTGGTCACTGATCAAAAAAAGGCAAAGTCATAAATTAGCAGACTTACATCACCGAAGGATCGGAAAAAATCTTGCTTTTTGGAAATAAATTTTTTTATTGGAGATATTATTTACCAGCATGCGAGAATAACATGAGAATATCAATCAGGTAATTTATATTCGTTTGTCAGGATTTCGTAGACAATCAGCTGGAATTGAAAGTCGCCATGCAACCGACACAAAATCTTTTTGAGTCAAAATTTTATTTACCGATTTATAGTTTTTATAAAAAAATGATACCACAACTCGCGCATCACTTTTCACGAGATGAAAAAAAAGACGAGAGGTTGATCATGATCATTTCAAGACGTAATGCAAACCGGATCAAGGGTTTTTCTCTGATGATTTTGTTATTATTTTCCGTTGCTTCACCGTTTCTTTCCATGTTAATTGCTCCCAACTTATTTTATTATTTAGGTGGTGGAGGAGAAGTTTTAGGTGGCAGTCCTGTTGAGTTTGAAGATTCGGGACAACTTTTATCTGTAAAAAATGGTGCTGAGGTTCCTGATGATTTGACGGGCACGGGAAATGACCTTCCGGTTGAATTACGTAACGTCAAGGTCGGTCACACGCCCGACTTGGAAGAATCCAGTACTTTTGAAGTCTCTACTTCGTTTGACGTTTCTTTGGCGAATTTCACGACGTGGAACATAACCGCACTGGATACGTATAATCTGGTTCAAGATTATTCAACGAACCCGAGTGCAGATTACAAGAAGACGGATGATGGAATTCATCTCATGGAGTTTAATACTACCAATAGTTCCTATCTCACTCAAGTTCAGATTTATGCAAGAGGAAATTGGTCGCAAGCTCACGTGACAATTTGGAATTCCACGTGGAATGGTGGTCAGGCTCGCAATGAACCCGATCAAATCTTGCAAGTCGTGGAAATCCCACCTCCGGCGTCTTATATCACGTCAGGAGAATGGCTAAACATTACAATCCCGCACTTGAAGCTCGTGGAGGAAAGCACAGATAACATGAGTTTCTACGTGGGAGTTAACTGTAGTGATTTTAATTTTCAAGTTCTTGAATGGTTTTACGTGCCCGAGCCGGCAGCGACAGGGGCAGGCAATGCGTACTTCAATTCTTCTACGCTTCAGGGTCCTCTGGATCGTGACTTCGCCCTAAATGTTTCGCTTTCTCCCTTGAGTTATTTTCCCCGACCATCACAAGTAAACCTGCAAGTAAATGGTACGGATGTCACGGATGTTACGGGTCCTCTTGAATTCTTGGACGATCAGAACGTGACATCAATTGAGAAAGTGAACGGCACGTCTTCAAGTAATATCACGAGCATCACAGCTGATGATGCGGATCATTACAACTTAACTCGCCAATCAGTATTGGATAATTACTCGCGTCTTGATTTCTTCATTGATTTTACTGAGCTTGGCGTGGATCCTGCGAGGATATCGATCCTCAACTTGACTGCAAACGTCTTCCTGAATAACACGTGGAACATCACGCTTGCAGATTTATCGCTGAAAAATAACGCAGGACAATTCATTTCATTAAACACGTTCAATACAACGGATTCAAGTAATATCGTGAATGTCACGCTAGGAGCAGGTCAAGTACTCCAGTACGTTAATGCAAGTAATATTTTACAAGGAAAATTTGATGTTAACGCAACGACAGGTAATTACACGTTATCAATTGATTATGTTTGGATTGACCTTACATTTGAAGAGGCAAAAGGGAATTGGAGTGATAATAATCTTGTTTCTCCGAGCGG
>JALGVI010000031.1 GCA_029838215.1 Candidatus Helarchaeota archaeon | reverse complement strand
AGGCGATACTTGGAGTCATCATCATTCAAGGTGGTCGTGTTAAATACTTAAACGAGGTGATATCTAAATACTTCGACCATTCTATTGAAGAAATAATGACTTGGTCAAGAGACAAGTTTATTGAAATCATCCATCCCGATGACAGGGAGCATGTACTCAATATATTATTTTCCCATTCCATATCAAAGATGAAGGAAAGGCTCCAACATATTTCATACAGAACCATTTCGGAGAACCATTTCGGGCTCTGGGGATGTTAAATGGTTTGAGGCTTATGCAAAAATCATTCATTATAAAGGAGAAGAAGCCATTTTAGTAACTATTCTGGACGTTACAGAAAAAAGAGAAGCAGAATTACGATTGAGAGAAGCTAAAGAAAAAGAACGAATTGAAGCAATTTTAGAAACGATCCCCGATGGCATATTTGTAATCAACAAGAGCGGACAAATAATAATGTCAAATAAGACCTTTCTTGAAATTTACAAGAAAATTTTTAAGCAAGAATTACCCGATGATATTAATATCTTAGAAATTTCGAATAGCCGTTTATTTAAAGAAATCAAAAACCAGATCGGGTCGAATACACCTAAAACTACAACAATAGAACCCTTGCGTGGATATCATTTACAGCTTGATTTTAAAAAATTGAAGCTTACAGGTGATGATGAGCCAAATACAATTGTCATCTTACACGATGTTACATCTTTTGTTGAATTCGATAATTTGAGAAAGCAATTTGTATCGACCGTTTCTCACGAATTACGTACTCCAATATCTGTTATCCATCAATCCCTTAGTAACTTGAATAAATATAAAGATCGAATGACTGAAGGTTTGAAGCGTGAATTATTAAAGGTAATGACTTTAAATGCGGATATATTAACCGAAATAATAGAAGATCTTCTTGTCATTTCCAGTATTGATGAAAAAAGGATAAAATTTGAATGGAAACGGTATGACATTTTAGATCTTATCACAAGAGTCTTAACGCAATTGGAGCCGAAGAGACAAAAAAATAATGTCAGAATCGTGTTAGAACTTAATGAGAGCATTTATTTACAGGGTGATTCGCACAAAATATCTCAGATTTTTAGAATATTAATTGATAATGCCATTAAATATTCACCAAATAATAGTAAGATTATTATTAATGTTATTGACATGTATCTAGGAGAATATAACAAAGAAAACTTAGATGGAGTTCTTATCCAAGTTATTGATAATGGAATGGGAATACGAGAAGATGAATTACCTTACATATTTGAGCGATTTTATCGGTGCAAAGATGTATCAGAAATCCCAGGGACTGGTTTAGGTTTACCCATCGCCCAAGAGTTAGCCAAGCTCCATTGCGGCAAAATTTTCGTACAAAGTGAACTTGGGAAAGGTTCTATCTTTTCAGTTTTCCTTCCAAAACTGGACAAACCTCCAATATAACCTAAGTGAGTAGAAAAACAATTTCTTTGTTGAGGTACGGGGCATGAAACCACTGATAATGGTTGTTGAAGATAATCCGGGTGTTGCATTAAATATCAGGGTCACGCTTGAATTTAACGACTATGAAGTTATTACAGCATTAAACGGAAAAATGGCATTAAAAAAGCTTAATGAACTGGAACAACTCCCGGATCTCATCATTAGCGATATAATGATGCCCGAGATGGACGGGTATGAATTCTTCAAAACGGTTTCTGAAAATATTAGGTGGAATCAGATTCCATTTATTTTTCTGACTGCCCGCGCGACTCCTGACGACATTCGGATAGGCAAGTTGCTCGGAATTGATGATTACTTAACCAAGCCATTTAAAGAAGAGGACTTGCTTGCGACCATTGCGGGCAAAATCTCCCGAAAACACAAAATAATGTCGATTGCGAGAAATATCAGCCAAAAAATGGCATCTCTCGGGATTTCTTCACAACCATCGATTTCATCAAAAGAAAAATCTCAAGTTTTTGTAGCATTCTTTAATTGGGATGAAGCCATTGGTCCTAAATTGGAGAAATGTCATCCCGTTAATGTGGGTCTTCCAAGCTCCATTCAAAATATCGGGACTCAACTCTTCATTGCTACTGCTTCAATATACGGGCAGCAAAACTTGCAAAAGGCTCAAGGTCTTCTCCTGCCGATTGAAAACATCAATAAATATGGATATATCTATTTCGACTCAGTTCCTGATAAAGATGTTCGAGGCGGACACCGCAGATTCATGTTAGCCGTCATTGCGCCAATGATCAATTATTTCGAGTCATTACAAGTTAAAAAATGCCTAGAAGAAGTTTCCGAGAAAATCAAGCTGAATGAAAGTTGGGAAATAGAAACTTATTGGAATAAAATCTTTGGCATTCTTTCCAAACCCGTAGTTTTTGATGAAATACCCATAAATGAAGGAGAAATCATGTGATAAGCGAAATCTATATTATACGATATTCAGGTGTTCTCATGTATAGCTATCCTTTAAAGAATGTCTCATCGGGTTTCAATAACAAGGAATTCCTTACTTCAAGTTTGTTGAGTACCTTGTCTTCCATAATTCGAGAGACAATGGGTGAAAAAATCAAAGAAATCATACTTCAGAATAAAAGAATTACCTTGAAGTTTTTCAACGAATATTTTGTTGCGGTCGTTGCGTCTATTGAAGCGGATCGCCGTTTCATTACCAAAATATTAAGCGAAATCTCACGAACATTTAATGAAAGATTTGCAAGCAAGCTCAATACTAATCGAATTAGTGATTTTCATGAATTCGCTCCAGAGATTGAAAAAATCATCAACAAGCATAAGTCCAATTACATGAAATTGCATGATAAATATAAATCCGCTTTAGAAACAGAGGTTAAACGGCTATTCAAGTTTACAAAATTTCCCAATACGAAAACTCGGGAGTGGATTTCCTGGGATAATTAGAAATGGAGGTAAAATGAATTATCTTCAATAAATTAAGAAGAAAAAAAATTCGATATCATAAAACGGGGGATAAATCATGAATGATTCAACAAAATATATTTTAAAACAACTTTCTTCCATAATAGACGTTCCAAAAGAACCAAAAACCATTAAAGAGCTCTTGAACCTACCTGTCTGGACACTTAAAGACGTTGACAAGGGCGATGCATTTAACTTGGATGAAAAACTGAATGTAAAGACCATTGCAAATTTGGCAGACGTGGATTTGAAGAATTTACCTTCAGATTTAGGAATTGATTTGAGAAAACTTGAACGTTGGATTGCAGCAGCACGTATTGCAGCAAGGGCAACTAAAGTAGAAGCAATAACTGGAAAGAAAATACTAGTGGTCGGGCTTGATAACGCTGGAAAATCTGCAACTCTAGAAATAATTCGGAATAATCCAAAAGGATCTTTCAGAAGACTCTCAAAAACCATACTCGGGCTGAAACCGACAAAAGGTGTAAAAAGAGAAAATTTTCATTTTCATAACTTCGAATTCTCCATTTGGGATATGGGTGGTCAGAAGGATTACAGAATGCAATATCTGGAAAAACCCGAATATTTTTTTGTTCAAACAGACATTATATACTTCATGCTTGACGTGCAGGACAAAGAACGATACTTGGAAGCACTGGAATACTTCGAAAAGGTTCTTTCAATGATAAATTATCTGAACGAAACGCCCATTATAATGGTTTTGCTTCATAAAATGGACCCTGATGTTTCTGACTTGATTACATCTGCAATAAAATTGGAATTTCGACAGATTCTTGAAAAATTCCCTGATTTAAAGTACAGGATCTTCGAGACGAGCATTTTTGAGACATCAACGATATTCAAGGCATTTTCCGAAGGATTAAACATGATATCTAGCCATGATAAGATCATTAATGGCATCATACGGGAGTTTGGAGACCAGATTGGCGTGGAACAAATCGTTCTGATTGATGAATTTGGGTTCGAAATCTCGAGCCATTCTGAAGATGATATTGCATTCGAACGACTTTATAATCTAACAATGATTTCTTCTACGTTTTGTCAAACGCTTGAAAACACGGCTGCTATTGGAAAGCTTGAAACTGATAAGTTATCATTCCACGTTTTGCCTGACGATAAAACATTCATCATACTTAGGGTTCCCATCCTCGAAAACAATTATTACATCGGAATTCTCAC
Organism: Candidatus Helarchaeota archaeon; assembly: GCA_029838215.1. GTDB lineage: Archaea > Asgardarchaeota > Lokiarchaeia > Helarchaeales > RDOG01 > JALGVI01. Next base: position 28,259 of record JALGVI010000031.1, on the reverse strand, counting down.
GGATGATGAAAACAAAATCATTGAAACCAAGGGATTTTCTGAAAAACTTTATCCATGGTTGGAGAATTTCTTCCTATAATTGAGAGGTGAGCTGTACAACATGGTCATACTCTTGACATATTTTCATCGAATAAGAGGCCCATCAATCCTTTGTAAGATCCCTGAAGACGAAGAGGTGTCTGAACAGGATAAAGAAGTTTCTCGGCTTCTTGATTTTGCAGGAAATAAGAAGTTCTTCATTCATTCATTTGACAATTTCAAGACCGCTAACTATTATTTCGAGGTCCCATCGGAGTGGGCAAGAGGCAAAAAAGAGATGGCCCTCATATCCATCACCTATTCCGAAGATAACATTGACGGTGAGATTTTTCGCATTCCTCTGGCAGAATTCGTAATTGAATTATTGAGCAAGAAAGATATTTTCAAGGGATTTTACGTTCATATCTCGGGACATGGGGATGTTGACGAAATCAATGAGAAAAATGCCGAAATTAAGGATTTATTACAAAACTTTTCAAAGGTCCTTCCAAAATCCATCATAACCAAGAAAAAATCGTTGAAACTATTCGTTTTTGGTTTAGATCGAGCCGGAAAGACCTCCATTTTGGAACGCTTGAGACGAAATGAATTCGTCAAGACAAATCGAACGCTCAATTTAAACCTATTAAATTTCATTTTGGATAACGTGAATTTAGTAGCATGGGATCTTGGCGGGCAAATCGGCTTTAGAAGGTCTTGGAGGAATTATCTGAAGGAGCCGAATGTTTTAGTTTTTGTAATAGACATCCATGACAAGGATCGATATGTAGAGGCGAAGAAAGAACTTTTTCGAATTTTAGACTATCCTGAATCATCAGGAATTCCCCTTCTGATTCTAGCAAACAAGAAAGATTTGGGAACATCAATATCCAAGAAGAATGTCATAAAGGAATTGGAGTTGAATAAAATAAAGGATCGAGAATGGAACATGTATTTGACAAGTGCTGTTACAGGAGAAGGAATCTACAATGGAATGCATTGGATCTTCAAAAAATTAATTACATAAAAACAATGGGGGGACAGAATTGAGTGATTTACTTCCCGAAGAATTGAAAAATTTGATAAAAATACCAAAAACAAGTAAAAAAGCAAAAACTGTTGCAGATCTTCCAGTAACTGCTTTAACGGAAGTTGGAAGAAAAGAAGCAACTGCACTTAAAAAAATCCTGAAGGTATCGAATATCAAAAGTCTTTCAGAGGTCGCCATCGGAACATCTGAGTTAAAAGATCTCATTAAAGCAGATATCAGACACAAAAAAATCGAAGAATGGATCTCAATTGCTAAAAAGGTAACTGAATTGGACATTAAACTCGATACATCAAAGCCTAAACCCGTAAAAAAGGCTAAAAAGCAGAAAAAAAAGGCAAAAAGAAGTGAGAAAAGGGTAACTCAAGCGAAAGAAACGAAAAGCGTTGCGACAAAGCCTGAAATCAGCTCCGAACCAACTAAGATCTTACTTGTGGGATTGAGCAATGCCGGAAAAACATCCATTCTAAATGTTTTGCAAAACAATGTCAATTTGGAAATTTTTTGCAAATTACCACCGACAAAAGGCGTGAATCGTGAGTTTTTTTCAAGTGAGGATACCGATTTAGTCATTTGGGATATGGGCGGACAGGATCGATATCGAGATCAATATCTAGATGATCCTGAACGCTTCTTTTTAGAGGTACAATTTCTAATATACGTCATTGATGTCCAAGATCCTGATGTTTTTGATAAATCATTAGAATATCTCAAAAACGTCTTGAATGCCCTTGATACTTTGAAGGAAAAACCTGGATTTTTAGTCCTGCTTCATAAATATGATCCTGATGTAAAGGATCGAAAGGAAATTGTTGAAGCCATTGAATTTCTAACCGAAAAGGTCACGAAGATATTTTCGGAGAAAAATCTTGAAGTTGAAATCTTAAAGTCCAGTATCTATAACAGTCTTGGAAAAAATCCAAGAGTCGTTGAGGAAATACGTAATTTCTTGAGCGTAGAGGAAACGGGCAAGGGATATGACAAAGAAACTCTCGGCCAAACGCTGGAACGTGTTCTTAACTTGATGATTGGTCTTTCCACGTCGATTGAAGATCGATTCACGACCCTCGAATACCAAATGGCACACGTTCGAGAATGGATTGAATACTTCAGATTAACAATGCCAATGGAGCCACGACAAAAGAAAGTCAAGACCGAAGTTGAAGCACAAGCCGAAAAAATCACGGGCTTACGAAGAACTGTAAATGAAGAAATAAAAGAAATCCTGAAATTCAGAAGGCTGGAATGATTCTTTTTCCAGTTTTATTTTTATTATTATTTTATCATTTTAACGTTTTTCTTCCTATGAGTTCAAATGCCTGAATTATATTTTTACCCGTTTTTGCAGAAGTTTCCATGTATTCCATATCATAATTTCTTGCAAGCTCTAGACCCTGCTCGGAGCTAACTTCTCTTTGTTCGATCAAGTCTATTTTATTTCCAATTAAGACACAAGGTATTTTTTCAGGTATGAATTCTACTAAGTTTTGATACCATCCTGGAATTTCATCGTATGTCATTTTTCGCGTCACGTCATAAATGAGTAAGGCTCCGGCTGCTTTATTGTAAAAACTTTGCCAAACAGGTCTGAAAGCCAGTTGTCCAGCGATGTCCCAAATCGTGAAGCTTATCTTCGTGTCATTCTCCAGAGCTATGATTTTATTCAGCAGGTTTACACCAATAGTGGCTCTATAATCTTGTATGAATTTGTTTTCAACGAAATTGTACATTATTGCAGTCTTTCCTACGGCAAATGAACCAAGTAAAACGATTTTCTTTTTATACGTTTCACCCATTCCTTTAACGCTCCTTGAACTTGACAATTTGATTAATCTTTTCAAGATTTGCGGTATATGCATAAATTTCTTTAAAGACCAATTCTTCACGCTTAATCAGTTTCGAACAATTGCCACATTCCAAGTAATCTCTTCCACGTTTTGTAAAAACTTTGCATTCCACGCAATAATATGAAATTCCTTTATTTATCAAATCCTTTTCATTTGAAATAAACGTGTTACAATTATCACAGTGTAGCCGGTTTCGGGGTTTATCAAAAAAATTCTCATAAAAGTTAACGTATCCACACAATCTATGCTGCGCAGTAAGTCCTTTTTGCATTTTTTTAGAATTGCATTTTGGGCAGAGCAATAAATTAAAGAGTTTTATGGACCCACAATGGGGACAGACAAGTGCACAATCAACTACCTCTGGAATTAAGAAATCTTGTCGGCAAAGATAATCTATGAACAGACTAGTTTGAGTTGGTTCGACTCCTAGATACTTACTTAGGAGGGGATAATAAATACCCAGTTCATAATCCTTCGTCGGAAGAAATTTCAGAACATCACCCGTGACAACATTTGAGAAAAAATTTTGAATGACTCTATTTTCCAATACGGAAGCACTACCAAGAAGTTCTCCCATTCCCAATACTTTTTTAAAGGCACGTTCCAAAAATTCATCCGTTTCAGTATTATTTGTAACGTATTCATTAAATGTTTGAATAACTATCAATTGGTATTTTTCAGGTTCTTCATCTTCACCCAAAATAAATACCAACAAGGCATTTTTTCTATCCCCGCCAAAATAACTTGCGACTTTAATTTCTTTTGTTTGGAAAATGGAAAAACGCGGAGTACTGATGTCTCCCATCGTCTGTGAAGTGTATAACTGAAGGACTAAATCGTTTGTGATTTCAAGATCTTTAGGATAGATAGAATCTAGCATAGCCCCAAAATGATCATCCCACGTTATTACTGCAATTCCCTTGGGCATGATAATCAAGTCATATAATAGCTCAAGCGGTATATTAAGTTTAAGGATTTTTGTCTTTGCAAATTGCCAAATGTTAATTAGGAGTTTTCTGAAACTTGTTTTAAATAAAAAAACGGATTTGTTTTTTTCTAGGTGATTTCAATTCAAGGTTAATCATCGGTGATTCCGTCATGAAGATTTGTGTTCTTAATGGAAGCCCAAAGGGATCGATGAGTGCCACAATGCAATCTGTTCAATACCTGCAGTTAAAATTTCCACATCATGATTTTAACATCGTGCACGTGGCTCAATCGCTTCCAAGGCTTGAGAAAAATCAAAATGCATTCAATGAAGTTATTGATAAAATTAAAACTTCAGATGGTGTTTTATGGGGCTTTCCAGTTTATGTATGCCTTGTTCACTCGAATTATAAACGATTTATTGAACTTATTTTCGAACGTGGCGTTGAGAATGTTTTTAAAGGAAAGTATACTGCTGCCATCTCAACATCCATTCATTTCTTTGATCATACTGCTCATAATTATATTCGTGCCATCTGCGATGACTTAAACATGAAATACGTGGATTTCTTTGCTGCCGACATGTATGACTTGATGGATAAAAACGAACGTGACCGGTTAATTTCGTTTGGAGCTGTCTTTTTTAATGCCATCGAATCGAAAGTCCCGACAACGAAGTGGTTTCCTCCATTAGAAAAGCGGCAGTTTGATTACGTTCCAGGGGAGAAAAATGGAAAAATTGATCTTTCCGGCAAAAAATTGCTAATACTCACGGACTTGGAAAACACTGAAACAAATTTGGGCAAGATGATAAACAAATTTAAGGGCTCATTTTCATCTGAAGTAGAAGTTGTGAATCTACATAATATCGACATAAAAGGAGGATGCTTGGGCTGCATTAGGTGTGGAATAACTAATATTTGCGCTTATCATGGAAAAGATGAATACATGGAATTCTATGATTCAAAGATAAAGACTGCCGACATCTTGGTGCTTGCGGGAACACTAAAGGATAGATATTTGTCTTCGCGATGGAAGTTGTATTTTGATAGGAGTTTTTACAACACGCACATGCCCACTCTTAAAGGAAAAACCATTGGAGTGATCATTTCGGGACCATTGGGTCAGGTTCCAAATTTAGTGCAAATCTTTCAAGTTTATTTTGAAAGCCAGGAAGCGAAATTGGCGGACATCGTAACGGATGAATTTGGTGATTCGACTCATGTAGATGCCTTGCTTGAAAACCTTGCAAAAAAGGTCGTCAAGTATCATGAAATGAAATATTTCACGCCCATGACTTTTCTGGCCATTGGCGGATTGAAGGTTTTTAGGGACTGTATTTATGGTCGGCTCAGAGTACCGTTTCAGGCAGATCATCGCTATTATAAAAGGCACGGCTTTTATGATTTTCCGAAAAAACCACCTATTGCGGAGCGAATTTTGATCTTGATGTCAAAATCAGCCCGTTTCAGGGAAATTTTTTATGATAAAATAATCCCTTTCATGATCCGACCGCATCAAAAAGTTCTCAAAAAAGAAAAAGCCGAGATGGAAAAGTCGGCTAAAAAAAGAAATGATATTGATAAATAAATGGATAGACGGGTTGAAATCCCAATAGCATCCCCGTGATGATCCACCATATCAAGATGACTGGAATCTGCGTGGCAGCGAAACTCAATTCGAACAAGAACACTTGGTTTTTCCGGAGTTCTATTCCGTATTTTTTTATTGAAAATATTAAAGCTCCAATCAAGACCGAGTTCATTATTAGAAGATCGAAAGCAGCTTGCCCTTCAATGAGTGCAAATGCAAAAACGATGCCGATTATTATTGCCGCAACTAGATGGAGGGCAATATCCAGCCGTGCGATTTCTTCTTGTGGATGGAAATACTGGAGCCAGAGAAACACGACAAAACAACCAAACATTCCAAAATGGATCAACTTGTGTCCCACTATTTCATCCATGAAATAGATAATCAAGTCTTTATTCGCCGGATTAACAACTGCACCAGAGATACTTTCTGCAAAATTAGCCGCAAAATGAACTCCAATACCATTATACATCGTGGTAGCAAAAACTACCAGTAGAATTCTTAAAATTTGCAAGTATTTTTCGGAAGTGCACGGTGATTTCCGGATCTCATCGTATAATAAGATCAAGATTGTTCCCGTGGCAGGAGCAACCAAGAATAACTCTAAAAGAGTGCTGAGCTTTATGCTCATGACGACAACTTGAAACGTGAATGACTCGGCAAGAGTAATTGGGATAAATAAATAACCTTCGAGATAAGGGATTGCAAGAATCACTCCGTAGACTGCAAAAAACAGGACTAAATATAACAAAGTCTTATTAATTTTCATCTTTGTTCCTCGTTAATTTGTTTGGATATTATTCTTTCAATCATTTGCTAGCTTATTTATTTCTTTTTTCGCTAATTGTTGTATTGAATGATCCTCTATAATTTAGGTGGAAAAATTGACCGTGCCTTATGCTTTAAACGAACCACACAAAAAGATTTTTGTACTTGGGAATGAAGCCATCGCTAGAGGGTGCTTCGAAGCGGGAGTCCGCGTGGCTTCAGGATATCCGGGTACGCCTTCTACGGAAATTGTTGAAGCTCTTGCAAGAATTGCTAAAACGTGTCCTGAGATGCATGTTGAGTGGGGCATAAATGAAAAAGTGGGTTTTGAATGCGCATTTGGTGCTGCAATGGCGGGTGTCCGTGCTACTGCGGTAATGAAGCACGTTGGACTGAATGTTGCAATGGATGCTTTCATGACCGCCGCATATGCGGGTGCGAAGGGAGGGTTCGTGGTAATTTGTGCAGACGATCCAAATGCATATAGTTCTCAGAACGAGCAAGACACACGGCTTCTTGCTAGGGCAGCATTGGTTCCCGTTTTCGAGCCTTCAAACGTGATGGAAGCGAAAATGATGACCAAGTTTGCATTTGAATTTTCCGAGAAATATGAGACCTTGGTAATTTTGAGATCCACGACGCGTCTTTCTCATTCACGCGGGGATATTACTCTCGGTCCGTTGCTCCCGATAAAACCAAGCGGTAAGTTTGATTTTGATCGACGGCGCTGGACATTTCTTCCCATTAATGCTCGCATTTATAGAATTGAGCTATTGAAGCGACTTGAAATTCTTCAGGAGATCGTGAATGAATTACCATTTAATCAATTACATGATGGCAGTGAAAGATGGGGTATTATTGGCTCGGGGGTCTCAAATGCCTATATTGAGGATGTGATGAACCAACATGACTTGTGGGATGCAATCCCATATTTGAAAATAGGCGTGACATTTCCGCCACCTGATAAACTGATTCAAAAATTTATTTCAAAATTAGACATGGTTGTTGTCATCGAAGAATTGGAACCGTTTATTGAAGAACACGTGAATCGAGTTGCGAAGGATGTAAATCCCTCGATAAAAATTATCGGAAAATCGGTTTTTCCCAGAAATGGAGAATTAACTCCTAGAATCGTGAGTGACGCTCTATCACGTTATTTGGGTAAAGAATTATCTTTAGAAGTCAGTCAATATCCCATTAAGGCTCCACCACGTCCACCCGTCCTTTGTGCAGGTTGTCCTCATAGAGCATTTTTCTATGCTTTAAAAGCTGGTGAACAAGTAACGGGAAAGAAATTCATCTTCAGTTCAGACATTGGTTGCTACACGCTTGGCTTTTTTCCTCCATTAGAAACAATTGATACTTGTTTATGCATGGGAGGATCGATTGGCATGGCAAATGGCTTGCGAAAAGCAGGGGAAGAAAAACCCATCTTCGCCCTACTTGGTGATTCAACCTTTTTTCATTCTGGCATTCCATCTCTTGCAAATCTCGTTTATAATAAATCAAACATCATTGTTGTCGTTTTGGATAATCTCACGACTGCAATGACGGGATTTCAGCCGCATCCTGGCACGGGAATAATGTTAGACGGCACGCCTTCAAAAATGATTCATGTAGAGAAAATTGGGGAAAGTTTTGGCTTGGACTTTATTAAAATCGTGGATACCTATGATCTAAATACAAGCCTGCAAGCAATCCTTGACGCAGTCGAGTGGATGGGTCAAGATAGAGGACCGGGTCTGATCGTGGCACGTCATTCCTGTTCACTCTTGGAAATAAAAGGCAAGGACATAATTCCATATTTCATAGATTCTGAGAAATGCACGGGATGCCGGATTTGCATGACATCATTTGGTTGTCCTCCGATTACAACCGACGGTAAATTGGTTTTTATTGATGAAACTCAATGTGTCGGTTGTGGTGTTTGCGTTGAGGTTTGTCCTGAAAAAGCAATAAGACGGAAGGAGCAATGAAACTCAAAAAAAAAAATGAATTGCGATGAAGCATTTGATCAAGTGTCGTTTTTGGATTTGTAGGCACCCGAAACGTATGATTTGTACGTGTATATTGTTAATTGCCGAAATGCTTCTTCGACTTTCTCCCCTGTTTTTGCGGAGGTCTCGATAAAGTCAATTGCACCCACGTCGTATGCAATCTGCGTCACCTGTTCTTTTGAGACTCTCCTACGTGTTCCCAAATCTGATTTATTTCCAATCAGAATAAATGGTATCTCCCCTGCGAATTCGAATAAATTTTCTTTCCATTGTAACGTTGCGTTGAAGGATTCCTCATTGGTAATATCAAAGACGATAAAGGCCGTGTTTGCACCATGGGCATATCGTTTTCTTAAATCTCTGAATTTTTCCTGCCCACCAATGTCATATATTAACAAGGAAATAGTAATGCCTTCTTCAAAAAAGAATTGCTTTTCGTATACATTGTAGCCCAGCGTGCTTAGATAGTTTTCTTCAAATTTATTGTTGATATAACGTTCCACCAATGAAGTCTTCCCCACTCCCATATTTCCAAAAAGAACCATCTTATATCGATATAATTTTTGGGAAGATTCCATGATATCACTTCAAGTCCTTGATTCGACCATTTTTTAGAGAATCATGCGAAATCTGAAACTATTTACAACGATAATTACCAATTTTGAGATTCTCTCTTATTAGTTTTTATGAACGATTTCAACTTGAAATTTAAAAATTTGAAAAAAAAATACTTTTAGTGGGATCTCTGGATGTTTTCCGAGATTTTTTTACCCATGTTCATTCCTTTTTCGAATGCTTTTAGATTTAAATCCCGAAATTTTGCCTTTATTAAATTTTCAAGGTTGTCTTTTATGATTTCGGGAGATATTGGAACTTGGTTGGTTCCTATAAGAATACCTACCATGAACACGTTTGTAGCTCGGATATTTCCAAGTTTAAAAGCCATGTATGAAGCAGGAACTATATAATAACGTGACGTGATTTTTTTGAATCGTTCTTCGATTTGAAAACGTGATGGATATCGAATTTCTTGATCTTTAAAAGCAAGGGCTTGTTGCGGGCATGCATCAATACAATTGCCACAACCTGTACAATATTCGGCGTAAAGCCTGCACTCCCCATTAATGACTGCCAAAGGGGATCGAGTTGGAAGCACGGGAAAATAATGTTTTGGATTAATGACATAACTTAACTCACAGGCAGAAATGCAATTGTTGCATCCGGTCATGCATTTAGCCTGATCAAGCTGTATTTTCTGCGATGCATATATTATTGGGGGAATGCTAATCTGCTGATTTATGATTGCCAAGCCATCATGTCGAAGATATCTTGCATTTCTCAAAGATTCGGCTAATTCAAATGCCAAAATCACATCAGCGTTGCCTGTTTTTACCAAAGGAGACTGAACTTTCTTCCCAAATCGCAGGTGCACGATGACTGAGCCACCTCGCTGTGCCATTCCGTGTGTTTCTGCGGCTCTAACCTGATATCCACTTTGCAAGGCCGACCAGCCAAGAATATTCGAACTTAATAAAACTCCCTGGCCTCCTGTTCCCGTCAAGATGATGTTATATTCTTCTTTCATCATGGCTGTTCAGTCTTTTTTTTATATATTCCATTTTCGTTGAATTAGTATTTTTCCATTTTTCATCTCCTGGGAAACGAGCAGGGATCATTGCCAAAAATCGTTAAAAAAAATCGAAAAGACGGACCAAAACATAACGATGTTTTATAAATTGTGACGTCTTAAAATAATAACATGAGTGGAACGAGTGAACTTGATTCAACTATCGTTTTTGTATGGAATGCTGACTCGGGGAGAATCAATTCCTTGATCGATTCTTTTCACAAGACTTTTAGACCCAGCACGTATGGTTGTAAGCTTTGTGGACTGTCTTATGGCGTGTTTGGAGAAAAAAAAGCGTGGAAGAATTTTCTCAAGTCTGTATCGGTACCACTTGAGTTTCTACATCGTGATGAATTTGGTCAAGGATAAAATTAAAAGTATTTAATTGTCCCATGTTATTCTTAAGCCAAAAAAAATAGTCATCATATATTTTTAGACATTCCTTTCTCTGTTCTAGAGAGAATTTCTGCAGATATTTTTTCATCCTATTGTAATGTTTAGAGTAGTTTTGTTCGAGATATCTATGAAATTCTGAATATATAAAAGAATCAACATCTTCTGGAATTTTTTCTTTATTTTGAGTAATAATTAAATTTCCCTTCAAGGATTTTCCTGAAATTTCAATTTCAGCACTTTCCTGTCCTACCTTAATCAGTAGATTTGTATAGTTCCAACCTCCTCGCTTTCTCACTATTGAATCTATTATATCAAAATTGAAATTATCAAACCACCCATCATCAGCACTTGATGCTAAAGCGATAGCTTCTAATATGGCGGATTTTCCAGTATTATTTCTCCCTACAAAAACGGTTATAGGAGACAGTTTTTCTAAATTTAATTTGCTTATACAACGGTAATTCTTCACCTTTATTGAGTCAATATGCATTAAATAGATCACCGAAATATTCTAAGTCTCAAATCAATTAAATTATTGAATCATTTAATTTTTTAACCCATAAAAATCTCATTTATTATATATTCTTATGATAAGATTAATTTCAATGTTCACGTGAATTTTTTTTAAATATTAATTTGGACGTGCTATTTTGGAACTAGAAGATGATATTGGCTCTACGGACATTCTGGACTGGAAATTAGCCCTGAAAAAGCGTAATCAGCGGATAAAAGAATTGACCAAGGAATTAAATGATGAAAAACAGAAGAAGGCAAAGGATATTGCGCGGTTAATGCAAGAGAAACTTAAATCTAACTTGGAAGTTGAAGATTTGAGAAAAGCTCTTGAAGCCAGTGAACAGAAGTTGAAAAGTTACATGGAAAATACGGTCACGCAGGAAAAATTCAAGGCACAAGAAAAACGGCTAAAAGAAGTCACTGAAAAACTGGAAACGACCCTTAAATCGATTGATGAAAAAAATGCCATCATCCAAAATCTAGAACGACAAATCCAAGAGGAAACGAAAAATAGTGCCAGAATCAAAGAGATGTTGGCAGAAAAAACCGAAAAATTGGAATCTCTTTACGAAAATTTATTACAACAACGGGGAAAGCTCGATTTAGCTAAAAAACGAATCAAGGAACTCGAAGATAAATACATGAGTGCCTTGCATGATGACAAAGGAAAAAAAATTCAAGACCTCTTAGATCAATTGGACAAAAAGGAACACGAGATTACAGAGTTAAAACTCTCCATGAAAGAACGTGAAGCATCTCATGAAAAACTGACCGAGAAAGAGCAACAACTTCAAAAATTAAAACAAGAAATGGATTCTCGATTGGAAGCGGAACGCAAAAAGCTTCAAGATGAATTCAAGCAGGTAATGAAAGAATGGGAAAAGGAAGTCGAAGAGCTCAACGAACAAAATAAAAAACTACAAAAAGACTTGGAAAAATTAACTGGTGAACTTCCAAATCAAGTAGCATATGGCGAACTCGAGTGCATGAAACGGATCAAATCGATTCTAAGGAAAACAAAACGAAATACATTAATTTTTGTTCCACGTTTTGAACCACACGTCAAGGATTTAGATCTTGCTAATTGTCCATCCAATATATCGATCAGGTTAGCGACTCTTGCGCTGGAAAAAAATGAATTATCCATCTTCGGTCTAAAAAACCAATTAAACATCGAAATTCGAAATTACAAAGATGCAAACCTGTTCGGCATAACATCGGATGGTACCGATTTGTTTATCGCATTTTCTGATAAGGAGGACCCACCAGTAGGCTTTTATTCGTCCAATGAAACGACACTTGAATTCATTGGGGGACTTTTAAGGAATATTTACTCAAGATTAAAAAGAATTGATTAAATCAATCCCATTTCCGATTTCAGAAAAATTCTTCGGTCACTCGTACAAAGGTGCTATCATGGCTTTTGTTAATTCTATAAAAGCTTTTTCCACGTTTTCACCATTTTTGGCTGAAGTTTTAATTATTTTAATGGGATTGAATTTCTCGTTTAATGCGTTTTCATCTTCGAATTTCAGATCTCCCTTGTCGCTTTTATTCCCCAAAATCATCAGTTTAAAGTCCTGATGAATCGTTTGTATTTCGTGGTACCACGTTGTAAACAGATTATCGTATGATTCCTTATTTGTGACATCGTAAATGAGTAAAACGCCATCGGCTCTTTGATAATACACGGGTCGCATTACTTCCCATTTTTGTTGTCCTGCGATGTCCCAGATGGAGAGTTTTACTTTTTTGCCATCATCAGTTTCAAGATCCTTGATGATAATATTCGAACCGATGGATGCTTTATAATCCTCCGCAAATTGATTAAACACGTATTTATTAATGAGACTTGTTTTACCAACTGCTGCATCACCAACCAAAATCACTTTAAACACGTAAAAACCAAAATGATCTTCCTTCATCATTATTGTAGACAAAGTCTGAAGTCACCTCAAACCCGTATGAATTGAATCTGGAAACGATTAAAGTCCAGTAATTTTAAAATTAATCGTCTTCATATTTAAGTTTTAGGGAATAATTGAGAAGATCGCTTCTTATCTATAGACAACTATAACTGCTTTAATAATAACTTCCCTAATCAAATAAAGAAGCATGCATTATTAAACTATATGATGAAAAAACATTCGTCATCATCTTTTATTTTTTCGATTGCTTGGCTACGATATCCCAGACCGATTGAATTTAGAATTCCTTTCAAGAATTCGAGAAATAGTGTACAATCAAGTTCAGTACATTTCCGATCTTTTAGTGCAAACTGGCATTTTAATTTAAAGCGCTTTTTTCCATCTTTTTGAATGACTTCAACGCCTTCAACAAATTTGTGTTCTTTTTCGCTTCTATCGACTTTTTTGATGGAAGAGCTCATCCACAATTCGTGAATCTTTTGTCCAATAAGATCGCCAAAGATCTTGGAAAGACCTTCAATATCATCCAAGGGTTTATTCTCTATTTCTTTCAAGATCACGTTTTTAAGTTCTTCAAAGAATTTTTCACTAAAAATGTGCATGATTGCATCTTCAGGAAGAGAAAAGAATAATATATTATTAAGCGATCTACAGGCAGTATCATCATGAATTGATGTCATGTACATCGGGACTTCCTTGCCAAATAATGTATTCATTTCGAGTAGAGTCATTGCAATGTTTGGCGTGTTCTGATTCTTGGTTTCAGGGTCACATTTATGCAAGAATATGTACATCTTTGGAGGTTCCATTCCCTTTTCTTTTTTCAATTCTTTGATAATCTGGAGAATTGAATTGAAGTATTTTTTTACTTCTTCGAGATCTTTGGGAGCTAAGACATCAACGACAAAAATTATGATTCGGGTTTTATCAAAATAATCAGGCTTCTGAAGGTAATTACTTCTAAAGCCCGACTGTCCTCCAAAGTCCCAAATTGCGATGTGTTTTGAAATGTGTTCCAAGTTTACCGTATTCCGAGCAATCATTATTGTTGGAGGTGTTTTTTCGATATCTTTCAAGTCATGTTTTTCAAGGCAACGTCTGTAGATCGATGTTTTTCCCGCTTTTGCCAATCCTACTATGATCAATTTAACAAAATCGCTCATGAATCATCCTCTCTCTAATGCATTCTCTTTTGACATTAAAGTTACTAGTTTTTTTAATTCATCTTGCAATTTTTTTCCATATTTATCTTTTAATCGCATTATTCTTGTTTTATTTTCTTCAATAATATTTTTTATAATGGGTGCCAAGTTTTTGAACTCGTCAATATCGCCATTGAATTCGCTTACATCGTGTCTTTCACTAAAGACTTCGTGAATCTGCCTTAAAACATTTTTTACATATACAGGATCAATCCTTATATCAGCAGTGAGAGCAATGAAATATTTTTCATATGATTTAACGAAGATTTTTTGATTTTGAAGAATGATCTCTTCTATTTTCTCACCAAATGCTTCCTTGGCTAGGTTTGATAAAGCACTCAGTAATCCCGAAATTAGAAAATCCTTATCGCTTATTTCTCCGCCTTGATCTTTGAAATTTTCATTATAGAGCATTTGACCTGAGTTTAGGATAATTGAAACGTTTTCAATCAATTTTTTTGCCTCTAAAATGCCGGATTCGATTTTAAAATGAGTTCCCTTGTTCCTATTACATTCCACTCTTTACCTGCTCTTGCTTGACCATATTTTTCAAGGAAGAACTTTGGATCTTTAAAGATATTAAAGAATCGATTCTAAGCGATATTGTGACAACTTGAATCTTTGTTGATTCCCGTTTACTAGTTTATATAGAAGTGAATCAAAATAAATCTAACGTATCATGTTTTTCTTAAGTGTTTTTCATGTATTTTGTCTGGCTACAAAATGTCCCATGTTTTATGAGCCTGAAACGAAATGCCGTATTTTTGCCCTTTATATATCTTCCCAACTTCCTCTAGAAGTTCAAACATCTTTTTATTTCTTTCTTTCCTAAATGTAGTTGTATTTTTGGATTTCTGGTTTACGGGTTGAAGCACGAGTGGTACACTTAGCCTTGAGAGTTCTGTTGCATACCATTTAATATTCTTGATCTCCGTTTCTGGAGTAAAAACGACCTTTGCGAATACTTTTTTCTCCTGTTTTTTGAATATCTTGATTGTTTCGATTTCTTTATTTACCAAGTCCCTCCAATCTTCAGTGGCTTTGGCAGTTTCATCCTTGATGTCGCAACAACAGTAATCGAAATAATCCACGATTTGTCTTGCCTGTTCTGGCAAGCTACCGTTGGTTTCTAAGTAAAGAACGAAATTTTTCAAATTTTCACACACTTCTTTAAGAAATGTTGCTTGCATTAATGGTTCTCCACCTGTAAAAGTGATTGAATGCAAATCAGGGCTCTTTATTTGCTCAACGATTTGTTTAACTGTTGTTGCAGATGTGGGATTATTCTTCTTTTCTATTTTTTCCTCAAGGATATCGTGATAAACCTGAAAATGATCCGGGCGTGGCATTTGAGCCTTCTTCGTATCACACCAAGTGCATCCTTTTAAATTACAGCCTGCAAATCGCAAGAAGATCTGTCGTCTTCCGAAGCAGCTTCCAGGGACGCTTCCACCTTCTCCCTGAATTGAAGAAAAAACTTCATGTAAGTACCCCTTGACCATAAAATAAAACAATACTTGGAAGAATATTTATTTTTTGGAATAAAAAATGGAGAAAAAAATGGGATTCCTATCGAGGAAATCTGTCTTGGCTTTGGTCTAAAATTTTATAGGAAAAATACGAGGGAAAGCAACCAAACCAAGTTAATGGCGACCAAGATTGCCAAGATCTCAATTAATAATTTATTCTCTGGTTTCATTGCCATGATTATATCACAAGATATTCTAGGAAGCCGTTTATATTATAATTTATGGGACAAATTTCTGTCTAGATAAGCACGAGAATTTGTCCCTTGCAAGTTATGAAATTGAACAAATTTTTTATTGGATATTTCATCAGTATGAATTAATCAGAGATGATTTTCTTAAATTGAAGAAATTTTGGAGAATGAATGAAAGGACGTAATATATGATGGGGATTAGTGATTTAAGAGCAAGAGACTTGATGACCTCGAAGGTCATTACTTTCTCAGAAAATGAAACAATTGCGGCTGCGGATATCTTTATGATGCGTAGAGGGATTGGAAGCCTGCTTATCGTGGATGATCAGAACAATTTGACGGGAATCGTTACAGATGGAGATATCGTTCGCATGCGTAATTCCATCCAGTCGCCGGACAAATTAGTATCCCAACTCATGACAAGAAATCCAATCACGGTAGCTCCCGACACACCGCTTAAAAAAGTATTAAAAATAATGCTTGATCATGACATTGAGCATTTACCAGTTGTTAAAGAAAGAAAATTGGTGGGATTAATCACGCATAGCCGACTTTTTAAAATGATTTTAAAAACCATGGAAAATTGAGCCGACTACGTGTTTTATGCGTTTCTCTTTTCGAGATCAACCTGCTCATCATTCTCTTCTTCATAATATGGTTGAATAAATGCTAAATAAAATATGTACGCTCCAAGAGCTAAGAATATTATTGGAATGATTACTCCCACGCTAAGTATGGTTCCGCTAATGATGAGAAAAATTATTGAGATGACTCCTAAAATCATTAGCGCCAATCCGAGAATGAATTCAAGCTTGTAGATCGTACGAGTCATGGGAGATCAATGTTGTTCTTATTATTAATTTATTTGCATGTCATCATTTCTTCTGAATTAATTTTTTACACGCCTGAATGGCTTCTTGGGGATAAAATGCAAAAGCATCGGCACCAATTTCATCCGCGAATTCTTTTGACACGGGACGTCCTCCAACGATCACTTTCACCTTGTTTCTCAGACCTTTCTCCTCTAGCTTTTTAATTACCTCTCTCATCTCTTCTAAGCAAGATGTCAAGAGCGTGGACATTGCCAAAATATCTGCATCATGTTCTTGTATGGCTGAGATGAACTGGTCTGCTGTAACTTCCACGCCAAGATCGTACACGACAAATCCTGCTCCTATTAGAAAGGCACTAATTATTGTCTTCCCGATGTCGTGTATGTCTCCCTTAACGGAACCAAATATGATTTTACCCAAAAAACGGTCTTGTTCTTTTGCAATAAAAGGTTTCAAGAGGTCAATTCCCTTTTTAGCACGGTCTCCTGAAATCAAGAGCTCGGAAAGAAAGTATTCCTTGGATTCGTATAGGTTTCCAACCGTATCCAATCCCGATGAAAGTGCATCAATGACTTTTACGATGTCCATATTTTGATTGATGGCATCTTTGACTAATTTTTCTATTTGGTCCTCTGAATCAACATCAATGACGTTCTCGCGGATGTTTTCAATTAATTTAGGTGTTTCTACCATTGAGATGTCCTTCAAAATCATTTTTGAACACGATTCTTGTAATTTGTGTAAAAATAACTTTTTAATTATTTCGTGTGAAAAAATAAAAGAGTTACTTTTCTAATAAAAAAACATGGGATTTGGACTTTATTGAATACTGCTTGCAAAAGATCGTCCGATAAAAAAAGTGTTTTCCAATTGTTCCGTCTAAAACTCACTTTTTAACGGTGAATTTAGTTAAAAACAAGATTTTAACTGATTTTGAACGTTTTTCAAATTTTGTTTAATCGTGAAGTTCGTGAACAATTCGCATTTAAATGAGATTGTTTTTCAGATGGAATCCACCTGAGCCGCTGTTTGTTATTTCAAATGGTGTTGAAAATCGATAGTTGCGGGATGTTTGTGCATGATCACCAAATTTGCGAAATTTAACGTGTAAAACCGAAGTTGAGCATTTTTTTTTTGGACTTTATATAAGAAGCTATGAAAAACAAGGTCACCATTAAATTCGGAAGTGAATGACATGACCGTCATCGAACAATTAAATGAAAGCAAAATCGTGGAATTTATGAAAGGTCTCTTAGCCTTCGCATTTGGCGACAAGATTTCCGCCTCTGGAAGTGCTGGTCCTTGGGGTCCTTGGCCTTTCCCGTAAAAAAACTTCAATTTTCTTTTTTTTTTTATTTTCCATGATGATTTTTTGGTTTGAAATTCGATATCTTTTCTTCTTGTCTTTGTTTTAATTTGAACAGTCATGGTTCTCGATTTTCAAAATAAAACAGAATCTTTTTTTATTGAATAAAAGAATGCCAAAGGAAAGATATATCAGCTATCTCCTAAAAGTTTTAAGAAAATTTAACCGATACGGCGTTGAATCGACAAAAATAAACGTGAATGAGAAGATTATTCAGGAGAGCTCAGAACTTTAGAGTGATTGTCATGAAAAAATTTAATGCTGCCATTGTCCTGCAGGATGGGACCGTGTTTTATGGGCGGAGTTTTGGTGCCATACAGAAGGTTTCTGGCGAGTTTGTATTTAATACTGGAATGGTCGGATATCCCGAAAGCCTGACTGACCCATCTTATCAAGGACAAATTCTTACTTTTACTTATCCTTTGATTGGTAATTATGGTGTTCCCGATCCCGATGTTAGGGATAAATGGAACATCTTGAAATATTTTGAATCGGATTATATTTCTCCAGACAGGTCTCCACTGGAATATTCATCACTGGAACATCCTGACATGATTCGAACTACAGGGGTCGTTGTACACGAGCTTTGCAAGAAGCCCAGCCATTGGGAATCCAAGATGTCGTTGGATGAGTGGTTGAAGAAAGAAAACATACCTGGAATTGAATGCGTAGACACTCGGGAATTGACTAAAAAGCTCAGAATTCACGGTGTCATGTTAGGGATTTTACAGACCTGTGCTGAAGGAGATGAACCTGACATTGATGAGTTAAGAAGAGAAGCCAAAAACGTGGAAGATCCAAACGAGAGAGATTTGGGAAAAGAAGTAAGCATTTCGGAACCTGCTGTTTATGAAAATACGGGAGGTCCGAGGATTGCCTTGATCGATTGTGGTTTAAAATTAAATATTTTGAGAAATCTTCTGAAACGAAATGCCACCATCATTCGAGTTCCATATGATTTTTCGGCTGAGGAAATTTTGGAGTACAATCCTGATGGTTTTTTCATAAGTAATGGACCCGGCGATCCTGCCAAATATCTGAAGACCATTGAAACCATTCGAATATTGGTTGAAGATGAAAAGCTTCCGTTAATGGGGATTTGTCTGGGAAATCAACTGTTTAGTTTGGCAATGGGTGGAAAAACTTACAAGCTAAAATACGGTCATAGGTCGCAAAACCAGCCATGTATTGATCTTGAAACGGGTCGTTGTTATATTACTACTCAAAATCACGGTTTTGCAGTGGATTCAAAATCGCTGGAGAACACGAGGTTGAAGACATGGTTTCTTAACGCAAATGACAAGACGGTAGAAGGAACAAAGCACTTAGATTTTAAGGCTTTTTCGGTTCAATTTCATCCTGAGCATTATCCCGGACCCGTTGATGCCGAATATCTCTTGGATGAATATATCAAAATATTGAAAGGAGGGTCCTGATGCCGTTAATGACCGACATCAAAAAAGTCCTTGTATTGGGGTCTGGTGCGATCCGAATCGGTCAGGCTGGTGAGTTCGATTACTCTGGAAGTCAATGCGTTAAAGCCATTAGGGAAGAAGGAATCGAAACCATTTTAATCAACCCAAATGTTGCAACCATTCAGACTGACCCTAGATTGGCAGATATTGTCTATTTACTTCCAATCACACCTTATTTTGTCGAGGAAGTAATAAAAAAGGAACAGCCCGATGCCATCTTGCTTGCATTTGGCGGACAAACTGCACTCAACGTTGGTGTAGAATTGGCAAGGCAAGGTATTTATGAAAAATATGGCGTTAAAGTTTTGGGCACGCCTATCAAGGCAATTGAGGATACCGAAGATCGGGAACTGTTCAGGCAAGTCATGTTAAAAGCCGGTGTGAAAATTGCAAGAAGTAAAATTGCAACAACTTTAGAAGAAGCCATCAAGATTGCAAATGAAGAAATTGGTTATCCCATTATCGTCCGTGTTGCTTACACTTTAGGTGGAAAAGGATCTGGTGTGGCACGCGATGAGGAAGAATTACGAAAGTTAGTGGGTTCGAGTCTAACACAAAGCATGATTCACCAGGTGCTCATCGAAGAATATTTGGATGTCCCGAATTGGAAAGAAATTGAATACGAAGTAGTTCGTGACATGAATGATAACTGCATTACCGTTTGTAACATGGAGAATTTCGATCCAATGGGCATTCATACTGGCGACTCTATTGTTATTGCCCCTTCGCAGACTCTTACTAATAAGGAATATCACGTGCTACGTGAAGCATCTATTAGAGTAATTCGCCAATTAGGAATTATTGGAGAGTGTAACATACAATATGCGCTTTATGCAAGAGAATCGGAAGAAGTGGAATTTAGGGCTATTGAAGTGAACGCTCGGCTATCAAGATCATCTGCACTGGCTTCAAAGGCCACCGGCTATCCATTAGCATATATTGCGGCGAAACTTGCATTGGGTTATACGCTCCCAGAACTAATTAACAAGGTCACTAATGTCACCACGGCGTGTTTTGAACCTGCATTAGATTATTTAGTCGTGAAGATTCCTCGTTGGGACTTACAGAAATTCACGGGACAAGTGAGTCGTCGAATAGGTCCACAGATGAAAAGCGTAGGAGAAGTCATGGCAATAGGGCGGAATTTTGAAGAGGCATTCCAAAAAGCAATTCGGATGTTGGAAATTGGTAAAAACGGACTCGTATGCAATAATGGGGAAAATCTTGATGTTTCTCTTGAAGAAGTAAAAGATGCATTAAAACAACCCACTGATGAACGGTTTTTTGAAATCGTAACAGCAATGAAGAAGGGTCTTACAATAGAAGACATTTATCAGCTCACGGGCATCGACAGGTGGTTTTTGTATAAAATTGAAAACATAATACAAATCGAAACCCGCTTGAGAACACTTAGTGCTGTTTCTGATCCGAATGAATTAGCAGAAATCATTGCCGAAGCAAAATTATATGGTTTTTCCGATCAACAAATTGCAATTTGTTTAAATGTCGAGGACAACGTGATAAGGCGACTTCGGACCAAGCATGGCATTACTCCTGTAATAAAACAAATCGATACGCTGGCTGCCGAGTGGCCCGCTCAAACGAATTATCTTTATGCGACCTATGGTGGAAATTACGATGATCTGCACTATGAACCTTCTGGCCTAACCGGACCTGAAAAGATCATCGTTCTTGGGAGCGGCACTTATCGGATCGGGAGTAGCGTGGAGTTTGATTGGGGTACTGTCAATTTAGTTTGGGCTTTTAAAAAGTTAGGAATAAAAGAAGTCATTCTCATCAATTTCAATCCCGAAACTGTATCAACGGATTACGATATCAGCGACAAGCTTTACTTTGAGGAAATTAGTCTTGAACGTGTTCTTGATATTTATGAAAAGGAGAATCCCTATGGAATCGTAGTCTCCGTTGGGGGTCAGATTTCAAATAACCTTGCTCCAAAACTTTCCAGGGTTCAGCAATATTATCGGACAGGAAAAGTGAACATGATCGGTACGAAAGGACGACACATTGATCGAGCAGAAGATCGGTCGAAATTCAGTCAGTTACTCGATCACTTGGGAATAAAACAGCCTAAATGGAGTGCTTTAAGCACGCTGGAAGAAGCGAAAATTTTTGCTGAAAAAGTGGAATATCCCATCTTGATTCGACCCTCTTACGTATTATCCGGCGCCGCAATGAAAGTTGCTTACAATGAAGAGCAGCTTGAAGATTATCTCCTTGCGGCTGCGAAACTATCGAAGGATTATCCCGTTGTCATCAGCAAGTATATTGAAAATGCTCGTGAGGTTGACGTGGATGGAGTAAGTGATGGTCAGGACGTGATCATAGGTGGCGTGATGGAACACGTGGAAAATGCAGGCGTTCATTCAGGTGATGCTACGATGGCAATTCCCTCTTTTACATTATCCATTCCAATTAACAACAGGATTCGAAAAAATGCAAAAGCCATAGCACGAGCCTTGCAAATTAAGGGTCCTTTTAACATACAATTCATCGTGAAGGATGATGAGATATATGTTATCGAATGTAATCTGAGATCTTCCAGGTCGATGCCTTTCGTTTCCAAGACAAAGGGCGTGAATTTAATGGTGATTGCGGCTTCCGTCATGCTTGGCAAGAGCATTAGAGAAATCGTGGGATTGTCTGCGAAACCGCACTCGGGCATTGATTTCTGGGGCGTGAAGGTTCCGATGTTTTCATTCATGCGATTATTTGGAGCCGATCCTGTTCTGGGCGTGGAAATGGTTTCGACGGGTGAAGTGGCCTGCTATGGTGAAGATTTTCACGAAGCATTCCTGAAGGGCTTGATTGCAACGGATCTTGATGTACCAATTCACGAAGGTAACATTCTCATAACGGTTGGTGGAATCGAATTAAAGCAGGCGATGTTACCTATTGCTCGAAAATTAAAAAATATTGGTTTTAACATCTACGGAACGGAAGATACTGCAAATTTTTTCGTATTGAATGGAATCGAAGCAAAAACCCTTTACAAGATATCAGAACCGCGAAAGCCAAACATCAGGGATTATATTGTTGAAAAAGATATCGATTTAATCATAAACATACCCATGACAATAACAATGGAAAAATACATAAGTGCCATTAAGGACGAATATGACATCAGGCGAATGGCTGTAGAATTCAACATTCCGGTCATTACAAATTTAGAACTGGCAAATGCCATCGTAGATGCCATTGCTAGAGCACAGAAAAAAGAATTTTCGATAACATCACTAAATGAATACATGGATCGACTTGAATGGACATATGGATTCAAGGATTAACCTGGTGCGTGTTTTATTTTCACCAAAAATGAGCCCAATTCTTTGAACATATCTGCAACGTTTTCACCCGTTTTTGCGGAGGTTTCGATGGAGGAAATTGCCCCTATTTCTTCCTGTAATTTTTTCAAATCTTCCGTTTTGACTTTTCTGATATCCTCCAAATCGCTCTTGTTTCCAACAATCATGATTGGAATATTTTTTTCAACGAAATCTTGGACTTCAACAAACCATTTTTGTTTTACATTTTGGAAGGTTGTGAAGCGGGTCGAATCGTAGACTATAAAAATTCCTGAACATCCAGCATAATATCGTTTTCGAACATTTTCCCATTTTTGTTGTCCTGCAATATCCCATATCATGAAATTGACCGAAGAACCATCATCCAAGTAAAGATCTTTCACCACGATATCCGTGCCCATTGTTGGCTTGTAATCTTTTATGAACACGTCATGAGCGAATTTTTGGATGAGAGATGTTTTTCCAACACTCCAGTCACCAACGACACAGACCTTAAAATTATAACGACCGGGCGAATCCATTTTTCTTCACGCTCTCCTTTAGTTTAGGATGTGAAATTCGTCAATAGACTTATGCATTAATTCCTTTCGTCTTCACTGTTTTTATAATTTTTTGTCAAAAGATTTATGAATAAGATCGAAAATTTGATGATGAGGATGATTAAAATTGATTTTGGGGATATTAAAACGCGTGATTAATAGGAAATTCCTATTTATTGTTTTTTGCATTACTTTCGTTGTTGGTACTCTATTCCTTGTTCTTGGCACTTTCTCTATTGATGAAAATTTACCCATTCCCATCCAATTTCCAACGTCGTCCCGTTATACCATCGAATTAAACAGTTTTTTCAATCGAACCGTAGTCACGGCTCGAGAAGATGCTCAGAATAAATTGCTTGAGGACTATTGGGTGCGAGGTTATGTTATCCTTCCAAGAACACCCAAACCGTCAGCAGGTTATCCCGTGATCATATGGATGCATGGATTTGGTGCTTGTGCTGAATTACAGATAAATTATGCACGACAATTTGCAAAAAGCGGGTTTATAGCCATAGCAATTAGTCAACCCGGGCATGGATGGTCAAGTGGGCTGTGGGACATGGGCATACAGGCTATTGCCGGTGTTTATTCTACGGTAGACTGGCTCGTCAATTCTTCGCCATATAAGAGCATTATTGATACAACACGGATTGGTGTATCAGGTCACAGCATGGGAGGAATTGTAACAACCCGGTCGGGAATATTTGATAACTGGACAAATCCGAATACAGGTCGGAAGATCGGTACAGGAGGTCTGATTAGATCTTATTGTGCAATTTATTGTTGGGATGACTTGTCGACAATGGCTGGCGGTCTAATGTCGGATCTTTTAGGTGTTTCTGACGTGTGGAATCATCCCGTTATTTTAAATCTTTTAAATTATTGGAGATGGCTTTCAAATTACGATTCCTCGATATTGGAAGAGGAGGTTCGGATTAGGTCTGTCTCCAATTACATCAACAATTCGAACATTCCCAATTTTTGCTTGGTCACGGGGAGCCTTGATGAGTTAACGACAATTGAAGCTCAAAGTTATCTAATGGCTAACTCGACAATAAATTCCAGTGGGACTCCTGAAGTATCGTGGCAATCGATTTATGATACCGTGATTCATGCACCTAATCATGCATGGAATTATGGCACGATTTCGAATGGTTCCGCACGCCGTTTCGTTTTAGTTCCCGGTATCGAACACTTGATGGAAGCATTTTCGTATACTTGCTTGCAAACGACAGTAACGTGGTTCGATGAGTCAATGGAGTGCGTTGGAATTGATTCGAATGTTTCTATCCTTGCAAATGTCCCATTTTTAATCAAGATGATCGGATGGGCTTTAATTTTATTAGGAGCTATTGGTTGCATTTTGCCTCTTTTCTCCTATTTGAGCACGTCCAGGCTTGGTCCAAAGCCAATTCTTCCCAGTAAGGTTATGAATCAAGGATTCGTGCAAAAAAAGAAAATTTTACTTTATATTGCGGTTCCTGCGGTGAGCATTTCACTTTCAGGGTTGATTCAACTTCCATCTCTCACGCATTTCTGGATAGTGGACTTGCTAATTCCGAGATTTTTCATTTCCGGTATCGTTCTATTACCGTTCTCAATAATCTTATGCTACATTGAAGTCAAACGTTATGGTTTTAAATCTCAGGATATTGGAATTAATGGCACGATCTCAAATAATCTAAAAAGTCTTCTAATTCCCGTTTTGGCGATATTAGCATGCGTGTTCGTGTTTGATCTCGTGGGTTGGTTATTCCAAGTCCCCATTCTATTGCCACGACCGTTTGATTCAATGGCATGGATTGATTTTATTTTCTTGTTTGGAGTATTCTTTCTCTTGAATTTCGGAATTGAATTAATATTTCGCGGGCTATTTCAGTCGAAAATTGAAAAAACAAATGCCAGAAAGCTCAAACAATGGAAGACTGTGCTCATCTCTGGGGCTTTAAGTGGCGTGAGTATTGGTATTGGATTCGGATTTAATTTACTATTCATGATCGGGGGATTATTCCTTTCTGCACCGCATCTCATGATTGCCATTTTCGGAGGTCTGATTTTCCTATTCTTCCTTACCGGAATTGCTTCTGCCTATATCTACCAAAGAACGCGTAATATTCTGAGCACGACCATTTTCAACGCATTATTAATGACCTTGTTTATCGCTGGAAAATTGTTCATGCCATACGCCTGAATGCAACAAATAAACAAATTTTTCTATATTTTTTTTATCAAATTGTCCGATCTTTCAATTAAACCCGTCCTTTCAAGCTCCCTGAGATGACTTTCAACAATGACGACACCGATTAGTTTAGTGCCTGTCGAGCCGAAGAGGCTCTTCACCAGGTTTTGAAGGGTTTTTGGGCCCTTTTCGAGTTCTTCCAAGATGAGTTCATTTCGTTGCAAGATTTTATGGCGAATTTCCTTGATTCTTTGCTTGCAATTCTCAAATTTATTTCCATGTGAAGGAAAAACAGATTTAACGGGGAGTTTTTCAATTCTATCCAAGCTTGAGAGCAAACTCTTGCTTCCACCCGAGCCCGGACTATACCACGTGACTCCTTTCTCTCCAATGATATCGCCTGACAAGAGAAATTGATGATTTACTTCATGAAGAGACGTATGACCTGGAGCATGACCGGGTGTTGTCAGGACTCTAAATTTGTATTCGCCTAAACAGATAATTTCATCATCTTTGATTGTTTGTATTTCGATGTCTGCGGGAAGCTGGGACATTGAACAAATGAATTGAAAGAATTTATTTATATCAAATGGTCCGTCAGGCATTATTACAGGTGACTCAAATAGATTGGATTTAAAATATGCTTCCATCACGTCAATGCTAAACGATTTATTGAGCAAATCAATGTTCAGTGCGCTATCTTTTTCGATTTCATTGATGATGATTTTGGGATTAATTTTTTTCAAAACGGCTTTCATTGCACCCATGTGATCTGGATGAGCATGCGTGATTAAAATCGTGTGAACGTTCTTGATGTTCAAGTTGAGTTGTTCGAGTTTTTTAAAAAAGAGCTTTGTAAATTTGCGCAATCCGCATCCTACATCGATGAGAATCCATCCATCATCGTCCTTGATGGCAAAAATGTTCGCGGATGCTGGCCACATGGGATTATTGGCTTGAATAAAAATAAAATCGTCCATTTGAAAAATCAATTAAAATTCGGTATTTTAATCTTCTTTATTCTCATTTCATTCGTCTTTAGTATCTATGACCATTCTTGCGAGTCGAATAAAGGCTTCTTTTACATTTTCTCCAGTTCTTGCGGATGTTTGGATATGTTCGATGATGTTGTCATATTTATTTTTTAATTTATCACCTTTCTCGGCACTAATCTTTGCGATGTCTTTAAGATCGACCTTATTTCCCGCCAGTATGATGGGGGGTTTTTGTTCTGCCGTCTTGTAACAATATTCTTCGAGTTCGTCAAGCCATTTTCCCTCGATATTGTAAAATGTTGGGGCTCGCGTGATGTCATATATCAAAATAATGCCATGACTTCCTTGATAGTATCTCTTACGAACCGTGTGCCATTGATGCTGACCTGCGATATCCCAGAGCATTAACCGAACCTGTGTTTTTTCATGCTTTGCTTCTAACTCGATGTCAAATAAAGAGATGTCCGCACCTAAAGTTGGGCGATAATCTCTTCGGAAAGATTTTTCTATGAATTGTTGAATCAGGCTGGTTTTTCCAACAGCATAATCTCCAACAAGCACGATCTTCAAGGTATATTTTTCATCAATATCTTCATTCAAAGTGATTTTCTACTCCAAATTCAAGAAATTTTTCAGTTTCATGATGATCTGCAATAACCATTTAATCCTTGTATGAGAAAAGGAAATAAAAATTTTTAAATTTGATTCAAATTCAACTTGCTTTTTCCTTTTCACCAAGTATTTCCTCTATTTTTTGTCGGTCTTCTGGACTTAGGTTTTTCATCATTTCTTCGTTTTGTTTTTGCATCATCTGAACCAATAATATTTGGATTATTGGTAGCGTGCTAGCTGTTAGAAGCCTACATTCATAGTCGCGTTTTGCTCGATCCCTGATCTCCTTCAGTTGTTCCTTGTTAAGAGGTCCGCCTTTATTTCTTCCCTTACATTTTTTGAATGTTATGATGTAATTAGAACCGTTAAATCCAAGGGGAACGCTCTCACAACTGATGGGTTTTGAATAATTCAACATGCACTGATTTTCGATCAAGAATGGACATTTTCCTTCATCGGTCTTTCTGAATCGCATTTGTAATGCCATGTTATCCATGCTCAGCTCCAGATGAGGAAGCACGCGCCCCAATGTCTGGTCTCGAGTCCAACGCTCAAGATCTTGGTAATATACTTGAAAATCTCGTGAACAACATTCATGACATTCTTGGCATTCGAAAATAAATTTGGGTATTTTGCCTTTTTTTTCTTGTTTTTCTGCTTCTTCTTTATTATCACCCATTTACCTGTGCCTCCTTATTGTTTCGTGTTTTTTCCCTTCAATCTTGACATTATTTTTTGTTCAACGATTCCATTTCGATATAAATCTTTTATTCTTAGAATTACGAATCCACGTTAGAATTTGCTAAAAACAAAGATTTGCTTCATGGAATATTTCTGGTAATCTTAAATTGTTTTTTCTTTTAGGAATATTTCTTTTGTATCAGGATTTCCGATTAGAATGATGAAAGCGAATAAATTCAGACCGATCCCGATTAGATTCCAAATTATATTAAATATTGCAAGAATTGCCCAAAGTGAAGCGAGATTTAAAATGATGCCCAAAATCGAAAGTCCGACCATTCCATAGTAGCCCCATTTTGCCAACCTGAAAAAGAATCCATACGTGAATGCGGTCATCAAGATAATGCGGATTGCCATGTAAACAAGCTCATTTGTAAAAAGGGGTTCCAGCAAGATGAAACTGTAAATAATTGAGAGAATGAGTGAAGGCAATGGCAAGATAATGAGGGCAACAAACATCAAAAAGGTGATGGTATACATTTCTGACGGTTTTTCTATTCCAGAACCTTGTTCATCTTTTTCTAACCTTAAAATTTCTCTTTTTTCTTCTTCCGTTACTCGATCTTTGCTTCGCTCGTATCTTTTTCGTATTAATTGTTTTTTTTG
>JALGVI010000030.1 GCA_029838215.1 Candidatus Helarchaeota archaeon | reverse complement strand
ATTGACCGGTCTATAGTTCTCTCAAACCTTTATATCTCTTACGGTCTAGGAGATTTTGGAAAAAGCAGTTAGATTTATATATTTTTGTCGGTCATGGGAAATTGAAAATTCTCTAATTAAACAAAAAAGAAAAAATTAATCGAAATAAAGAGGAATCTCCGGGGCATAAAGCGGCTCTGACGGCACGTAATTGTGGATTACTGTAAATGCTTTTGTTTCACCACATTTTGGACAGGTTAAATGCCCTATTTGCTCTAGAAGTGCATGAAAAATCGTACCGCACTTCTTACACGTAACTTCTATCGGACTCATTTCACTCACCAATAGAACTAAGATAATTAATAACTAAAAAACTTGATATTGATCCGAACATGATTAAACCAAGAACTTCAATGGCTCATTATTTTGACAAGATCATGTAGAAGTGGTTTCGAATAAATCTCTTATTTCATCCCGAAATTAAGAATCTCCGCGAGTACGGAAAAGATCGGCGCAATTATTACTCCCATGCATGAATATTACTCGCTGCTAAAACGTTTTAGTTCCGTATTGCATTCATCACACGTAGTTAATTTCGTGTCTGGTGGAAATTTCTTATTGCAACCGGGACAATAAATTGTCCATTTCAAAAACTTTTTAATTCCCTTTTCCTGTATTGCTTTATATTCTATTTTTAAAGCAGTCGCTACGTTCTGCATTGAATAATCATCTGTTAATAAAACTGGATTTTCTCCTTCATTCTTTAATCTCAAGGTCAGGGCAAGAACTAGTTTATCTACCGTTGATAACGATTTCAAGTCTCCTGTTTCCTCACACGCCCTTGAAATAATCTTGATGTCATCTTCTCTTGGTTCAAGTAACTTTAGCCGTCCAAGTTTGATTGCAAGGTCGACTTTTTCCCTGACATGCCGTGTTTTTATCTCTTTGATCACATCAGGGACCGTAAAAAGTTCAATCCCTATAAGAATATTTGGGTCAATTCCTCCAAGAAACGCAGAAGTATCTAACACGTATTTTTTTGTAGTCAAATCCCCGTGTTCTCCAACTAATATATGTCAAAATTATCTGAAAGTATGTTTATTATTATTGATTTAGCACTAACCGAGTTTTCATATTTCATTTTTACCAAAAGTCTCCGTATCATGAAAAACTCAAATCTTTCTTTAATCTCGGGCG
Source organism: Candidatus Helarchaeota archaeon (assembly GCA_029838215.1). GTDB lineage: Archaea > Asgardarchaeota > Lokiarchaeia > Helarchaeales > RDOG01 > JALGVI01. The sequence goes on along the minus strand of JALGVI010000030.1, from coordinate 31,246 downwards.
TAAATGAATCTTCAAATATTAATCCCTGTAAATTATTTAGTTCGATGTCTCCGTTTAAAAGCTCTGCAATTAGCGTCCCAAAATCCTTAATGGGATCTCCCATGCAGGCACCTTCGAAATCGATCATTCCGATATTTCCATTAGTAAAAATAAAGTGATCTGGTCGTGCATCACCGTGAATAAAACGCTTTTTCAGCGATATCGTATCATAATGCTTTAACTTCTTAAAGAGAGCATCCCTAAACGTTCCAAAATCGAATTGTTTTGCATAATGTAAACCTCTCATGATTTCGGCCTTTTTATAATTCTCGATCAGTGGAACGCGAATTGAATCATCAGCATGGACTTTTCTTAGAAGCTCAATGACTTTTCGAAGATTCTCAAGAGAAAAGGACTGCCACAAATCCGTACCCCTGATAGAACGGCATATTAGGACACCATCCACTTGCTCCAAGGAACCAAAAGCCCAATTATTATTATGGTGCTTCCTGATAGGGATGAAACATATCGGTTCTGGCACCACATATTTCTTTTCGTGTAGGATTTTGATGATTTCCCACTCGAATTGACCCCATCCTCTTAATCCTACTTTTATATGAAGATCTTCGTGTTCCTTGACATTATACACTAAATTATACTTGTCTGAAATCAAGTTGAGAGTAAAATCTCTTCCACAACACTTGACAAACTCCTCTCGTGTCTTGAGCAATTCGATTAATTCGGCTTTCTCCATGAGTGATTCACTATAGTTAACGATCGCCAAAATCTTCATAAAAATTTCAAATATAGGTTTAAAATTAAAATCTTAAACTTTTTTATCATGAAAACTCTTTCAATACTACCGATTTCTTCAGGTCTAAGACTTCATTCTCCTTTTAAAATCACTAATTCATTCGTAATTCGAAATATTTTGGGTCTCATCTCATTTCTTTCATTCCTTTTCACGTCTAAATTGAAAAATCCTACATGTCGAATTTTTTATTAAATCCTTATTAATTCCTTGATAAGAAGTAATTATAATTAATAGACTCGACAAATATTATTGAAAAGAATTTAGGTGTTTATGTTGTCAAAGATGAGTACTCATGCAGGGGCATTGAAATCTGGGAAATATATCTTGGTTAATGGCGAACCGTGCAAGGTGGTTTCTGTTGATGTTTCAAAATCAGGCAAACACGGACATGCAAAATGCCGAGTCGTATGTGTTGGTCTATTTGATGGTAATAAGAGAAGTTTGACGTTCCCTAGCCATGCAAATGTCGACGTGCCCATCATTGAAAAAAATCAAGCCCTTATTACTGCAATTATGGGAAGTACGATAATGTTGACCGATAATGAAACATACGAGACATTTGAAATCGACATGCCTCAGGATGACGATCTCTCCAAGAAGATCGTGGAAGGCGCAACAGTAGAATACTGGGATGTCATGGGACAACGAAAAATCATGAATGTCCGAGGTCCGAAGTGATATATTCTTTCTTTTTTTTCTTTTCGGCTTGTTTATACCCAAAAAAGACATGCCACGTTATCGCTTCTGTCTAATTTTGTATAAATATCTTTATAATTTTGAAAAAATTTGTTATTTGAAGAAAATATATTTGAATCTAAAAATTAATCACGGATGTCGGTTGAAAAAAGGTTAATCATCAGTGGTTTAGCAACATGAGTGATAATTACCCAAACAAAAAAGTGATTGTAGAAAGAATCAAAAGAATTGCATTAATTACACTCTCGAATGGAGACATGAATCTCTTTGATAGTGAGCAAGTCATGCTATTTCGTGATGCACTTCTTGAACTTAAAAAAGATCCAAAAGTCCGCGTGATTGTCATTCGTGGAAGTGGAAATCGTGCATTCAGTGCAGGATTTGATTTAAAAGAATCTGGAAATGTTGATGTATTCTTGAACACTGGACAAGAATTCATGGGACTTCTCTATAACTTTCCCGTGCCAAAAATCGCTTTAGTGCACGGATATGCCATTGGAATTGGATGTCTCGTGACCTTCGCTTGTGATTTCAGATATTGTACTAAAGATGTGGTGTTTTCACTCCCTGAAATTAAATATAAATTCATGTTTCCAACACACGGAGGGATGACGATTACTTCGAAAATAGTCCGAAAACCATCTGATGCCAAATTCATCCTGTGCACGGGAGACAAGATTAAAGTGCCCTTAGCAGAAAAAATGGGTCTCATCGATCAATTGTTCGATACTAAAGAAGAAATGGAAAATGCAGGAATGGAACTTGCACGAAAATTGGGTTCAATGGATTCCACCGTGATGTCGTCAATATTAACCGTATTTGACAAGTGTGCTTCCGTGGGATTGGCTGAAGGAATGTCCATCGAAAATGAGGCACTCGAAGTGGTTCAATCTAGGGGTAAAGAAAAGAAAGATTTACTCCAGAAACTCAAGGAAAAATATCTTGACGAGAGCTTTTTCTAATCTAAAATTTTTACCAGTGATCGCATGCCATCTGTCTTTAAGAAATATCGAACAAATCCCGAGATTAATGACGATTATTTCCCAATGCCAAAACGACTATGGAATCTTTTAGATTTCCGCGTGAACAGGCGGCTTCCTCCGTATGCAAAGCTTCCTCAATTAACCCTCTTTTTTCTAAAATATCTCTCTGCGGCTCAAGATATCTATCCATACTCCTGCCCTGACGTGAATGGATTTTATTACGATAATCACGTGCATTCTTCCGTTTCAGATGGTCACGATTCTATAGAAAATATCGCTAAATATCTAGCAGGGACTCATTATAAGGGGCGACTCTTTCTTGATGGGATTTCACTCACGGATCATTCCCTGTTTACGGAGAACGGACGGTTTATCCCCAATGACAAGTGCTTGGAAGCATCGTGGCAATTCGTTGATAAGATAAATGAATTTAAGAAGAACGGCAAGCTTCCCGAGCACTTTATTGTATTTTCTGGATCTGAATTTAACACGGGTCACAGGGAAAAAGGGGATCGGTTTGACCGCGAGATCTTGGCACTGGGCATTCCTCGAGATTTCATCACGAAATTGGGTGGAACGGCCAAAATCGGATTGATGCCGCCAGCAGAATTCATTGAGAAAGTTCATGAGGAAGGGGGACTCGTTATCTTACCGCATCCATTTGGTCCTTCTGGTTGCCAAATCACGACAATTGATAAGGATGCAAATCTGGAAGCATGGAGAAAAGCCGATGGTTTTGAAACAATAAATTTATCGACTGGCTTGATTTTTGATGACTTCTTCATCCAACATGCTTCAGAAATGCCTCACAGCAATCTATTCGGAAAACTACTTCTTCTCATGGGCTATTTCAACTGGATGGCTGATCGATTTGGTAAAAAATGGAACCTGCCCGCCGTGGCAAACTCGGACGCTCATGACATGCGATTAATCGGTTCTGGCTCTACATGCCTTTCAAGACCATTGGAAGATTTAGAAGATTTCCGGACTTTATTACGAAAACGAAAAACCATTCCGTGCCTGAACCCACGCTGGAATTTTGGAGCCAACCAAGAAGAAGCTTTGGATGCCATGCTCAAGGTCGCACGGAGAACGATAAAAGAATACGAAAATAATGCCTTTACCAACTCAAAGATTGTCCTTGTAATGAAAGCCGTAAACTCATTGATGAAATTAAATTACATGATCCATTCGATAAAGGCACGAAAAAATCAATTAAAATAAAAAAAACGGAGCTTTATTATTTTCCTTTGAAGTTTGCAGCTCTTTTTTCCAAGAATGCTCTTACACCTTCTGCAAAATCGTCTGTAGCGGCGATCTCAATTTGAAAGGTGCGCTCGTCATCTCCCTGTTGTTCTATGGTTTGCAGGAACGTCTTATTCAATAATGTTTTTGATCGGGCAATCGCCAAGGTCGGTCCATTAGCAAGTCTTTTGGCGATGTCATCAACAAATTTATCTATTTCGTCAATGGGAATGGCTTTATTTATGAGTCCCCATTCTTCGGCTTCTATGGCGGAAAACTTCTTTAACCAGAAGAATTCTTTTGCTTTTTTGATTCCAATGATGCGCGGAACTGAATAAGTACCCGTGCCATCAACCGTCAAACCCACCGAGAAAAATGCCGTGTCAAGAATGGCATCGTCTGATGCATACACGAGATCACAAGCCAAAGCCAAACTCAATCCTGCACCATAAGCACCGTGTTTTATCTTACATATGACTGGTTTTGGCATGGTGGCTAATTTCACCGCACAAGGGTGCATGACACCCGTGATGTCCCCAATCAATTTGGGAGAAGTTCCCTTATCAACGTGGTCCTTAAATTCCTTGATGTTACCACCTGATGAAAAAATGCGTCCAGCTCCTGTAAAAATCACTGCACGAATGGATTCGTCTTTTTCACAATCGGTTAGGGCTTCGAGTAATTCCGAACAAGTCGGAACATTAAGAGCATTTAAATTCTTGGGCGTATTTAATGTTATCGTGGCGATTCCATCTTTCTTTTCGTATTGAATATACTTGAGATCCATCATCAGTCCTCACATGAAATTAATGGCTTTGTTAAGTAATTCCTTGATTTTTTAAGAAAAACTTTTCTTTATTTTTGATGAAAAATCATGCAGGTGAATTTTATGACATTTCAAAATTTATCTGTTGAAAAATTGGCGAGTGACGTTGCACTCATTCGCTTCATTAACACGGAAAAGTTAAACCCGCTAGACATTAATACGGGAAAAGAACTTACTCAGATTTTAAATGATTTGAAAGATGATGATGGTGTAAGATGCCTTCTGATTACCGGTTCTGGGCGGAGTTTTAGTGCAGGAGGAGATATTAAAGGAATGAAAGCATCAATTGAGAAAAACCGTTCAAAGGAATACATGGACGATCTTACGCGACTACTTTACGGCATTGGATATGAGCTCCGAAAGTTTCCAAAACCCATAGTTGCGGCAGTAAACGGTTACGCAATGGGTGCCGGAATGAATTTGGCACTATGTTGCGATATCATCATCGCCTCAGATAAGGCTCGATTTGCTGAAAGCTTCTCCAAACTTGCATTGATTCCTGGATTCGGTGGCACGTTTCTTCTACCCCGACAAGTTCCATGGGCAAAAGCCGCTGAATTCTGTTTCTTTGGCGACATTATTTCCGCTCAAGAATTACTCGAGTTGGGACTTATCAATAAAGTTGTCAAACCGGAAGACCTAGAGAAAGTTGCACTTGAACACGCAGAAAGATTAGCAAAAGGTCCGACTCTTGCATATGCAAGAACTAAAGAATTGTTTTTGAAATCCTACACGAAAAGTCTTGATGATCACTTAGAAGTGGAACGTCAAATACAGGTTGAATCAGCCGGTACTGAAGATTATCGCATCGGTGTATTTGCTCTAAACGAGAAAAAAAAGCCCAATTTTGTTGGAAAATGACACATTTTCGTTATATACCATTCGCAATATTAAAATTTAATAGGCAAGATTAGCAAGTTCTTATTGATTCGTTAACAGAATTTTCACAAGCGGATTTAACTGAATTCGAATGCTAGGTGGAAGGAATGGGCAAGAAAAAAACTGCCGCCATCATAATCGCAATTTTGGTTAGTATTACCGTGATCACGACCATAGTACTGATACCGCATCAGTACACTTTTCAGGGACAAGGTTCTGGAATTGGAGTGGAACAAGGATATGCGATGTACGTGATCATGCCACGTAACAAATTGCATGTAGAATTGACTTGTAGTGGATGCATCGTTGAAATAAAAAACTCCACTTATACACCTGTCAATGTCTATGAAGCATACGGTGCTGGAAGCTATGAAGAAATCATTCCTGTAGGATTTGTTCTCATCGCAACAATCGTAGTAAACGTTACTTACTTGGGCGATTACTCCTACACGATAACGATCTCTGCGTATCCTGACCTTATATGAGCTAACCACTCTTTACTTAACCATTTCATCTTTTTTTTTGACTTGATTCCAAGACTACTTTTTAAATGGGAATCAGGGAAGTCTTAATTGTAGTTCTTCATTTCTTTGGAGGTGAAATTTTTATGGAAATATCACCATGGGATAATGCAATGGCTCAGCTTGACAAGGCAGCCGATTTCCTAAATCTAAATAAGGATATTCTCGTAATTCTTAAAAATTGTGAGAGAATAAACATTGTAAATCTCCCTATTAGAAGAGATAATGGCAAAATTGAATGTTTTACTGGAATTCGAGTATTACATTCTTCAGCTCGCGGTCCAACTAAAGGAGGCGTGAGATTCCATCCACAAGTCACCCTTGATGAAGTAAAGGCACTCGCTTTTTGGATGTCCATGAAGACTTCCGTAGTAGGGCTTCCATACGGGGGTGCGAAAGGAGGAATCATCTGTAATCCACAGGAACTTTCAATTAATGAGATTGAGCGTTTGACTCGCCGATATACATCAATGATCGGGACGTTTTCTCCATGGCGGGACATTCCAGCTCCTGATGTGAATACAAATTCTCAAATTATGGCTTGGATAATGGATACTTATTCGATGAATGTCGGAGAGACCAGTCTTGGAGTCGTTACCGGGAAACCGATTGATATTGGCGGCTCTCTTGGTCGAGAAACCGCAACGGGTCAAGGAATGCTTTACATAATGGAAGAATTTTGCAAAAAAACGAAGCAAAAGCTCGACTCATCGACTACGATAGCCATTCAGGGGTTTGGAAATGTCGGTTCTGCCATTGCACGATTTTTATATGAACGACATAACTGTAAGATCGTTGCAGTAAGCGATGAAAAAGGCGGGGTTTATAATCCCGATGGAATGGACATGATCGAATTAAAGAATCACGAACAAAAGACTGGTTCTGTCGTGGAGTTCGATGGAACTACTTTCATCAGTAACGAAGATCTCTTGAGATTGAAATGTGACTTTCTCTTGCCTTGCGCTCTTGAAAATCAAATCAATGATAAAATAGCAGAAACGACCGAAGCGAAGACCATAATCGAGGGTGCGAATGGTCCAACGCTGAGTTCGGCTGATAAAATTCTGGAAGAACGTGATATCATCGTTGTTCCCGACATTCTAGCCAATGCTGGAGGCGTTACCTGTTCATATTTTGAATGGGTACAGGACTTGCATTCATTCTTTTGGGATCTTGACCGCGTGAACCACGAACTCAAACGAATCCTCGCACATGCTTTCGATGATGTATATAAAATGTATGAAAAGGAAAAAACTGACTTTAGAAATGCCGCGTATTTAGTCGGTATCGCCAGAATTGCTCGTGCCATTGAACTTCGAGGTATCTATCCTTGATTTTTCTTTTTTTCAGATTAAGCTCATATTTTTTCGATGGTGGATTTAAAAGTCAGTTTAATCCTTTTTATTAATTTTTCAGAAATTCATTCATTTTACTTCTGATTGAATTATAAATTTAACTCGAAATCTTGAACAAATTATGATTACTTTTATATATTCGTTAAATAAGATTCATTTTTTAGAGGATGAAGCTTATGAGCAAGGAAAAGAAAAATGACACGCGAGAAAAAGAGGGAAAGGATGGAAAAGAGTACAAGGTTGATAGAACTGACCTAGAAATTTTAAAAATTCTAGAAGAAGATTCCAAGACAAATTATCGCGAAATTGGGAAACAAATAGGAATCGCCGTTGGAACCGTCCATAATAGAATTTCCAATTTAAAGGAAAAAGGAGTCATCAAGAAATTCACCATAGATATCGATACGGAAAAAATTGGATATCAAATCACTGCCATCATTCTTCTTCAAATACTGGGTGAGTCCATCCAAGAAATCGAAAATGAACTATCCAAAAATCCACACGTTTATGGCATTTATGATACAACGGGAGACTGGGACAGCATCATCGCCGTTAAATTCAAGCACATAAGTGAACTAAACAATTTCTTGAAAAGCCTTAACAAAAAATTCCAAATAAAACGAACGTCAACTTCCGTATGCTTAAATGTGATTAAAGAAAATGCTTTTTTCCCCATTCTTCTTTGAAGAAAAATAATAATGCTTTTTATCAATTCAAGATAGAAAAAGAAAGAAAAGAAAATTGTGCATCCTCTATTCTTTTGCGGCTAAATCCTTGTCCAACTTTTCCAGAAACGTCAAGATTACTTCCAATAAATATCTCATTGGTTCTGGACGTATGTTTTCAGGCACATCGTCAAAGGAATGGTAACAAAGTGGCCATTGATCGTCTTTATCTGCTCCAATAAAAGCAATGGCTTCGTAGCCCTTCTCACTAAATCGCATGGCGTCCGTGCCGGCAAAATCCTGCGGTGATATTCCCATCTTACAGAACTTTGTACCGGATAGCGCCACCATTGCAAGACATGCTTCGTATGCTTTTTGGAACTCTTGTAACAAGAAGTCGCTATGCTTTACAAAATGCATTTCTTCGGCTGATATAAAACCTACAATGTCTGCGACGCCCACGGATTCTGGGATTAACGTGTATGCATTGTTCAGAATGCCTAATTCATCACCATATTTCTTCACGAACGCCTTGGAACCCCTTTGTCCCGACTCTTCAGATCCGAAACTACCACACCACAACTCCACGTGTTCATAACGATCATGCTGTTGAACATAATTCGCAATGCCCATTGCAATCGCAACACCGGATAAGTTATCGTTTGCTCCCATAACTGGTTTCGTAAAGAATTGCGTGTTTAGCAACACGTACAGTATAAATGGAAGCGCACAAAGAAAAACCACATACCCAATGTTGAAAAATATTGGAAATGGAAATCCAAACATGCTGGGCAAGCTGATTAGACCGAGCAAAAACGTATTGGATAACGAGAATGCCATGACCTGTATGATAAACGTGATGACCGCATAAACCATGAAAATTGCAACAATTCCGATCATGCCAAAGACGTATTTTAAAATTCCTCGGCGCGTTTTTTGGAAAAGTGGAAAAACATTTGCTGAGTCCGTGTGTCCTCCTATTATGACGATCTTTCGGGTTTCTTTTTTCGGCTTGATCTTTCCAAACACGTTGCGTGATAATTTTTTCTTGAATAATGGGTCAATGAATTCCTTCATCAGAGGAAATTCGACGATGAATACGATCAATGCAAATGTGACGAGAAACAACACGATAATGGGAATAAACAAGTAAAGCAAATAGGATGTCAGTATCAATACGAATGGAATCTTGACAAAACCCTGTGGATATGCCCCTGGATGTAGATAAAAATCATCCGTGAAAACTTCATCGCAACCAAGGTCTTGTAATTGTTTTTCTATGTCTTCGGTCGCATTTAATTCTGCCTCTGAAGCGGATGGTCGAGGTCCGTGTTTATCACAGATATTTTTTATGAAATCAAACATGTATTTGGCATCAGCTTCTTTAGTTTTCATGTAAAAACCTCCAAAAATTAAAATAAAAGTGTGTAAATTCTTATGAAACAATTGGTTTTATGTTTGTTCAACTTGTTTTTAACTATTTCCATGTCTATTTCTAAGTGAAAAATTACAAATTAAACCATTAAACGATTAAATCGGAATAATTGAAAAAAAAATGGATTTTTTTCGTTATTTTAACGGCTTTCCGTATTGATCTCTTATTTTTTGTCGCAGTATTTTGCCAACAGGAGACATTGGAAATTCATTTGCAAATACTACGGAACGGGGTTTTTTATAACCTGCGATCTTGCCTTCAACAAGCTTTATTATGTCGGTTTCTGATATGGATCTTCCCTTTTTCGGTACCACCACTGCCCTAACCGTTTCTCCCCATTCTTCATCAGGAACACCAATGACTGCCACCTGTTCAACCCTCGGATCTTCCGCAATGATCTCTTCTACTTCCAACGGAAAGACTTTTTCGCCTCCCGTGTTGATGCATTCTTTTTTGCGTTCCACGATGTAAATTTCTCCATCCTTGATGTAACCCAAATCCCCGCTATGAAGGAATCCATCAGAATCTATCGTGGCACTAGTCTTTTCCTCATCTTTGTAATAACCTTGCATGACTGAAGCTCCCCTGTAACAGAGTTCACCAATCTGCCCCTCAGGAACGGGATTGTTCTTTTCATCAACTACTTTAATATCGAGTCCCTCAAGGATTTTACCAACGCATCGGTCCTTTACCTCATTAGGGTCCCCATCTATTCGCATGGCTGCCACAGGAGCCATCTCACTCTGTCCGAATGCATCAACCACAACTCCATTTGGGAAATATTCAAGCAATTTTTGCTTATATTTACCTTTAAGAACTGCTGCACCCGTTAACATGATCGAAATCGAAGACAAATCAAATTTTCGGTCAGTCTTTTCAAGATAATTCAAAACTCTTTTCCACATTGTTGGAACGAGAAATATTTGCTTCAATTTTTCGCGCTCTATCATTTCTAAGATTTCTTCAGGACTAAAACGTTTGGATTTCGTGAACACGACGATGGAACCCTGGAACATCCATGAAATCAAAAATACTGCATAAGATGCTAAATGGAAAAGTGGTGGAACCATGATCGTTTTATTAATCTCTTCTTCTTCGGGACGATTCTGCACTGCCCTCTTTAACGCATTCTTTACTTCTGGTTCACCCTCGAATCGAATTCTTTTTTGAAGAAGGAGTTTTAACATTTTAAACCTGAATTTTATTCTTCCCCATCTGCTATATGTCAAAGGTCGCAAATTTGCGAGGTCTCTTGCTTGATCTGCAACAGCCATGTGGACCAAGCCATGATATTTACCTTCGGGAGGTTTGCCAACAAGGGACTTTAACTTTCCCTCACGAATTGCATAAGTCATTGCAGGAATTGAAGGACCCTTTTTTGCAGGCTGCTCCACGACTATTACTTTATCATGAAATCTGGGATCTTCAAAGAAAACCTCTGGAATTCCTGTCAAAGATACGTTCGTTTCCAGAAGTCGCCTCTGTAATTCGTTCCTAGCAAATGGTCCATCAAGCTCATTAACTGGGGGCAACAGGCCGCTAAGCATCGCCATGGCACTTTCCTCGTTTGAAAGGATATTGTCGTAAGAAAGCATTACTCCCTTTGGTCGACCCGTTGTTCCTCCTGTATAAATTATAACTGCCGTGTCATAAACGCTTAAATTCACCTTGATTAACTTGTTTTTTGCTTGCTCGGTAATTTCATTATAATTTAACATGCCTTCTGGAGTTTTCTCCAATGGACCATCAAAAATCAAATGTTCAACTTTTGGAATTTTATCCCGTATCTTTTCAAGCTCCCCTAAAGCATCCTCATCAAAAATGAAGATTTTAGCATCTGAGTTGTTTAGTAGAAATTCCATTTCCGATGCAACATAACGATAATTCATCGGTACAGGAATGGCACCCAACTCTTGTATTGCGAGGTTTGACTCCAAGAATTGTGGCGAATTGTAAAACAGAAATGAAACCTTGTCCCCTTTTTTAATTCCGAGCTTTTTTAAAGCATTTGCTAATTTATTAATTCTGGCCATTAATTGCTTCCACGTGATGTATTCGTCTCCAAAAATCACGGCGAGGCGGTCTTTTGGATAATATTTCGCCTTAATATTCACAGCTTCTAAAAATTTTCCTAATGCCATGATTTTAACTCTCCTTGAATTTTACTAAATTAAATATGAATTCTTCATTCTCTTTCAAAATGGTTTTACATCCCCAATTTTTTTTTACAAACCAAAACCTACTTGATTCGTCAAAGATTTTGGCGCGAGTTTTATCTATCACTTTTTAGATATATAAAATAATCACCATGATCCTAAAAGTATGGAAATTAGTTTTAAATGCCGATATACAAAAAGAATAATATTCACCGAGTTTTCTCCTCAAATACCTTGGTAAAATCACGTGAGGGCTCTTTAATGAATGTCTGGATTAAGCGAGCTTTGCCATCCCTGATTTATATATTCTTATCAAGCATGATTCTGTTTTTAACATTTGATTTCTTACCGATAAATCCATTCAGGATTGATCTACATTTGCCTTCTACCATCGATTATCAATACATGCATTTATTGCCGATTCTTTTCTCCTTCATTTTAATCATTCCTATTCTATACGTGGTATTTCGCCCATCCAAAATTAATGATTTTTTGGATCTTCATCGATTAGAAGATAATTGGAGTATAAAGAAGATACTCTTCGTAAACATTTACTACACTTTTCTAATCTGTGTTTTTCGGACTTACATCACTTATATTTGCACTCTTCCACTTGAAAAGCTCCCCATGCTCTATTTAATTTTCTTGCAAATCCTTGTAGTTGAAGGTCTCGTCCTCAAGGACTTTGGTCTTCACGAGGAGAAATTTTGGCAAAATGCATTATTGGGATCTTCGTATCTTTTTATAATGGCTTTTATATTGCTGGGACCTATCATTCTCATTGCCCTTCTCTTGTTTCTTCCTCAAATAATTGTTGTAATGCAGATTCTCACTCCATTCATGACGATTCCAAATCCCATTTTCTTAATAGCCTTGATTTATCAAATACTTTTTGTAGCATTGAGTGAAGAACTAATTTTTCGTGGTTATTTCTACAATAAGCTCCGTCGAGCCACCAAATCTTGGAAACACGGGTCTTATTTTGCATCCATCATCATATCATCTTTGATTTTTGGTCTATTTCATCTTCCGTGGTATGTAAAATTTGATGGTTTAATCATTTCCATTCCGAAAACGTTTGAAATCAACAACATTTTTGATGCTGCCACTCGAGTTCTTTCAACGGGACTATTCGGAATTTTCATGTGCATCATTTACGAAAAAACTCAAAGCCTTGTCGGACCGATTATCATCCACGGGCTTAGCAACACTCTCCCTGCTTACCTTGGATCCACGTTCATGTCTTTACTATATGTTGATTACATGGGTCTTCTAATGAGCATTCTCCCCATTTTCCCTCTTATCAATCTATTGATCTTTGGAATAATTCTATTGATACTCGCCGGGCCGCTGATTTACGGTGCATTCTGGTTGACTCCCAAGATCGTGTTATGGTGTAAAGCTCAAGCAGAAATGGAATGATTTTTTTATTCTTTAGTTTAAAAAAATACCCAAATTTCGTAAATCAGCTTATCTTGACGTGATGATATCCGAATTCAACATTACAAAACTCAAAAGTTGTTCAACGCTTTTAAGAGCTACTGAACAGAGATAGTGCCTCAACTTGAATTCCTTATCGCCTGTTCAGCTCAATATTTAAATAGAGGTGCACAAAATAATCAAAATTTTTTTCAAATAAATCAAAACATGCAAAATCATGAAAAAAAAACGAAACAATAAATAATTTTTAATCGTAGCAATATTGTTCGGGACGGAAAAAATATAAATTGTGTATCATATTTTTGTATTTTAACTGAACATGTTAAGGTAACTTAAAATGCTATCTGAACATTCTATAAATATATCTTTTAAAATATGAATGAGTGAAAGAAAATGGATATTGGACAAGCAAGAGAATTACTCAAAAAGAACGGCGTGCGGTGGATACTAAACGCATTCACAGACGTTCGGGGTATCTTTCAAAGCTTCAGCTCACCCATAGAAAATTACCTTGAAAATGACCGGTATTTTGAAACTGGAATAGGTTTCGATGGCTCTTCAATTCGGGGCTTTAAGAGTATTGAAAATAGCGATATGATTTTTTTCCCCGACAAAGAAGCGATTTATATTCTTCCATGGACGGAAGGAAAGCATAAAACTGCTGTAATAATCGGTGATATTCGAGAGCCCTACGGAAGCACGGAATCATCGGATGTTGATCCACGTGGGTATGCTGCTCGAAGAGCTGTAGAAAAAGCAAAAGCAATGGGTTTTACACCATATTTCGGTCCTGAAATTGAATTTTTCGTGTTTAACTCCATTGATCCATCGCGTTTGACTTATGATCTGTATGTTTCTCCTGCAGGCGGTTCTGGAGATAGTTGGGGTGCTCCTCGAATAATGCCCAAATCTCAAGATTGCACTTTAGGCGGATACATGATTAGACCAAAAGAAGCATATTTCAGAAATCCACCCGAAGACTCGACAACTGAATATAGAAATCAATTATCTGACGTGCTTATTGAAATGGGCTATACTGTTGAAATGCATCATCATGAAGTTGCAACTAACGGTCAAGTTGAAATAAACTTCAGTTATGCAGACATGCTTAAAACGGCTGATAGAATACAAGTATATAAACTTGCAGCCCGAAATATAGCAAAAGAAGCTGGATTAATAGCCACGTTCATGCCAAAACCCATAATGTTGGATAATGCCAGCGGAATGCACATTCACATGTCTCTCTTTACCGGTGGGAATAATATTTTCTACGATCAAGACGATGATTATGCTGAACTCAGTCAAACATGCCGATATTATATTGGTGGTTTGTTGGAACATGCAAAAGCATTAACTGCAATTTGTGCACCAACAGTAAACTCATATAAACGACTCGTTCCTGGATTTGAAGCACCAATTAATGTTCTTTATAGCAAGCGAAACAGATCTGCGTTGATCAGGATCCCCGTATATCTAAAAGGACCTAAATATGCAAAAAGACGAAGAATTGAATATAGAGGCATTGATCCAAGTGCAAACCCGTATCTGGCATTTGCTGCATTACTCTCAGCTGGATTGGATGGTATCAAAAAGAAAATTGATCCCGGAATGTCCCGTGATGTTGATGTCTATGAACTGAGCGCAAAAGAAAAGAAAGATCTTAACATTGATCAATTACCTACCACTCTTAGAGATGCAATTCAAGAGCTGAGTACTGACCAAGTCTTAAAGGAAGCGTTAGGCAGCCATATTTTCGATACATTCATTGATTATAAGACTAACGAGTGGAACCAATATTGTCTTTACGTAACACCGTGGGAAATCATGAAATACTTGGATTACTAAATCCGTCTTCCCTCATTTTTTTAAAAAATTCATTTCATCTATTCAAAAAATATTTCAATTCGAAAAATTTCCTAATTCTTGAAGTCAAATTCCATTTTTATTAAAATTCAACAAGATCTTCTGGTGTAGAGAAATGACCATTCCAAATATAGAAAAAGAACTCGAGCGCATCTTGAAATTCATCCAAATAATCAAGAAAAATGCTAATGCAGCGGGTTTTGTAGTGGGTCTGAGTGGAGGCATTGATTCCGCTCTTACAGCAACGCTCTGTGTCCGGGCGTCCAACGAAGATTCGGTTCTGGGTCTTCTAATGCCTTGTCATTCGAGCGAGGCTGATCTTGCTGATGCAAAAATCATGGTCGAGTTTCTGGGTATAAAGCACCTTGTTGTTGATTTATCGGATACATTTGATCAGTTCATGAAAACCATAAAAGATTATGGCACTGAGAGCTCCTTTAAACTTGCGAAGGCCAATATCAAGCCCCGATTACGCATGATAACTCTCTATTTCTTTGCCAATCTTAATAACTATCTTGTCGCAGGAACGGGAAATAAATCCGAAGATGACATCGGTTATTTCACGAAATATGGTGATGGTGGTGTGGATTTCCTACCCATTCAACATCTTTATAAACACGAAGTCCGACAACTCGCCCGATATTTGGGCATCCCTGAAAAAATCATCAAGCGCACACCTACTGCGGGATTATGGGAAGGACAAACCGATGAAGATGAACTATCAAACCAATTGGGATTTACCGTAACTTATGAAAAACTAGATGAAATGCTTGAAGAAATACACCAAAAACGTCATCCTAAAGATGATGACAAATATGTCGCTCTCATGAATCGAATGAAAAGTTCACGACATAAAATTGAGCCAATACCTGCACTCGATCGCCGTTTTGATTAAAATGCAAGATTCAAGCGGATTTCAATCAAAATTTTCCTCAATTTAAGGAAATATCAAAAAAATATTTACATTTTTTTTTTGATAATCAAAGAAAAAAAGGAATAAAAGAAAGAAGAATATAACTTATCCAATAACGCCTAGGGCAATCATTGCGTTTGCAACTTTTAGAAATCCCGCTATATTTGCGCCAACGACATAGTTCTTTGGTTTTCCATATTTTTCTGCGGCTTCGTATGCTGCCTTATGGATGTGTTCCATGATTCCTTTTAAGCGATTATCTACTTCTTCGCGCGTCCATGAAAGTCGCATGCTGTTTTGTGACATTTCAAGACCTGAGACTGCAACGCCTCCTGCATTGGCAGCCTTTCCTGGAGCAAATGAAACTCCTGCGTCAATGAAAATATCAACCGCTTCGGGAGTGCTGGGCATGTTCGCACCTTCCACGACTGCGATACATCCATTATCGACAAGTGTCTGTGCATCTGCTTTCTCTATTTCGTTTTGAGTTGCACTTGGGAAAGCAATATCACATTTAATATCCCAAGGAAGCTTGTTTGGACGATATTCCACGCCAAATTCTTCGGCATATTCTTTAATCCTTCCACGTCTCACCTGCTTGAGTTCAAGGAAGAAATCAAACTTCTTTCCGAATGTTATTCCATCAGGATCGTAAATTGAACCATTTGAATCCGATAACGTTACGACCTTGCCGCCCAATTGATTTACTTTTTCAACAGTGTATTGGGCAACATTACCGGATCCTGAGACGGTGCAAACTTTTCCCTTCATATCTTGTCCTCGAACCTTTAGCATTTCAACTGCAAAGTACGTGGCACCATAACCGGTTGCTTCAGGACGAATTAAAGAACCGCCAAATTCAAGATCTTTCCCCGTTAAAACTCCCTCTGAAGAATTCTTGATTTTCTTCCATGTACCCATCATGTATCCGATCTCACGACCACCTACACCGATATCTCCTGCCGGACAGTCCGTGTAAACAGCATAACCGAGATGACGTTGCAATTCCATCATGAAGCTTTGACAAAATCGCATTACTTCAACATCAGATTTGCCTTTAGGATCAAAATCAGAACCACCTTTCGCACCACCCATGGGGAGACCCGTGAGCGAATTCTTGAAAATTTGCTCGAAACCTAAGAATTTAATGATGCCAATATACACTGAAGGATGAAATCGAAGTCCTCCTTTATATGGCCCTATGGCAGAATTGAACTGAATGCGAAAACCGCGATTCACTCGAATCTTGCCGCTGTCATCCATCCAAGGAACTCGGAATATGACTTGACGTTCTGGTTCTACAATTCTCTCAAGAATTGCATTTTCTTTGAATTTTGGATGCTTCTCAAGACAAGGAATAAGACTTTCAAGCACCTCTTTAACGGCTTGATGAAATTCCTTCTGTCCCGGATTCTTAGCCAAAACCTTTTCATAGACTTGATCTACATAATCCATTTTTTATCACCGAAAACTATCGATTTTATTAGATATTTTCAAGAAATTATCATTAATAAGCGATAATTTTGAAAATTATTCACTTAAAACCTATTGAATTCATTTTTATGCTTTGGTTTGAATAAACAACAAGTAAGATTGTAAAAAGAAATAAAATCATTCGAAAAATCTATAAATCCGTGAACAAATACCTATTATATGTTCTATTTTATGATCAAATCCGTAAAATTACTCTAATTTTTAATATTTTCATTCACCCTATTTATCATTTCTGCGAATGTCCCTTATTTTCCTTTTAATACGCCGAATCATTTGCTACTTTTTAACCTTCTCAGTATCGTTTTTCTCATGATCTTGTCACGTTTACGATAGATATAATGAAAAATCATGAATAATTTAATTTTTTTATGAAACTAAATGCAATGAAATTTCAATTTTCCGATGAAGCCAAAAAAGAGATCGAGCGAGCAATTCAAGAATCTCTTGAGTTAGAAGAAGAACAGAACAAAAATGACCTTGGACTCTTCATTTACCTGAGAAAAGGGAGCTGTGGACCAATGACCAAAGGTGGCTGGAAAGAGGTCGCTTGTACCGTTGACTTCTTTCACAATTATTCAAAAGACATCAATTTCAACGTGATTCCCGATCAAACAATTAAGAATCTACCGATTTGTATTGATGTTGAAGCAATAAAACCGCTAGAAGATCGAGAAGTCATTCAAATTGACGTGACAAAAGGACTTGTAAAGGAACTTTTCATCGTAGATGCACCAATGATTGATCTGGGTGCTTGCGAAGTCAATTATGATTGATTCCTCAATTTCATTACGAAAAATACGGAGTTTTAATCCGTGAAAATCGCAATTGTAAACAATTCTCGAAAATTCGCTCAATATGGAATGAAAATTAAAGGCGAACTTGAAAAATTAGGTGCTGAAGCAACTGTTTTATTTAGCGATGAACTGCAACTTACAAATTTTCTTCAATTTGATCGATTCGATGTGATTTTTTCTCGCCTCAGTGGGCTCAAGTGGACTTTCGAATTATATCATCAACTTGTCTCGTGCGAATCCCGCATCATCCCATGTCCTTTTTATTTTCTGCATTCACAAAATAAATACTTGATGACTGTCATCGCCCAACAACACGGCATTTCCGTTCCAAAAACAGCACTGATCTCCATACAGAGCGAATTTCTTGAAGAAAACCTCCAAGCGGCTAATCAAATCAAGTATCCACTCGTGATGAAGCCATTATATTCCAGCCTGCAAGGAAAAGACGCATTTTTAATTCAAGATCAGCACGAATTAGAGCATCGACTCTGTATCCTTCAAGAACGGATGAATGCATCAAGAGACTTGATTGGAACACGGGATTATTTCTTACTGCAAGAACGAATCGTTTACGACAAGATAATTCGTTCATTCGTGATTGAAGGCGAGACCAAAGATGCTGCTAGTGCTGAATTGAAGGATGGTTGGAAATGCAGTGCTTGCGGGGCGTCACTCTTAAAAAAGCAGGAGATCTCTTCCGAATTAAGAGCATTCAACCGTTCTATCTTTGCGGCTTTTCGTGGCGAAGTAATGATCCTCGATGCTTTTAATACTAAGGAAGGGCTCATACTAAATGAATGCAATACTGCCTGTGGACTCCAAAACATGCAATCAGCAACTGGAAAAAATCATGCTCACGAGATCGCAACTTATCTAACTCGAGAAGCAAAACAAATTATAAGAAAACGATAATTAGCCAAATTATGGGGATGATTTGGGCAATATTTAATGCGATTTCGGGCAGGATGCCTTTTTTTTCTTCATTCCAATTGGGCAATGGTTTGAAAAGACGATTTAATGGTGCACAAAAGAAATCGTGCAAGAATGGACGATCATACCACTCCAAATGAAATCCCTGATACTTTCTCAAGAAGCGCGCTCCCCAGTCCATGATGTCAAACAATGATGCCATGAACATGCCTAAAACAAGAGTCCATTCGATTAAAACGAATGAAATCATGACGACAAATGCAATCATGCTAATAATGACATGATAATATTTCCAGAAAGAATCGTTCCAATGGGCTTCCGGCGGGTGGTACGTGAATCTCGCAAGCGGATCAAGCACGGCATGAGATAAAAAGGCAAGAGTTAACATCAAAAATATCGCAAAAAAGAAATATTCCATAGGTATGAATAAAAAGCACAAGAGTTCAATGAGGATTCCGGTTAATAAATGAGTATAAGCCTGCATCAAGTATTTTTTCGTTTTTTACTTTTATTACTTTTTGTCGCGAGTTTTATATTCATCAATGATTCGGTTACACCATTTTGGATTAAAATTGAAACTGATTTTTGACTTAACCATCAAGAAATGATGGCATTCACGATGATCTTAAAGAATAGCATCGAATCTCTCCATGTTGGCAGAGAAATCCCGAATAAATAGTTCAAAAATTTATCAAACGAAAACTATTTGTAAAATAAAATCCTCAATGGTCTTGCATATCGTGTGAGAACACAATTGTTTGATCATGCAAGGACAATTGAGCCATAGGCAAGGTGATGATTATTTCCCAATCCGACGATGATGACATTCAATTGGAAACGCTTCCTGATAATGCCGAGTATGATGCTCTCTATAAATTGATACTTCTGGGTGACGGAGCCGTTGGAAAAACCGCTATTGGAACCCGATTCTGTAAGGGGCTTTTCAAATCAGGCTATAAAATGACGATCGGTGCCGACTTCTTCATAAAATCTTTGCGTCTTGATGGAAAAAATATGAAATACCAAATCTGGGATGTTGCAGGACAAAGCCGATTCAAAAGCCTGAGAAACATGTATTATCGGGGTGCATCTTGTGGAATTCTCGTTTTTGATACAACCGTCTATGAATCTTTTGGAAACCTTGAGAACTGGGTTCTGGAATTTCAGGATGAAACAGGCAGGACGCCGATGATCGTCGTAGGAAACAAGGTTGATTTGCCTGACCGAATGGTTGCTCCGGATGAAGCCGAAAATTTTGCCAAATATATTAACGCACCATATATCGAAGTATCTGCGAAAAGCGGTCGGAATATCAATCGCCTATTCGCAAGCATTTACGATCTCATTAAAGAACACAGGCAGTCCATCATGATACCTAAGGTTAAAGCATTGCCCATCGATCAAGCATTTGATGAACTGGAACAAATCTTGAAAACCATTGACAACCAAGCAGCTGCAACGGTGGCTCTTAAAATCACTCGATACTCCATATTTAAGGAAGTCCCTTTTTCCGTAACCGTGCAGAACATGACGCAATGGATTCGTTACCTCGAAAATTACGGTTGGAACGAACAAAGCCGTCAAGCCATGCTTGAAAACATACCTGCATGGAAACACAACTACAAGATCATAAATATCGAAGAATGATGGGTTTCCTTTGAATTGGAAGAAATTCTTTCTATACGTGGGAATTCCATTACTCATTTTTTACATTTTCTTAATTACGATTTATTTCGCATTCATTTCTGGACTATTAATAATCGTCCTCATTACCGGAATTTGTTGCTTGCGAAAAAAGAATTTTTGGCGGCGCGCGGGCAAGCTACCAATAGCATTATTCATTTGTTTCTTCATTCTGGTTTCGAATCCTTTTATTTGGCCCGAACAATTCTATCGACACGTCAATGTTTCCACCCTGATCACTCCGAATGCTCCCGCCGTAACCGCACTTAATTCCTCTGAACCGAACATGTTATACGACTGGCTGAACTCATCAAAAAGCATCAATGAAACGGAATTTGCGGCCCTCGATAAACCGGCAAAACTCGAATTGATTAGCGATTTTTGTCTTTTCAAGATTCAATACTTGAACATCCACTTCCAATATTTCGTCATTCTCCGAGTGGCGACACCTACCGAAGCATTAATTTCAGGTCACGGCGACTGTCAAGCTCAGGCAGTGGTAACCGCTTCTTTCTTGCAATATCTTGGTTACAATGCATATGCCGCGGAAACTCCACTACATTGGTATACCGTTGTCTTTCTCGAAGATGGAACTCCCATTTATCTCAATCGGATAATCAATAACGGATTTGTCTGTTCTGGACCTGAGATCCTAATTAATCAATATGGCGCGTTTTATACAATGAATTGGTTACATCTCATCGTTGATGTTGCCACCGCCCCGCATTTTAATAATACACTAAATGAATCGTTCCAAGATCCAATGATGTGGCTTCTTTTTCCGTTTATCCTTCTTGCAATCGCTGCTTTATTCACCTTTATAATCCGGTTTGAGGATAAACCATCAAAAAAGGAATTTCTACGAAATACATTGCTGTCAACACTTGTACTCAATGTCGGCTTTATAACCTTGACGATTCTGTCCTATTTTTTCATGATCACGACAATTTTTATCATGTTGGTTACCATTATTGCGACCGTGCAGCTCTTGAGTCACAATTTTTTCTTCAAACGATAATGAGCTCTTTTCTTCATCGGTTTGCAAAATAATTGAAAAAAATTAACACTCAAACTAAAAATTCGCATTAATAATTATTAGATAAAAGAAAAAAAAGGAAAAATTAAATTCTTGAAGAGACTGCCTCGCCTTCTTTCAAGCTCTGCTCATAATATTGTTGCCAGACATCCATGCTTTTAAGTAATAAGCTACTAACTTCTGATGTATAAGGAGCCTTTGGCAGGTAATTTATCCACTCGTTTATATTCCCAAGCACCACAGAATATGGATTTTGTTGAAAAATAGAATGCTTTAGCATCATTAATGAGTCGTAAATCTTGCTGACGTCATTTCCTGAAACGAGACTATAGAGCTTATTAAAGCCTAAATCAATCGAATTAAACGAATTTACATTGAGCATGTTTGAAAACAATTTTTCATCTACCGAATCTACCAAAGCCGTAAACATGTTATCAATATTATAATTTCCCTTTGCTGAAGTCTCAAGAAAAGTCGCATTTATGGAATCTGCAAAGCACTTACCTTCTTTGAAACCCACCTGTTTCTCATAAGGTCTGCCCGTTCTTGAGTCAACCTGTCCCGAGTCCGGCAAGTCTAGCTTGTTGCCAACTACGACTACAGGTTTGGTTCCAATTAATTGTTGAAATTCACAAGTCCAATTTGGTAGATCAAGAAATGTCAACTTATTCGTTACGTCATAAACCAAAATTACGCCTACAGCAGCACTATAATACGAAGTTCTAAAAGCCCCAAATCTCTCTTGACCTGCAATATCCCAAATTTGAAGCGTATAGGACGTTCCTTTATAACGAAATTTCTTTGTTCCAAAATTGACCCCAATGGTCATGATGTATTCATCTTTGAACTGATTTTCGCAAAATCTGACGGTAATGGCTGTCTTACCTACAAATCCATCCCCTAGGACGATTATCTTGTAAATATTTTCCGTATTTTCTGTTTTATCCAGAATCTCGTATGGTTGCCAAGCCATGATGACCCTCCGCGATATTGGAAGAGTAGTATATATATGAACCTATCAATCCCATATTCTAATATAAATCCTTTCGCTTTTTATAAAGAGAAAATCTTAAAAAAAAGTTGGATTTTAGGTGAAATGCCCGGATTTTTTCTTAAATCTTTGTGATTTTTTCAATTTTTCAAGTCTTGGAAGAATCGATTAAAAACAAATTGGACCGTCATTAAAGCATTAATAAACTTCCTGGTGTAGTGGACAATACAATGACTATTAAAAATCCAATAAAAGCAATTTTGCGAGACGTTGAAAGAGATGACACGTCATTTAACGGACCTGGATGCGTCAATGAAAAACGGGAAAGTGCCAAGATCAAGAATGCGAAAATTGGGTTATATACTGCAAGAAAAGCCAATCCAATTAAAGCCGCTAACTTGTAATATGGTAAATAATAATTCGTATAAGGAACTCTAAAAGATTTATTTCCGAAGACAGCCCTGATGACATGACCGCCATCTAACTGTCCGACAGTCATCATGTTCAAACTCGTCAGCAGTAAACCAACCCAGCCAGCAAAAGCTATCGGATGCATGAACGAATATTGATCGGGAAGAGTCACGCCATAATGAGGGCTCATGGTGGTAAATAATTCGGTAGGCTTTAAGATCGGCTCCAGAATATAAAAAATTGCAGGAAGTGGCATTGGTGGACCACGGAGACTCTGGGCAAACTCGTAATGTGTCGTGTCGGGCAAAAATGGGCTTGTATTACTCAAGATAACCATAAAATTAATGTAGTCATCAGTATTAATGGTTCGAGTCAGGAGCAATCCTATTATTAAAACTATTACTGAGACAACAAAGCCCACCAAAGGTCCCGATAATCCCATGTCAAATAACTCATTCCTGTTTTTTGCAGGACTTTCCTGCTTTATGATGGCCCCCAAAGTCCCTAAAGGTGGGAATGGAAGTGGAATGAAATAAGGCAACGTCCCGCGAATGTCGTGTTTTTTAAGAGCAACCAAATGCCCTGCTTCATGCAATCCTAAAATTCCCAACACGCTAATGGCATAAAACATTATCAAAAACGGAAGACTCATGTCCCTGAAATATGGAAATAAACCCCCATAAAGAGGGTCCATGAAAAAAACATATATGAAAGCAGCAAAAACTACAGAAAAACACGTGGCAATGAAAAGCCCTAAATTTACCAAGTAACGTCTTTCCTTTTGAGGCTTTTTTTTCACGGGAACTATTTGGAGCGTGAGAAACTTGTCGGATGTCTTGACCTGAAGATCATAACGAATGAGCTCCCTTTCGAGAGCGTTGGGATCTCGCAAGACAGGAATGAGATCCATTTGTTCAAAGCTCCTTATCAATCTACTAAACCCATCTTCCAGCAAACC
The DNA here is from genome assembly GCA_029838215.1 of Candidatus Helarchaeota archaeon. Taxonomy (GTDB): domain Archaea; phylum Asgardarchaeota; class Lokiarchaeia; order Helarchaeales; family RDOG01; genus JALGVI01. The sequence continues at coordinate 7,179 of JALGVI010000030.1, read as the reverse complement.
GTGTATTGGTTTCGGATTGATGAGAAAAACAGGTATACCACTCATATAATCAAATTTCTCATCTATTATCTCGAATTCTTCTTCAATACACTCTCGAATCTGATAAAAGTTAAATGGTCGCCTGCTTGAAATTCCATTCACGTCCTTACAAGGATATTATTTTCAAAATCGGAGAAATAATCTTTTTTTAAAAGCATTTATATTTCTTTTTTAACTTTTATGAATTGCTTACATGTTCGTGCATGAGTTATTTTCCGAAGACGTGGTATTATTACAAAAGTCAATGTTGCTCGCGAGATCATTTCAATGAAAAAAGAAACAATACCAAACCATTTTAAAATCAGGCACTTCACGGAAGATGATTTGGAACAGGTCATGGAAATTAATTTGACATGCTTGCCCGAAAATTATCCCGATTACTTCTTTCGACAAATCTATTATAAATATCCCAAAAGCTTTTTGGTAGCTGAGCATACTTCCGAGAACTCGCTCATCGGTTACTGCATGTTTCGTGAAGAGAAGGGAATTTCGAACTTTGGTCTAAAATGGACAAAAAAGGGACATCTGGTTTCTATTGCCGTGAGAGAACAATTTAGGAAACAAAAAATCGCAACTCATCTCTTAAAAGCAGGATTGCAATCAATGAAAGAAGATTATGGTGTAAAAGAAGCCATTCTAGAAGTCCGCATTTCTAATGCTCCTGCAATTGAAATGTACAAGCAATTTAACTTTAAAATCGTAAAAACTCTTTCAGGATATTACAAAGACGGCGAAGACGCCTATCTCATGTCGTTAAAACTCTAAAAAACAACTCATTTTAGAAATTGCAACAAAATTAAAATTTAACTTATAATTTTTATCAAAAGATTGATGACTGATATATACCAGAATGATAAAAATCTTAAAAAAAGATTAATCATACTGAAGAAAAATAAGGAATTGTTATTATACCTCATTAATTTTAATATTCAAGCAACAAATTATATCTGGATATGAAGTCTAAATTCAACAAATTAATCACTAATCTGGAAATAAGGAAATTTAACAAGGGCGGATAAAGGTGCAAGATATGAAGAAGCTACCGCTATATGTGTTTAAGGTGATTCTGATCGGCGAACCTGCCGTAGGCAAAACATCACTCGTGAAAAAATACGTAACGGATAAGTTCAGTGAAGAATATAAATCAACGATGGGTGCAAATATATACCTAAAGACTTTGGAACTTGATGATGGCACGAAGATCAAGTTTACTCTATGGGATTTGGCTGGTCAACAGGATCGTTGGGCGCAAATGCTAAATGTATATTTCCAAGGAAGTCAAGGAGTGCTAATTGTCTACGATGTATCAAGAAAATCCACGTTTAACAGAATTGAAACTGATTGGCTACCAAACTGTGAAAAACACATACAAGGAAATCACCAGAAAGTACTCATAGCAAACAAGATCGATTTGGAGAACAAGGAAGTATCCTCTGAAGAAGGCAAGGCGTTGAAAGAACGAATCGGGTGCATTGATTTCATAGAGACCTCTGCTAAGGAAAATAAAAATGTCAATGAAGCCTTTACTACATTGGCTAAAGCACTCGTGAAAAATATTAAGGTTGATTAATCTTTTTTTAAAGGCTAGGAATTGGGCATGTCAATGGAAGAAAAAGCCCATTTAATGGAAACCCAGGGTAAATTCCAAGATGCCATAAAAATTTATTTGGCTTTGATTTCAGAAGTTAAAAAAAGTGAAGCTGATGATAGAGAATTAAAGATTGCCACGTTTCTTTACCGTGCGGCTGCTTGTTTTTCAGAACTGGGTGAATATAAAAAAGCAATCAAGGTATTTGACGAATCAATTAAAGTTATATCGAAAAGTTCTGCAGAAAAGGCGAATACCTTGGAACATATTGCTAAATGTTGTGCAGACATTGGAACATGTCTCCTTTCATTTGATGATACTGAAGGCGATAAGAATCTTCAGACGGCATTAAAGTTTTTCGATAAGGCAATTGATTTTACAAAAAAACGAGTTGATCTGGAAGAAGGTGTCCTAAAGAGGTTCATACATGAAAGAGCAATAATTTATCAGAATTTCAAGGCAATTATCTTTCTCCTCTTAAACAAAAAAGAAGAAGCCATGTCTCTGATAAATGTCCACATGCAAGAACTTGAAATGCTTGATGTTTCTGGAATGGGTCTCGATCTAACGCTGTTCTTAAAATACTTATTAGAAGGAAAAGCAAGTGAAGCAAAGGACATTCTCGTTTCATCAATAGAGCCCCAATCTGACCGATTATCATTTGCAGGACCGGCATTGAGGGCAAATTTACTAGGTACTTTCCACAAGGTATTGTCAAATTTCGTAAATGATGATAAGCTTCACCTCCAAAAAGCTCAAATCAAGGAAAAAGGAAAAGTCATCATAAATTGCAAGGCATATCGTAACATGATGCTTCACATGTTATATTATGCTAATAGTGGTATTCCTGAGAGTAAATGGGTGGAGACAGCCGGATGGCTGATAGGTCGGATTGAAGGAGACGATGTTTTTTGCGTGGATGCGGTGCCAATAATGTCTGGCAGCTCCTCCGAATTTGCATTCAAGGATGAACATTATATCAAGGCAGCTCAAATTGATGACGCTCTTTATGCTGAAGGTAAGGGTGAATTCATAGTTGGATGGTATCATAGCCATCCCGGGTTAAATCTATTCCTTTCTCACACTGACATCATCAATCATTTAGGCTTTCAAAGTGCTAATCCAAAAGCCATTGCCCTCGTATTTGACCACACCAAGTATGATGAGAGACGTAAGAATTATGGATTCGACATTTACAGGTTGAATGATCCGAACTTGGCGACAGGGTCCGACTATCATAAGCTTGAATTCACGATTGAAGAAATTGAAGAATTTCCAAAGGATGTTCCGGATTGGATCAATTCCTTCACGACTGAAGTTACTCAACTTGTCGGTTCTAAGGCAAAAATGACGATAAAAGAAATTTCTGAACGATTGAACTATTCAGAATTGGTGCTTCGCGAGATCATTACTGATTTAAAACAAAATGGATTCTTACGTAACCTCTTTTATGACATTAAAGATGACCAGCTCGTAAATGAAATGGGTATTCGGGAGCTGATCATTCAAATGGTCAAAGAAAAAGACGATGGTGTATTGACATTTCAAGAAATTCACGAAAGAGTTGCAATAACTAATACTCAAATTATTCTCCTTTTGGAAGATATGATCCGTTTGAATCTCTTATCAGGAGTTATTAGAAAATCAAGCTCGGATTTCTTGAGAACTTGATGGACATGATAAAATTTAAATAATCCGTGAGCTTTCTTTGTGTAATACTCAATTTTTTTAATTTTGTATCCATGGTTACTCTAGGTTCTCGTTAGTGGTGATTACAAAAAATGGGTAAGGCAAAAAAGAAAACTTCTTCTAAAAAAACGCCTAAAGCGAAAAAAACAGCAAAAAAAGCAAAAAAAACAAAAAGAGCCAAGAAGGCTAAAAAAGTCCGAAAAATAAAGAAAACAATAAAGAAAGCCAAGAAAAAAAAGGTCGAAATCCCTGAAGAAACCGAACTTGAAGATGAAGTGGAAGTGCACGTTGAAGATATTGAGGCAAGTATTGACGAATTAGTCCGTGAAGGATTGAAAAAAATCAAAATCGATTGGATTGGACCTCGATATCTAACCAAGTATGAACGCTCCAGGATCATAGGTGCAAGAGCCCTGCAAATCTCAATGTCCGCTCCCATACTGGTGTCTGAAATTCCTCCATACGTGAAAAAAGAACCCATCTCCATTGCTGAATACGAGCTAAAGCTAAAAATCTTACCGCTCACCATTCGACGCACTACTCCCGATGGTATCTGTAAAGATATTCCACTTCGTGCCTTTGAAGATCGTCCTGAAGACATCAACGTATGATATGACATCCCTGGCTTGAGATGTGAGTCAATGTCAGCAACTTTTCAAACTGTTTTAAAGGATGGACGTAACGTTTCTATCACGATTCGTAATGCTTTACGTGAAGACCTCGATGATTTGTGGGCAAATTTCAATCAAGTTGTTCAAGAAAGGTGCTACATTCCCGTCATAACACAAATCACCTCAGAATATGAACGCACTAGCTGGTTTTATAATCATGAAGAAGAGAAAAATATCATAATTGTGGCTGATTTTGAAGGAAAGGTTGTCGGCCAATGCGTGATTGAACATAGCACGTGGGAAGCCTGTTATGTTGGAGAACTGGGAATATTGATAAAAAAAGAATTTCGTCATGCTAAACCCTCCATAGGACGAAAATTGATGACATCCTCAATTGAAGAAGCAAGAAAAAAGAATTTTGAGAAAATTTGCCTCGCAGTTTTTTCAACAAATAAAAATGCCATAAAATTATATGAAGATATGGGCTTCATTAAGGTAGGAATGCGTAAGAAGCAATACCGCATAAATGGTCAATATTATGATGAAGTATTGATGGATTATTTCTTCGATTGAAAATTAAGACTTCTTCTTTGATTTTTTAGATTTCTTTTTCTCCTTTGCTTTCTTTGTTTTCTTCGATTTTTTTGCTTTTTTCGCCTTTGGTTTTTTCTTTCCGCCTTTTTTCCTGGGAGCAGTACGGTTGGCCTTGCTGACCTTCTTTCCCTTTCGTAATTTCTTATAATCCGTTTTTTCGTATTCAATGTGTTCTTTTCTAACTCTTTTCATGAATTCCCTATATTCGCTTTCTACTTGCTTGCGGAACAATTTCTCTGCTGAATTGCTGCGTGTTTTTTTCAAATCCTTGGCTATTTCATCGTGCATTTCCCTTGCTAAAAGGAATTGTTCTTCTTCGCTGATCCCTGGAATGATGTAACTAACTTCATGATAACCCAAATCATCTTGGCTCGAGAAGTCCACCGAATCAAGACGAAATACTTTGAACGGGATCTGTTTTTCAAGAAGAAGACAATGATCGAAGACGATTGCCGCCGCAACTTCATTTACTAATTGATATCCTAAATGGTTAACTAAATCCACTCCTGATAGAAACAAGCCAATGGCGGGATGGCTATGATACCATCCAACGAAAAACTCTTTTCGTTCAGTGTCTGCAGTTATCATGTCATTGAGTTTTGCTGCGAACACGTAATCATCTTTCTTAAATTCCACGCCACGAGCCGTTCCATGGGTAATGGGTGCTGCATCTGTTATGATCAATCGACCATATTCGATTCTTCCTATCATTAACCCGTAAACTTCTTTCCACTTTTTTATTGCATCTTCAAAGTTGCCGAATTCATACACGTGGAAAAGCATTTTTCGTAAGGCTTCTAATTCGATCGTGACTTCTGAGACATCACTCACTCCTTCAGATATGGGTACGATGTCTTCTTCAATTTCATGAATTTTTTTAAACTCATCAATTACTGTTTTCGCATCCTGCGAAGTCCAGTCGTTATCGGAATACCTAGAGTCGGAAAAATCATCACTACCATCATTCATTCGCATTTTGCCCCTACATTTTCGTGCATGTTCATTTTAAGCTCCAGTGAAACGTTTTTACCCTCTCCGTCAATACTTTTTAAAAAATCATAACTTAAAAATCATGTCGAAGTCAGGTTTGTTTTCTGGTTTTTCTAAATGTCTTTTTTCTTTTATAAGGTTTCTTTCTTCTTTGTCGATAATTGCCTCTCGGGCGTTGTCTAGGACGAAACATCTCTTGTTTTGGTTCATTTAAATTTGAAACGTGTTCCTTATCAACATAATGATTTAAATCAAAAAGAAAATCCTTCATCTCGTCAAAAGGAAGCAATTTAAAATCCCATTTCTCCGTTTCCTCTTCATTATTTTCTTCTTCTATTACATCCTTCTTTATTAATAGGTACGAATATCCATAAGTTCGATAACAACGGGGACAAAACTTTTTTCTTTTCTCAACATATTTTTCCTTGAGATCATCGGGAATTGGCTCTGGCTTTCCTACGGCTAATTTTTGCTTATGGAAGGCACAAAAAAGAAAATCGTGAGTCAATTCAGGTAATAACTTGTAAAGTTGTTGGATTTCTTGATCTTCGTCTACATCATGCTCTTTTTTTGCCTTAGCTTTTTTCATGCACTCTACGGAACAAAACATGTCTCCGGGCGTTTTAGCACCACAATACGGGCAGGTGATAACATCATCCCCATCTATCTAAATCATAAATGAGCTAAAATAATGCGAAATTCTCATGGATAGTATTCATCTTAAATAAGTCGGTAATCTACTAAACCTTCGGTTAAATGAAAATTACTTATTTTTCTCATAATCAAGTCGGTCACAAGAAGACTTCAAACTTAATATTCGAATAAGTTATTTTGAACTTTTTGGAGACTCGTGTTTTTTCGGAAAAAAACTTAGTACCAAAATTCCAGCACCCACACCTAATGCAGTAAACATGATCGTCAGAGAAACGACATTAAAAATCGTGTCGTCTCCGGGTTGGACCGAAACAAGTTCTGATTGAGTGGAGTTCAGGAAAATATTATCCGAACTATTTATGTAATAAAGAGAAACATCAAACCAAATCTGCCCCGTAAATCCAACCACCTTGTAACTGGCAGTACTCGTGTATTCTGTCCCAACGGCTACACTTTCGAAATTTTCTGCTTGAACCAATTCCGTAATAACAGCAGGATAATATGGTGGAAAAGCCTGATTCACGGGTCGATTCATGACGATCTTGACTTGAATGTATCCTGAAGAGAGCGTTTCGTTTACTTCGAACTTGACAGAAATTACAATTTCTCCCATGACTCTTACTGAGGAAGGTACTGTTATATTGTCTTGGGTGATGTTCACTTGAACGGTGTTCACGCACAAATTCAAGTCTTGTTCATTCCACGGTGCTTGAGCATCACTGTTCATTGCTATATTTTTTAATGCACAGGTCAAAGCAATGTTGGTTACCACTAGAATTCCTAGAATGAAGAAAACTCCAATGAAAAGACGTGCCTTATAGAAATTTTTCTTCATTTAACGAGAATCTCCGCTTACATGATTTTATCTCATATATTAATTTGTGATTTTTAAATTCTTTGTAGGAATGAGAAAAAAATTTATTTCTGAATGCTAGATTAAACGTTGTTTGTTCCAATGGTTGATAGAGAAACACGTATTTGGTTTTGAAAAATGGACGACATCTTGATAATCCG